>LIUG01000183.1:29489-32640 GCA_001462245.1 Candidatus Fibrimonas termitidis
AGTATTTGTTAAAAAACCGTGAAAAAACGGCTACGTAGCGTTGGAAAATAAGGATGAATGGCAATTTTTTCTACTTTTCCCACATGATTGACGGCAAAACAAAAATTCTAGGCGTATTCGGAAACCCGGTGGAACATACAAAATCACCTGCTATCCACAATGCTTTGCTAAAAGACTGCGGAATAAACGCCGTTTATTTGCCACTGCCTGTGGAAAAGCAGAATTTAAAGGAAGCCATCGCCGGCTTTAGAGCTATGGGCTTTGCCGGCGCAAATGTGACCATCCCCTTCAAGGAACAGGTAATACCATTCTTAGATAGCGTATCGCCGGTATCCAAAGCCACTAACAGCGTAAATACGCTCTACTGGGAACAGGGAAAACTCTGCGGGACCAGCACGGACGGCTTGGGTGCGCTCAGGAATTTGGAAGCTGCCGGAATAGATATCAAGGGCAAAAATATAGCCCTGCTAGGCAGCGGAGGAGCGGCAAAGGCCTTGGCTTATGCCTTTATAGAAGATGGCGGGGCTGCAAGCCTGAAAATTTTTACCATAGAACCCGAAAATTGGAATTTGGAACTCAAAAATTCCAGCCTGCACGATTTTAACGAAGTAGAAAAATACAGGGATAGCATAGACCTGCTCTGCAACGCGACACCGCTCGGAATGCACCCGAATATAAATCAAAGCCCTGTGAGCAAGGCCGTTTTAACAAATAATATAGCGGTTTTTGATATTGTGTACAACCCGCTTAAAACAAAGCTTTTGCAAGAAGCGGAAGAAATAGGCTGCAAAACTCTAGGCGGAATAGGAATGCTCATCTATCAGGGGCTGGAAAGCTTCAAACTGTGGTTTCCGAATTCAAACACTAATCCTAAGGTTGTTTTTGAGGTTATGAATGCCGAGTAACATTTATTTCACCGGTTTTATGGCAAGCGGAAAAACCCGCATAGGAAAGATGCTAGCTGAAAACCTTAAAAGAGACTATATAGATTCCGATGCCCTGATTGAAGAACGCTCCAAAAAAAGCATAGCGAAAATTTTTGAACAGGACGGCGAAGCAAAGTTCAGAGAATTGGAAAAGGAAGCGATAAAGGAAATTTCACAAAAGGAAAAGGCCGTTGTTTCCCTTGGCGGCGGAGCTATTACCAAAAGCGAAAATTTGCGTGTTGTTAGAAATTCCGGCATTCTGGTTTGCATGAGGGCAACTCCGGAAATTTTATGCGAGCGAATTGGGCGAAACAATAAGCGGCCTCTGATGGCGGACTTGGAGCCGGAAGCGAGGCTGGAGAAAATAAAAACCATGCTTGCCGAGCGTGAACAATTCTACTCTTTGGCGGATTTTAGCATTGATAGCAATGAAAGCCCTCCGGAGGAACGTGTTCTTCCGTTGATTTTGGAAGCCTTGAAATTATGGGAGCATTTAACCGCCAGAGTAGAACTTTCTTCCGGCGGGAACTATCCCGTTTTTATAGGAAAAAATATTTTGAAGCATATCCACATTTTGCTAAAGACCTTAAAGCTTTTGCCTCAAAACGACATGCTTGTTTGCACGGATTCCAACATAGCGAAAAAACAGAAAGAAAATTTGAAAATGCTTTGCAAAAAAGCCGGCGAGAGCAAGAGTTTTATTTTCCCTGCCGGCGAGAACAGCAAGCAACTGGAGGTGCTGAACCGTCTTTGGACTTTTATGCTGAAACACCGTTATAGCCGCAAGAGCTGCCTTTTGCAGTTCAGCGGCGGAGTGATTGGCGATATGGCCGGCTTTGCGGCAGCTACATACCAAAGAGGGATTTCCTTTGTGCAAATTCCAACATCTCTTTTGGCTATGGTGGATAGCAGCGTTGGCGGCAAGGTTGCCATTAACCACACGGAAGGCAAAAACATGATTGGGGCTTTTTATCAGCCCAAAGCGGTGATGTGCGATTTAGCCGTTTTGAGAACCTTGCCAAAAGAGGAATTTCGCGCGGGGCTTGCCGAGGTTGTGAAATACGGAATTATATACGATTATGATTTTTTTGAATGGCTGGAGAAAAACGCAGACGCAATTTTGGAAAAGAATATTGCCGCATTGAAATACATAGTCAAGCGTTCTTGCGAAATTAAGGCCGCTGTTGTTAGCGTGGACGAGCATGAACTCGGGCTTAGGGCGATTTTGAATTACGGGCACACTTTTGGCCATGCCATAGAAAAGCTCACCGATTACAGCAAATTTTCCCATGGAATTGCAGTTGGTTTGGGAATGAGGGTTGCGGGCAGGCTGTCTGTGATAACGGGGCGTTGGAGCGCGGAGGAAGAGGCGAGGCAAAACGAGCTTTTGAGCAAGTTCCGCATCCCGAAATCCTTAAAGGAATGCAAGGTTGAATTTTCTCTAAAAGCCATTTGGAATGCAATGGGCACAGACAAAAAAGCGGACAAGCAAATACGTTTTTATATTTTGCCGCTTAGACTAGGTGAGGTGGAAAAAACGGCGGAACCGACAAAAGAACAAGTGTTGGAGGCGTTTAGGGCTGTGTTATGAACTCTCAACTAATTATAATAGTAGCATTATTATTAATATCCTGCTCCGGGTATGAGAGGGAAAATTTTCGCATGGCGGTGGATGAAAAATACGCTTTGAAAAGATGGCCGGATAGCGCTTATATAGATACTCTGGATCGTTTTTTTGCAAAGGAACTTGTTAGGCAATCGCAAAAACAGAAAGCGGAAATAACAATGGACATGAGCAGCAATTTTATGAATTTGCCTAAAAAGGGTGTTGATATTCCTGAAAAAAAATCTCAGAAACCGAGCGCAGTTAAAAATGCGCCGGAACCTGCGGAGTCTTTTCCCGACCGTTTTTTTTATGCCTTGTATAAGCTTTCTGAAAACCCGAACAGCAATGAGTTTGGGAAAAAATACAGAGCAAAGGAGGGTGAAACCCTTGATGGTTTGCTTTTAAGGGTTTACGGTGCAAAGGCAAAAAGAGTTCCGAAAAGCCTTTCGGAAAATATGTTAAAAGGCCTCAATCCCGGTGTGGATTTTTCTTCCTTGCCGGAAGGGGAAATGGTGCTGCTACCGGAGGTGAGGTAGGTTATCTGAACCCCGATGCCACAAACATGGCAAAAAAATTGCTATATTTACCCCCATATGCCCCTTTTTTGCAAAATAACGCC
>LIUG01000183.1:32787-32908 GCA_001462245.1 Candidatus Fibrimonas termitidis
CAGACCCTCCTACGGAGGCTCTGTCGCCTCACACACAGGCTCTGCCACACGCTGCATTTGGCGGCAAAAAAAATATGTGACGGGATTGCGACACATGTGGTAGAGACGGATAATTATCCGT
>LIUG01000184.1 GCA_001462245.1 Candidatus Fibrimonas termitidis
CGCTATGACCTTTTGAAATCGCCTGGGAAGCATTCCCGAGTTTGGACGGAGTGCCTTTAGGGATTGTTACTTACATGATTTTAAGATTTTTTCAGTTATACAATAGTAAATACAGATGTTTCGTCAATGCAGGGGAAAGAAATTACTGAATTTGCTAGATTGTTTAAATTCAACGAAAAAAAGAGAAAAAAATATTCTATCTTCCTTAGGAGAAATTATTTTGGAATTTTTGGTAAGTTTATGAATGTAAATTATACTCCGCACCAGAAACGGTACTTCGCTGAGCAGCTAACGCTTTCTCGTCCGGCACGTGAAATAGAAGCTCTTGCATCGTCAATGTCTGGGTGTAAGGTTGACTTAAATCCGCATCAAGTAGAGGCGGCTCTTTTTGCATTGAAATCCCCTATATCAAATGGAAGCCTTCTCGCAGATGAAGTTGGACTTGGTAAAACGATTGAAGCAGGGCTTGTTCTCGCACAATTTTGGGCAGAACGTAAACAGCATATATTACTTATTTTGCCTGCATCATTACGTATTCAATGGAAAACGGAATTAACAGAAAAATTCAACATTCCAAGTGTAATCATTGAACGCCCTCAAAAGCGTAAAGATGAAATTATCAATACGAACCTTTTTTTACAAGCTACGCAAGATAATAAAGTGGCTATTTGCTCATATGAGTTCGCAGCGAAAAGTAAGGACTTTATTAGCATTATTCCATGGGATTTGGTTATTATTGATGAAGCACATAGGCTTCGTAATGTTTATAAAAAAATAGGCAACACAAGAGCGAAAGATATAAAGCAAGCTCTTTCCGGTAGAAAAAAACTGCTCTTGACGGCAACGCCACTCCAAAACTCCTTAAAGGAGATGTATGGGCTTACTACCATCATCGATGAGCATATTTTCGGCGATGCCGCCGTATTTGCATCTACGCCATTGCCATTACTCCGAGCGAGGTTGAAAAATTTTTGTATCCGTACCCTCCGCAGAGAAGTTTCGGATACTGGTTATATTAAATTCACTAAACGGCAAGTTATAACTCGTCCATATACACCAGGAGATTCTGAGCAGGAATTATATGACCGAGTGTCCGAATACCTCCAACGTGAGCACATACACGCATTGCCAGCCAATGGGCGTCAACTCGTAAAAATCGTAATACTAAAACTGCTCGCATCTTCATCGGCGGCAGTTTCAAAGACTTTACAATCTTTGATTGATAAACTTGAGGCTCTGTGTGATGAATATGATGATAACTTAGAGAAAGACCTTTCCGAGGATTTTGATGTCTTTGAGGAATATAGCGAGGAATACGAAACCGATGATGAATCAGATAATGATGTTTTAGAAGCTAGTAGGCAAAGAGACAAGAAAGCAATTATAGATGAACAAGAATTACTAAAAAGCATAAAAGCACTTGCGGACAGCATTTCCCATGATGCCAAAGGTGATGACCTTTTGACGGCATTGAAAATTGGATTTGAACAAGTAGAGGTTAATAAAGGTCAGCGAAAAGCGGTTATCTTCACAGAAAGCACTCGTACTCAAAAATATGTCCTTGACTTGTTGAATGCTGGAGGATACGAAGGGCAAATTGTCCTCCTTAATGGTTCAAACAATGATGATATTTCGAGCCGAATATACGCCGAATGGGAAGAACGACACAAAAACGATGGGGCTATTACTTCATCTAAAGCCGTCAACATGAAAACTGCTATTGTTGAGGAGTTTAAAGACAGTTCAACAATACTTATTGGTACGGAAGCCGCCGCCGAAGGTATCAACCTCCAATTCTGTAGTATGGTTGTAAACTATGATCTACCGTGGAATCCTCAGAGGGTAGAGCAACGTATTGGACGTTGCCATCGTTATGGACAACGATTCGATGTTGTGGTCATCAATTTTGTAAACCAGAATAACTCTGTCGATAAACGTGTGTATGAACTGCTTGAACACAAGTTTCAACTCTTTGATGGGGTGTTCGGTTCGTCTGATGAGATTCTTGGGGCACTTGAGTCGGGTATTGACTTCGAGAGAACCGTTTACGGCATCGTTCAAAACTGCCGGACTGAATCCGAAATCAACACTGCCTTTGACCAACTAACGCAACAATATGCAGAGGTAATTGAAGCGCGTAAAGCCGAAACAGTAAAAATGATTCTCGAAACATTTGACGAGGATGTAACCGCCAAACTGCGTGACTGCGAAGCCCTTACTCGTGCGAGTCTTGACCAATTCAGCCGGTGGAAATTTGACCTCTTCGTTGCGAACGGTGCCTCAAAGGTGAGTGAAGAAGGTTGGATTTTCGACTATGAAGGCAAACTATACATACCATCTTGGGAAAAAGCAAAAGCTGGCGGAAAATTCCTTGATTCGGATTCTGATGTCTATGTTAATCTTCTTGAGACTTCGAAGATGTTGATAACACCTACTGTGATGATACGTTTCAACCATTCCACACTTCCAGCAGTGGAACAAATATCTTTCTTCCAAAACAACAATAACAGCTTAACTGGTGCAATTTCAATTGACAAACTTACCTACACATACGGTAAGGAAGGCGAAAAGGAAGAACACATCCTAATCAGTTGGGTTGATGACCGAGATGCCATTACTGATGAGAAGATTGTCAAACGTATGATGGAAATACCCGCTGAAGTTGTTGATACGATTATACCTGATAGCAGACTTGACGAAAAGCGGGCAATTTTGAAGGCGAGTAAATGTGCTGAAATTGACGAGGTGAATAAAAAAAATCTTGTTATGCGTTTCGGAGAGTTAGATGCTTGGTGTAGTGATCGGGAAGAAGCATTAAATAAAGAATTGAATGACCTTAGATCAACTATCAAACTGAAACAAGGGGAAATGAAAGATAAGGTTGGCGAACTTTCTTTTCAGGAAGTTATTAATCTGCAAGAGGAAATTAATAAATTAAACGAAGAAATTGATCGTAAACAGCGGCAAATATTTCAAAGCAAGGATGCCATAAAAAAAAGTGCATCTGATTTGCAAGCCGAAGCGATACGGCAATTAAACGGTGAGGCAAAACTTGAAAATATTATGACATTTTCGTTTGAGAT
>LIUG01000185.1 GCA_001462245.1 Candidatus Fibrimonas termitidis
ATCTTTAGGTGAACACTCTCTCATTTTTTTCGTTTTTGTGATACCTAAGGCGTATTTCGTAGAGAAAACGCTGATTTAGTCGCTACAAAGCCGCAATCCTCTTCTCCGCCCTGGGATGCAGGGAAAACAAGTTCGCAAAAAAATTTGTTTTCCCTTCTCGCATCTGCAATAATTTCAAACTCTCAATAGCAGCGTTTTTTCCACATTTCTTCGCCGCAATGCGATCTGCTTCAAATTCTTGAGAATGGCAAAAAAGGCGGTAGAGAATGGCTAACGTGAACGTGGAAAGGAGTTGAGAGTTGAGAGTTGAGAGTTGAGAGTTGAAAATTGGAAGAAAGTTGAGAATGGGAAGTTGGGAGTTGAAAATGGGAAGAGAGTTGAGAATTGAGAGTTGAGAGTTGAGAATTAAGAGGGAACAGATTGTTATTAATAAAATTCGGCGTTTCAATTCATGCCGTTTTTCTATATGGGCTTGCTCGTGAAAGAACTCGTGACTCAGCATAACTCTCAACTCTCAACTCTCAACTCTCCACTAAATCCAACCCCAAGTTTGCCCTCCAACATCTCCTGCACATCGCCCTCCTTTATCTCTATTCCGCTTTCAATCAATTGAATCGCATTTTTTAATACAGAGTCCAAAGCGCTCTTTTCCTCAATCTCCTGCGCCAAAGAACGACCGCGCAAATAATCCGCCAAGCCGCTTGAAACAACTGGATCCGGTGTATAGTAAATTTTTTCCCTAGCAAGCTCCTCTTTGTATTCATCGTTTTGCTTTTTACGGTAAAGCCATAAAGGCCCGCTCGCTTCGCTCTGCCTGAAAACTATGCTCTCGGATTTGGTCAATTCCAAAAGAGCTATGAATGTCACTGCGGTCATTATAGGGGAAATTTCCTTGCCCAGCAATTCTTGAAACATCGCTCTGCCTCGCTGCGATAAATGGCTGTTTATGTGCAGCTCCCTATCTTCAATGGTAATATTATCCACCTCTATTGTATGTACGCTGTTATATGAGTGGGCTTGCAATGTTTTGTGAAAAGCCTTGAATAACTGCCATATATTTGCATCCGCAAGTTGGGAATCCTTGCTTATTTTTTCCATGCGTCCCCGTCCATAAGTACCAAAGCTTTTCCCTTCCAATTCCTGCAAACCAAGCGCAACCCGTTTAAACTTTTCGTATTCCTGCATTTGCCTTATTAAAATTTCACGGTCTATTTCAAAATCAAGCAAATCGTCTTCGCTCTGCTCGCTTTTGGGCAAAAGCTCCTTTGCCTTTAACGCCATCAAACGGCTTGCGAGGGCTAAAAAATCCCCGGCATAAGACAAATCCACATTTTCCAAATCCTTTATATATTCCAGATACTGGTCTGCGATTTTTGCCATGGAAATTTTTTCAAAGGAAATCTCTTCCTTTTTCATCAAAAGATAAAGCAAGTCAAGAGGGCCTGTATATGCGCCGCTGAGTTCCAATTCGTAAAAGTCGGTTTCCGCCATTATTCAACCGTCACACTCTTAGCTAAATTCCTCGGTTGGTCAACATCGTTGCCACGCAATACGGCAATGTGATAAGCCAATAGTTGCAAAGGAACACTCGTTATCACAGGCATAAGCGCATTGTTTACGGAAGGCACTTTTATTATATGTTCCGCAAATTCGTCAAGCGGCGAACAATCGTTTGTTGTAACTACAATCAACTTTCCGCCGCGAGCCTTTATCTCCCTTGCATTGGAAACAATTTTATCAAAAAGAGCATCTTTGGGAGCCACTATCACCACAGGCATATTTGCATCTATCAAAGCTATTGGCCCGTGCTTCATCTCCGCAGCGGGATACCCCTCCGCATGAATATAGCTTATCTCTTTTAACTTGAGAGCTCCTTCCATCGCAACCGGATAATGATAATGCCTGCCCAAATAGAGAAAATTCTTGTGCTTGTAATACACCTTTGCGATTTCCAAAATCTCATCATTTAATTTCAGGGTTTGCTCCACCGCTGCCGGCAAAGAATTTATAGACTGCGCAATTTCCATTCCCTCAGCGGGAGAGAGCCGCCGCTGCCTCCCCAGCAAAAGCGCAATCAAAGACAAAACGGTGACCTGCGCATTAAAAGCCTTGGTGCTTGCAACGCCTATTTCCGGCCCAACGTGCAAATACACTCCGCCGTTTGAGGCCCTTGCTATGGTTGAACCTACCACATTGCAAATGGAAAGCACTGTAGCCCCTTTGTTCTGGGCTTCTTTGAGCGCAGCAAAGGTATCTGCCGTTTCTCCGCTTTGCGATATTGTGAAAACCAAAGTGTTTGAGCCTATTATCGGATTTCGGTAGCGGAACTCGGAAGCGTATTCCACCTCAACCGGAATGCCTGCCCATTCCTCTATCAAGTACTCCCCTACCATCGCCGCATAGTAGCTTGTTCCGCAGGCTATTATTATTATGCGATCTATGGAGCGAAGTTCCTTCAGCGAATTATCCAGCCCGGCGAGCTTGGCATTGCCATTGCCCAAAAGCAAGCGACCTCTAGTACAATTTTTCAATGCATCCGGTTGTTCAAAAATTTCTTTGAGCATAAAGTGCGGATAATCGCCTTTTTGCGCAAGTTCCAAATCGGTGTCAATTTCCTGAATTTCACGGTTAACATTTTTATCCTTTATATTTTTTATCTCAAAACCTTCTCTGCCTACAATTATAACATCGTTGTCTTCCAAATACACAATCTTTTTTGTATGCCCCACTATCGCAGAAACATCGCTCGCCAAAAAACTTTCATTTTCGCCAACCCCAAGCACAAGAGGGCTGCCACGCCTTGCTCCGACTAAAACATCGGGTTCGTCTTCGCAAATAACCGCAAGCCCAAAAGTCCCCTCTATGGATTCCAAAGCCTTCAAAACCGCTTTGCTCAGATTGCCTTTATAAAATTTGGCTATCCAGTGAGCCAGCACCTCGGTATCGGTTTCAGAGGCAAATTTGACTCCATCTGCCAGCAAGCGTTTTTTAAGCAAAGCGTAGTTCTCAATAATTCCGTTATGAGCAATGGCAATTTTTCCGTTAGCCGATATATGCGGGTGCGCATTTGTTTCGGTTGGCTCGCCGTGCGTTGCCCAGCGCGTATGGCAAATTCCCAAAAAGCCTTCAATTTTGTCCTGTTCCAGTTTTTTTTCAAGTTCCTTTATTTTGCCAACCGCTTTCACGGTTTTCATTTTACCGGAATCGAGCAAACTAATCCCGGAGCTATCGTAGCCTCTGTATTCCAGTTTTTTAAGCCCATCCAATAAAATCGGAAGAGCAGGTCTAAAGCCTATATAGGCAACTATTCCGCACATGGGAGTAATTTAGAAATTTCTACATTCCCCCTATGCCAGTAAATTTCCCTTCCAAAAAAGACAACCTTGTAATAGAAGTCCTTTCCCCTTTGATTGAACATGGCAAATATGCTGTTCACAGAGAACCCGGTGATTATGTAACCGTTCAGGCGGATATTTTCAGGCACAGCCATGAGAAATATGATGCTGCCATAGAATATAGGCATGTTTCGCAGAAAAAATGGGAACGTGCTCAAATGAAATTCGTGGATAACGATTTGTGGGAAGGTTCCTTTCAGGTTCAAAAATTGGGTTATTATCAGTATAAAATCATCGCTTGGACGCTTGCCCCTCAGGATGTTCCCACAGAAAGCGAAATTTTTGAGGCTCGAGTAGATCCTCTATATGCAAGGCAAGGCACTTGGTACGAAATGTGGCCCAAAAGCCAGGGCAAAAATCCTCATAAGTCCGCAACATGGGCGGATTGCATAAATCGCTTGGACTATATAGTTTCGCTCGGTTTTGACACGGTTTATTTAGTACCCTTCCACCCGATAGGCGAGACTAACCGCAAAGGCGCAAACAACGCCCTAAAAGCAAAACCCGGTGACCCAGGCTGCCCTTATGCCGTTGGCAACAAACACGGCGGGCATTTTGCGGTTGACCCCGAACTCGGCACAATGGAAGATTTTGAGCAGTTTGCGCGGGCTTGCAAGGAGCGCAGCTTAAAACTGGCAATAGATATAGCCTTGAACTGCAGCCCCGACCACCCTTATGTAAAACAGCATCCAGAATGGTTTTTCCACGAAGCAGACGGCTCAATAAAATTTGCGGAAAACCCGCCTAAGAAATACGAAGACATTTATCCATTTGACTACTACAACGAAAACTACAAGGAGTTGTGGGAAGAGATAAAAAAAATGATCATCTTTTGGGCAGACAAAGGCTTTGATGTTTTTCGCATAGATAACCCGCACACAAAACCCTTTCCCTTCTGGGAATGGCTCATTCGCTCAATCAAGGAAGAACGCCCGGAGATAGTGCTGCTGGCTGAGGCTTTTACCCGCCCAAAAATGATGAAACGCTTGGGCAAAGTGGGCTTTGACATGAGCTATACCTATTATGCGTGGCGCACCGAAAAATTGGAATTGGAGAGTTATTTCGGCGAACTCACTTCAAAGCCGGTCAATGAATATATGCGTGGAATTTTATTCCCCACAACCCCGGATATTTTCCCCGAATACTTTGCAGGGCAAGGTACTGCGATTTTCAAGCTGCGTTATTTTTTAGCAGCGACTCTTTCCAGTTTGGTAGGCATGTATAACGGCTATGAACTTTGCGAAAACGAAAAGAATCCGGCGAAGGAAGAATTGATAAACAGCGAAAAATACCAATACAAGGTGCATAATTGGAACTGCCCCGTAAACATAAAAGAATTTTTGCGCAAGGTGAATTTTGCCCGCAAACAGCAGAGCGCCCTTTTGGAATACGATAATTTGCGTTTTCACTATGCGGAAAACACCAATATAATGGTTTACAGCAAGCGCGATTACAAGAACGGAAACACTGTCCTTTGCGTTGCGAACCTCGATGTCAAAAAAACGCAGAATTCATTTTTGCATTTGAATTTGGCAGAACTTGGCCTTTCGGACGGGCAGGGCTACACGGTCCGGGATTTGCTCTCCGGGCAGAGTTTTTTGTGGCGCGGCGCAAAAAACTATGTTGAAATCAGCCCCGATAAGGAGCCTTGCCATCTATTTGTGGTGGAAAATGGGATGGGATAGCCGACTCGCCGCAAAATAAGTCTCGTTTCTACTTCTTTGAAAAAATAGTCTAGCCCTCGTTAAAATTTTTCAAAGGAACAAGCCTAAGCATAAACCTTAACGGGGAGCATCGAACGAAACAAACATGTTAGAACGGCCTTCATTGGGCGAGCCGGCTCCTATCAATATATATTATTTTATAGAAAAGCGGACATTTTTTTTCCAATTATTTATTTTTTTGCATAACTTACTATATTACTGCTATGGAAACAATCTTAAAAAATGAAGCATTAGGCCCGTTTTTGGACGATGAAGCTGTTCTGAAAATAGCACGGCAGCACACGGCTGGAACATTTTCTCTAGTTGCATTTGACTGTAATTGGATAGGAAAAAGCAGGATTAAAGGCGAAAAAGACTATTTTAACGTGTGGGCAGCGGTAAGTTTCCATGAAAAAAAAGATAAGGTTTTTCTGCACGGCGGCAGATTTTGCAATTGGAATCTGGAATATGAAATGGAGCTTGCATGTTCAGCAGAGAACATAGGCATATACCGCCTGTCTTTGGATAATCCGGATGATTTTCCCAATGAATTTGTTATACGCTTGGATAGAGAGAGCGGCGAGCAAATTTACGATAACAACAACTACCGCAATTTCTTTGTAGAACACGGTAGAGGGCACTTTGCTTCTGCGCTTGCGCAGGGCAACACTGTTTTTTCCTTTGAAACGATAATTCCACTCAAGGTTATAAATCGCTAATATGTTTGAAACTTTAACGGAATCCTTAGAATCAACCCTAAAAAACCTGCGTGGGCAGGGCAAACTCACCGAAGATAATGTTGCCGCCTCGTTGAGGGAAGTACGCCGCGCATTCCTTGCCGCAGACGTAAATTTTAATGTGACAAGGGATTTTGTTCAGGCGGTAAAAGAAAAAGCTCTCGGGCAAAATGTTCTGACCGCTGTTAGTCCCGGGCAGATGATTGTTAAGATAATCAACGATGAGCTTGTGCAAATTATGGGTGGAGAAACCAGAGAGGTTTCCTTAGCCGGAAAACCGCCAATTGGCATAATGATGGCCGGTTTGCAAGGCTCCGGAAAAACAACCTTCGCCGGCAAGCTAGCCCTTTATTTTCGCTCTAAAAAGAAAAGAAAGCCTTTATTGGTGGCTGCCGATGTGTACAGACCCGCCGCTATTAAGCAGCTTCAGGTGCTTGGAAAATCCATTGGGGTTCCTGTTTATGAAGAAGGGCAAGGAAACCCCGTTGAAATAATAAGAAACGGTTATAAATATGCCGAGCAAAACGGCTTTGACCTTGTGATTTACGATACCGCAGGCCGCCTGCAAATAGATGAAACCCTAATGCAGGAGTTGGAAAAGGCAAGAGCGGCTGTAAATCCCGAAGAGATATTCTTTGTGGCAGATGCGATGATTGGCCAAGAGGCGGTGAATGTAGCGGAGGAATTTTTCAAGAGGCTTAATTTCACGGGCGTGTGCCTTTCCAAAATGGACGGTGATACCCGTGGGGGGGCAGCCCTTTCAATCCGCAAAATAACAGGCGTTCCGGTTTGTTTTGTGGGTGTTGGCGAAAAGATTTCCGATATTGACATCTTCCACCCCGATAGAATGGCGGGGCGTATTTTGGGAATGGGCGATGTTGTTTCTTTGGTGGAAAAAGCTCAAGCTGCCATAGACGAAAAAGAAGCAAACGATTTCCGCAGAAAAATGCTGAACAATACCTTTGACTTGAACGATTTTTTGAACCAGTTGAGAACCATAAAAAAAATCGGAAAATTCAAGGATATAATATCGCTCATACCCGGGTTGAACAAATTGCCGCTTGACCAGATAAATGAAAAAGAATTGGTTTATGTTGAAGCGGTTTTAAGTTCAATGACCGCAAAGGAGCGCAAAAAACCCGATATAATAAACGGCAGCCGCAGGATACGCATAGCAAAAGGCTCCGGCACAACCGTGCAAAAGGTGAACCAGGTTTTAAAACATTACGAAGACATGAAAGGCATGTTCAAAAATATGGGAAATCTATCCAAGCGAATGGGAATGAGCACCCCCACAGGTTCAAATTACACCCCGCCAAAAGATAAAAAGAAAAAGAAGAAACGGTGATTAAACCAAAATTCCCTTCTTGGCACGTTCAATATCGGCAAGTATCATCATGCGGCACAAGGATTTAAAATCCACCTTTGCGTTCCAGTTCAGTACCATCCTCGCTTTTTCCGGATTGCCTATCAACAATTCAACCTCAGCCGGTCTGTAGAATTTGGGATTTACTTTAACTACGGTTTTTCCTGTTTTTTTATCAATGCCAACTTCACTTTCTTCGCTGCCTTCCCACTGCAAATCAAAATCGCAGTGCTTGCCGGCTTCTTCAACAAATTCCCGAATGCTGTGGGTTTCCCCTGTAGAAATTACGTATGTGTCGGGTTTAGAGTGCTGGAGCATTTTCCACATCATCTCTACATAATCGCCGGAAAATCCCCAGTCGCGTTTTGCGTTAAGGTTGCCGAGTTCCAGCGGCTCGTTTGTTTTTCCGGTATAAATTTCCGCAAAATGAGCGGTTATTTTTCTGGTCACAAATTCCTTTCCCCGCATCGGGCTTTCGTGGTTGAACAAAATTCCCGAACAGGCGAACACGTTAAAACTTTCGCTGTAGTTTACGCACATCCAATGCGCCATCAATTTCGCAACACCATAAGGGGAGCGTGGGTAAAAAGGGGTTTTTTCCGTTTGCGGAACTTCCTGAACCTTGCCGAACATCTCAGAGGTGGAAGCCTGATAAAAACGGGTTTTCGGAGAAAATTCACGAATAGCCTCAAGTATGTACAACACGCCCATTCCATCGGCTTGCGCAGTGTAAACCGGTTCTTCCCATGAAGCGGCAACAAAACTCTGCGCCGCAAGATTGTAAAATTCATCGGGTTGATGTTTTCTCAATAATCTGCAAATATTCGAAAATTCCAGCAACTCAAAATCCAGCAATTCGATTTTTTCGAGAATTCCATGTTCCTTGAGCTTTGCAAAAGTATCCGTAGCGCCCCTGCGGTACAAGCCCAAAACTCTATAATCCTTTTCCAGCAAGAATTTTGCCAGATAACCGCCGTCTTGCCCGGTAATTCCGGAAATCATGGCTATTTTTTTTCCATTTGTCATGTGATCTCTCCGTGAATATTGCTCTTAGGGCTAACGGGATGGACGAGACTTGAACTCGCAACCTCCGACGTGACAGGCCGGTGCTCTAACCAAATTGAGCTACCACCCCAAGGCTATTTAGTGGGCGATAACGGATTTGAACCGCTGACATTCTGCTTGTAAGGCAGACGCTCTGAACCAGCTGAGCTAATCGCCCTGAAAAATCAGTCGCTCTTCTTTTTTTTGCCACCCCACAGAATGCCAAAAGGCACAACCACAAGATAGGCAAAAACCAAAACGAGCGGAGCAACAGTCAACGATACGGGATTATCCGCCGGCCCTTGCGCCAAACAGAAAAAACCCACCGCTACCAGCAAAATGCCTATAGCAACTATCAAAATGTTCTTTTTGCTGTCCATAAACCGCTTTTTCCACTAATGGTCTATAAATATAGTAATTTTTTTTGCTCTCGTCAAGGGTATAAATCAATTGTTGTATAAATCAATTGTTGTCCGGTAAAAAAATGTATTTTGTTATGCAATTTAAATTATGAGGTACCCAGTGAGAACTTTTTTCAAATCCGCGCTATGTCTTATTTTTTTATCCTGCATAGAGCAATCCGGCGATTCAAGCGAGGAAATACCAGCTATGGATAGCAGAGCTACGTATTATGGAGGTATGCCTTTTGACTTTGACGAACCTTCAACTTATTATTACCTTGGGAATTATAATGGTGCGAGTATATCTATAATAGATATTACTACTACTTCCGAGAACACTGAATGCAATTATTTTGCCATAATTTTCGGTTATGCACAGAGGAATCTAGATTATTGGATTTTATCACAAGATATGGTTCTGCATCAAATAGTACCAAAATCTATAAAAGGATGCGTAGGAACAACCGTTCCTACTGAGGCTGCAATACTTGTATGTGATGATACTGCCGAAGGAAATTTAAAGGATAGAATTGACTTTGATTCTATTCGTACTTACGTTGATCCCGATTGGGATTGCAAAAGTCTGCCTCCATAGCCGTATTTTTCCACTCTCGTAGATGATTTGGCTTGTAAGGTTTCCTATGGGCAAGCCGCAGTCAGGAGCGGAATTCATCAGGGATTTGTCCGGCGGAAGATCGCTCCAAGCGGATTTTGGGCTTTTGAAAAAGGAGTTCTTCAAGGGGTTGTTGAATACTACTTTGCGGATTAGGAACTGGGACAAGTCGCAAATTTCACCGTGCAACCCTTTGATAATCAAATCAAACAAGATGCTGCGGTTTATCGCCATGAAAAATCCCTGTATGTCCAAGCGAAGAACCCAGGGCGTTGCAGATAGCGAGGGCGTTGCTCGCAACGCCCCTACAAATTTCTGTGCCCTTTTTATGCCGAACAATGTCCCCTTGCCTACCCTGCAACTGTAGGAATCGTAAATAAATTTTCTGTCTAAAATATGGTAAATTCTGTTGTAAAGAAAATGATGGATTACCCTGTCCCTGAAATCCGCTGCTATTACTTCACGCTTTACAGGCAGTTCATTGATAAAGCATATCCCCGGCTTGAGTTCGTAAGCACGGGTTTCAAGCTCATTGCAAAGAGAGAGCAATTCCACCTCCAGGTTTCGCTCAAATTTGAGTTGGTTTATTGTGTTCCGCTTGTGCTTGCGAGCGTCTAGATAAGCCCTATGCAATTCCGAAAAAATAGGGGACGCCGGTTTCCCGGCTGTCCCCAAACAGTCCTTGAGACAACGAACTGAAAACAAATAACTCTTATTGTTGTTGTTCCTGTTCACGTTGCTGTTGTTGTAGTTCATGTTCCGGTTCCAAGCGTTGTTGCTATTGTTCTCCGTGGCACTCCACCAGTTGCCGTTGTTGCCGGCATTGTTGAAATTGCCATCAGAGTTGCCGTTGCCGCCCGGGAGGGCCGAAACATGAGCGGAAGCTTTTTGCAAGCCAGCAAGAGGTTCTAGAAGAAAATCTCATTGGCTATTCCTATTGCTCTCCGGTTGCCCGGTTGTGAGCGTTCCGCTGGACTGTTTTTGGGTCGCTCCTGCAATCCTGGGATTGGCATTGCAGAATTCCGCCCGTAGTAAATTTAGCAAATTTTCAATTTGACTGTTCAAAAACCCCCATTGTTTTATGCCTATTTGAAGCAAATCTTTCAATAATCTGATATCTATGCGAAGCTTGTGGACTTTTGCGGCGCAGTCCGCAAGCTCAAATTTTGTCTGAACATTGTTTGCCATTAAGTGCAGATTTTCCACTATGTCCGCAGCTCGATCTCTTACTCTTGCTCCGAGTTCGTAGCGGAATTCTCTGGGCATTTTCACTGTTGCCCTGTGGATATGCAAACATAAATCGTAGGCGGTTTTATAGGCCGGCAAAAGGCTGTCTTTGGAGTTTTTTATAAGCGGGAAATCCGGTTCTGCCGGCGGCGGCTTTTTTTTGACTATTCCCGCCCACCATTCTTCGTAGCCTGTTGTTTGGGAAACGCCGCTGATTATTATGTGGTCTATGGATTTTTGCTCAAATGCCCAGCCTTTGGATTTTGCAATTTTTTCAATTTCGGCAAGGGCGTTTTTAGGGAAGCCCAGCCAGGCGACTTCTTGGGAAACTTTTTGGACGAACCTTTTGTGTACCTGATAGTTTTTTATGTGCGTTGCAAACAGGAACGCGCTTCTGTTCCACGCTTGCCAGAACAGGCGGTCGCGAACGAGGTTTATGCGGTTTTCGCCGCTCTCTTCTATTGTGAGTATGTCTTCTGTTTTCATAAAAAACCATCCAAAAAAAAAATCCAAACGCTACGCTCCAACCCTAGGCCATAAATAAACGCTCACAGCCTCAAGTTGCGCCCATTGCTTACGCTATGGGCGGCGTGGAATGCTTGCTTCGCCAGCACTCCACGCTTAGCCCTTGAGACAACGAACTGAAAACAAATAACTCTTATCGTTGATGCTCCTGCCCACGCCGCTGCTGCCGTAGTACATGAGCCGGAGCCAAGCGTCGTGGCTATCGTACTCCGTGGCACTCCACCAGTAGCCGTTGCCGCCGGCACCGTAGAAACTGCCACCAGAGCGGCCGAGGCCGCCCGGGAGGGCCGAAAACCCGTACGTGTCCGTGCCGTTGCCACCGCTATTCCAGCCTGTTGTAGCCTTCAATTTAGTCCCGGCATCGCTGCCGACGTAATCAGTCAATGTTGTCCACTCCGAATCGCTGGGCAAATGCCAACCATCGGGACAAACCGTTAAAGCTGTCTCCCAGTCGTACAAACGACCATAAGCAGCGCAATCATAGCAAGCAGAAGTGCCTGTGCCTGGGTCGTAATTCAAATTGCGGGCAAACCAAGTTTGGGTGCCTATGACTACCGTTTCATAAGTTTCGCCACCGTAAGTCACAGGATCGCCATAAACCACGCCAAGTGATGAACTAGACGGTACAGATGAACTGCTACTGGGAGCAGAAAAACCGTCCTTGAGACAACGAACTGAAAACAAATAACTCTTAATGTAGCCGTTCCTGCCCACGTAGCCGTCGTTGTAGTACATGCCCCGGTACCAAGCGAGGCTGCTATTGTACTCCGTGGCACTCCACCAGTAGCCGAAGTAGCCGGCATCGAAGAAAAAGCCAACAGAGAAGCCGAAGCCGCCCGGGAGGGCCGAAAACCCGTACGTGTCCGTGCCGTTGCCACCGCTATTCCAGCCTGTTGTAGCCTTCAATTTAGTCCCGGCACCGCTGCCGACGTAATCAGTCAATTCTGTCCACTCCGAATCGCTTGGCAAATGCCAGCCATCGGGACAAACCTTATTGGCCGTTTCCCAATTATACAAACGGCCGTAAGTGTTGCAGTTGGAAGAGCCATTGCTGTAACATTTGCTGCCGCTGGCATCGTAGTTCAGATTCTCCGCCATCCAAACTTGGCCATTTATATTCACAGTCCTATAGGTTTGACCGCCGCAGGACAGCAAGTCACCTGAAACGGACGGATTGGGACAGCTGCTGGGCACATACGAACTGCTGCTAGGCTCAGGCTCAGGCTCAGGTATGAACGGAGGCGTGTAATTCCCGTTCTCGTCGTAAGGATTGTCGCGCTCAATCTGAGTGCAGCCCAAAAACAAGGATGCTACAATAAACGCTCTAAATACACCCCGCCCTACGGGCACCCCTCTAACAGAGGGGAATTTTTTCATTAAAACCATATATGAACTCCTATTCCAGCCGCCAAAAACAAACTTCCCACCACATAAGAAACATTTCTTGCCGATTTTGCGTCGTCGGCTTTCTGCCAAGCTCTGTCAATATCCGCCTGCCTGCCATGCTGCCGCACCTCGCTGTATTCCGCATAATTATCCTTCATCTCCAAATCCCTGGCAATGCCAATGCCAAGAACCGCCACCCCAACCGCATCAAGAGCCAAAGCCACCCAAAAACTGCGGTCTGGGGCTTTATCAAACTCGCCGGCATCCACTTTTTCCGTGACACCCGCTTCTGCGCACACAGGCTTCGGGCGCACACCCTGACCGGCAATGCTGAAAGGATGCAGCTTGCCCCTCTCTATGTCAACAAAAGCATTCACATCTTCGTAGCATTCATGGGTGAGCTTCAAACTGTACCTGCCCGGCATAAGATTGCTCTCGTAAGAAGGAAGCTCCCTGCCATCCACATGCACTGCCCATTCCTCATGCTCGCCTATGCCCTTCACATAAGAAGGGCTTACCCTCAATGTCCCGAAATTAGGCAGAAGCCTGAAGTTTACCAGCTGGTTGTTTCTCGACACAAAAACAGCGGTGTCTTTGCTCTCGTGCATATTCAAAGCGGCAGTCACATTTATATTTCCTTTCGCAAGTCTTGCGCTGCAAGGCGTCTGCCGGCAGCCCGGATACGGCTCCCCGCCAAAGCTGAGAGAGGCACCCGAAGGCTGGCTCGCAAAACTAACGCTGTATGTCATCGGCTTCAATTTCACGGTCACAAGCTGGTTGGGAACGGTGATAACGAGGTTGGTGTCCGCCGTCTCATAATCGGCCAGCGCAGCCGAAAGCTTGAAGCGGTTCTCGTAAAGGGAAATAGCGCAAGGCGTTTTGGGGCAGCCCTGGTAAGGCACCCCGTTCACCTCCAGCACCGCGCCGGCAGGCTCAGTCGCAATCCTAGCAACAACGCTCCCGCCGCCTGCGGGGGCAGAACCGAGCATTTGAACCGCAACGGGTTCAGCGACTATCTTCTTGAAGGCCGCCGGAACTTTCTTGTCTATCAGAGCAAGCATGGCGGTGAAATCCCTCACCGGGTCGTTGAACTGGTCTATTGTTCCCGCCTCGCTCTCGCCCTTCAAGGTGCCATACAATTCAAATTTCAAGTACAGCTGCCTGTTCACATTCAGCACCTCGCACCTTGCCCCGAAATCGGCCTGCACTCTCGCGACCAAATCCCCGACGCAAGAACCCTCCTTGCACGCAAGGTAAAGCCCCTCCTCGCCGAGCCGCTCCTTCACAACATCCTGCTTGAGCAGATTGAAATCCTTCAAGGGCAGTATATTTGGTATTATGCTCCGCACCTTGTCAGTCAAAAGGTCAAGCTCCCTTGGGCTTAGCCTTGCCTCGGGGTCGGCTATGGACGGCAGCACAACAACGCTTTGCCTCTGAGCAATGGCTAAAGAGGCCGCGAGCAGGAAAAGAATAAATGTGTTTTTCATAAATCGCTCCATAAAACTTGGGGGAAATCGTTCCCCGCTTCCGTGAACACACTGAGAACACGCAGATCCGAATCCATCACCACAATCACGGGCAGGGAGAACTGGGAGGCGTTTCTTTCAACAATGCCAAAATTCTTAAGCAGGTTGGCGTTCTGGTCGAAGTAAAAGGGAAATGCTGTTCCGGCATTGCCTTTCACAAAGTCGCCAACTTTTTTGCCCTCCCTTATTATCTTCTCGCCTATATTTATCAAATACACTTTCACGCCCTTCTCCTCCAGCCTCGCTGCGTTCCTTTGCAGAAGAGCGAACTCCTCCCTGCAATTGACGCACCAGGTGGCGAAGAAAGAGAGGACAACCCGCTTGGCCCCGCTTTTCTGGGCTTCCGATTTCAGGCCGCTGCGGGTAAGCTCGGTCTCGTTGTCAAGGCCGAGGGCGAAGAAATTCGGAACAATGCTTCCCTGCAATTCCTCGGGCAGAGGGGAGAGTCTTTTGGACGGCCCGGCGGCGGAAAAGGACAGGGCAAATGCTATCAACACATAGGCAATCATCGTAGGGGCGTTGCGTCACCAGCGTTAACCTAAATTTTGT
>LIUG01000186.1:0-9993 GCA_001462245.1 Candidatus Fibrimonas termitidis
ACATGACTCTTTTTGTAAAGAGGGGTCAAGCCAAAAAGATTGCTTCCCAATTGCTTTTGATTGCTTATTTCAAGCATAAAAAAAGCAATTAAGATGCAATTAAGATGCAATTCTATGTTGCCGCAAGATACCACTTTGCGGCGTTTGTAGTACCTTCAACAAAAACCTTTTTTTCTTTTCGCAACTCTCTAAGCAAAATTTGAATCTGGCTTCGTGAATGACTTGGCAATACCTAGTGCAGTTCTAAAAGCTCGATGTGTAAGTGCGCCCAAAGGCGCTTATCACTCCTTAGCCAATCATGATAAACTACCTGTGTACAAGGAGAGTTATGATGAACAAACTGTTAAAAAGAATACTGGTGGTCGTGATTGCAGTTTTGCTGGTATTCGGGATGGCAAGCTGCGGCGTCGGGAATAGCCCCTCGGCGGCAGCTCTGGCATTTTACGAGGCTGCTAAAAAAGGCGATGCCAAAGCGCTGGCAAAAGTATTAACCCCTCAAATGGCGGAGCTTATAACGCTGCTCGACGACTCGATGATTGAAGGGATAAAAGAGGAAGCAGCGGGTGGAAGCAAGGTTATCAAAACATCCGAGAAAATCGACGGGAATACTGCGGTTGTTACGTTTACCTTTGAAGACGGAGAAACAGAGGATATTGCTCTGATTAAGATAGCCGGTAAATGGAAAGTTGACCTCGGAATGTAGAGGCTCGCTTAAAAAAATCACTTGTGGTATAATAACTGACTATGGAAATACTTCTGGTTATATTGGCTTTTCTCTTTCTCTTGACGGGGCTTCTTGGCGCGGTTGTTCCGGTATTGCCGGGGCCTCCCATAAGTTTTGTTGGGCTGCTGTTGTTGCAATGGAGCGGCTACGGGAACTTTAGCTCCACATTCCTGTTGGTGTGGGCTGCGATAACGGTAGCTATAACAATAATCGATTATGTTCTTCCGGCGTTGATGACAAAAAAATTCGGCGGTTCACGCGCGGCTGTGATCGGCTCTGTTGTGGGGTTTATCGTGGGGATGATCTTTTTCCCTCCGATGGGACTGCTGGTCGGATCATTTCTGGGGGCGTTTGCGGGGGAATTGATCAATATCCGCATCCATGCCAGACTCGGCGAAATCAACAATACCGGGCCCAACAGCACCGTTAAAGCGCTAAAGGTTGCGCTGGGGTCGTTTCTTGCTTTCATAATGGGTACGGGGGCAAAGCTGATCATTTCTGCGGTAATGATTTACTATGCCGTCAAAGAACTTATTAAATAATTTTTTTCTTGTCAGAAAATGATAATTCTTTTTTAACTCTTCTTTTATTCTTCTTATGGAAAATGTTTATAAACGTTGTTTAAATTCATTTTCCTCCAAAATTTGGATCGTCGGGATTTTCATCTTTTCCTCCCGGACGATCTTTTTTTTGAAATGATTAAATATGTTTGTTCTATTTTCGAAATGTCAGAAAATGTTTATCAGTATGTCAGAAAATGTTAATTTTGATTTCTTTACCTGCGCTATTTATATAACAACCAAATTTTTATGGAGGAAAAAAAGAATGAAAAGAATTCTTATCATTGCGGGAGCGGCCCTTATTCTGTTAAGCGGCTGTTCAGGGAAAGACGGCGGCCAGACAGGAAACGCCACCAGCGGTAATCTTGCTGTCTGGACATTCACCGACGAAATCGGCGAAATGATCAACAACTACTACAAGCCGGCCTATCCTGGGGTAACGATTGAATTGACCATGACTCCCACCGACCAGTTTCCCAGCAAGCTGGACCCGGCCCTGTCGTCAGGACAGGGAGTGCCGGATGTTTTTGGACTGGAAGCTGACTTTGTGCGCAAGTACGTTGAATCCGGGCTTCTGCTGGATCTTACCGACCTTTACGAAGCCAACAAAAGCAAACTCCTGGCCTACCCGGTGGAAGTTGGTACTTACAACGGCAGAGTGTACGGTATGTCCTGGCAGGCGGCTCCCGGAGCAATGTTCTACCGCCGCAGTCTCGCCAAGAAATATCTGGGAACCGATGATCCCGCAGTCGTGCAAACTTACTTCACCAATTTCAACAAGTTCCTGGAAACCGCGAAACTGCTCAAGGACAGCTCCGGCGGAAACTGCGTCGTGGTATCCTCTCTTGGCGATATCATGAAAGTCTTTCTTGGCCTTCGCAAACAACCGTGGACAGTGGACAATAAACTCGTTATCGATCCGGTCATGGAAGAGTACCTTGATATCTGTAAAGTTCTGCAGGACAACCGGTGGCAAGGCAGAGTTGGACAGTGGTCAGAAGGCTGGTTTGCAGGCATGAACGGCACTCTGAAAGACGAAAGAGGAAATCCGGTAGAAGTGTTTTCTTACTTCCTCCCCACCTGGGGTCTTCACTATGTGCTCAAGACCAACGCCCCCGATACGTCAGGCGACTGGGCTATGATCCAGGGCCCCACTTCATGGCGCTGGGGCGGCACATGGATCGCCGCGTATAAAGACACCAATAATCCGGCGGCTGCAAAAGAATTGATTCGCTACCTGACCATTGACGACGGATTCCTTGAGCAGTGGGCGCGGGAGAAGGGAGATTTGGTAAGTAATCTTAATGTCGTGAACAAGATCAAGGACGACTATTCCGATCCTTTCCTTGGCGGGCAAAACCACTATGCGGAATTTGCAGAGATGGCAAAGAAAGTTGACGGCAGGTTGAGCCAGGCAAATGACAACCCCATTGAAAATTACTTTAATGAAGTGGCTACCGCTTATGTGAACAACGAAAAAACCAAGCAACAAGCGCTGGCGGATTTCAGTTCCATGGTAAAAGCCCAATTTAGCCTGGAATAATCACGGTTAATGCAGTTTAAGGGTGTTTTAGCCCAGCACCTAAATTCTTGGGTGCTGGGCATTTCCTTAGGAGGAAAGATGAAAAGAACGATTGGCCATGAAACCAGAACACAGCGTTGGGGATATTTTTTTGTCGCTCCCTTTGTAATTGTGTTTTGCATATTCAACCTATGGCCTACCATAAATACATTTGTGTTAAGCTTTACTGATCTGCGCGGCTTGCGCAGCGATTATAATTTTGTCGGCCTTGCAAATTTTGCCAAGCTCGTAAAAGATCAGTATTTTTGGAATGCCCTAAAGAATACCTTTATTATATGGATGATTAACTTTATCCCCCAGTTGGGTCTGGCCCTGCTGCTTGCAATTTGGCTTTCTGATTTGCGGCTTAAGCTGGCCGGCAAGAACCTGTTCAGGGCGATTATCTATATGCCAAACCTGCTTATCGCGGCGTCGGTGGCCATGCTTTTTCGCAGTCTTTTTGGATGGGGCAGTCATGTCAACGCCCCGGCTAATCATTTTTTGCGGATGTTTGGCATTGAAGATACCGCCATTGTTAATGGCGAAGTCGTGAAAGAAGCGTTTAACTTTTTCCGGAACATATGGTTTGCGCGCGGGCTGGTATCCTTTATCCAGTGGTGGATGTGGTATGGCTACACGATGATCATACTGATGGCTGGCATAACCGCCATTCCCACTTCGGTTTACGAGGCCGCCCTGATCGACGGAGCCAGCAGCCGCCAGACTACCTGGCATATAACCCTGCCCCTGCTCCGGCCCATCATACTCTATGTCCTGGTTACATCGGCAATTGGCGGCATGCAGATGTTTGACATTCCTTTCCTGCTTACAGATACGCGGGGAAATCCCAACTTTTCGATTATGACTACGACTGTGTACCAGTACACCACAGCCTTTGGTCAAAGCGGGATGGACAGAGCATACGGAGCGACAATTTCTATCGGGATATTTTTCGTTACCATTATCCTCTCTCTGATTATTTTCTTCTTCATGCAAGATCGGAGTGATCTTAAAAAACAGAAAGGAGGCAAGGCATGACATCAACTCGTAACAATTTTTTTGGCAAACGATTTTTTATACATCTCTTTATGGTTTTTTTGGTTGTTATTGCGGTGGTTCCGATTTACATATTGATCATCAACGCCACCCGCTCTACCGAACAGATCAACACGGGGCTTTCTCTGCTTCCCGGCGGTTATACCATGTACAACTGGAAGGTGCTAACCGGACGGGGTTTCCAGATTTGGCAGGGTTTTGTGAACAGCGCGTTTATTTCTGTCAGCGCTACCGTGTTAAGCGTTTACTTTTCCGCAATGACGGCTTATGGACTGCATGTTTACAAGTTTAAGGGAAGGAGGGTGATTTGGACGGTAATCCTGATCATCATGATGCTTCCCGGTACGGTTACTTTTATCGGGTTTTATCAGCTTATGGCAAGGCTGAAGCTGTTGAACAACTATGTTCCTCTTATTATTCCGGGGATTGCCGCCGCGGCGACGGTGTTGTTTATCCGGCAGTATATGATATCTTCTCTTTCCTCCTCCGAGCTTATTGATTCGGCGCGGATTGACGGGGCCGGGGAATACAAGATATTCAACCGCATCATTCTTCCGATTGCAGCTCCGGCTTTGGCGGCGCAGGCGATCTTTACCTTTGTCGGTTCATGGAACAATTTTATTACGCCCTTTGTGCTTATTTCCAACATGAGAAGATACACTCTGCCCATGCTGATTCAAACCCTGCGGGGTGATATTTACCGTACCGAACAAGGCGGAATTTATCTGGGCATTGCCGTTTCTCTCATACCGATTCTGATATTCTACTCGTTCATGTCGCGGTTTATCATTTCCGGTATCACTATGGGTAGTGTAAAAGAGTAAGCTTTGTAGTATAGTAACAGTATGGAGTTGTTTGGATGAATAATCCGTATGATTTGCTTGAGGGCGTTCTGGTCTCCATTGAAAAAGGGCTAAAAGAATACATCAATGCCGATTCAATAGCCGATGAATTTGGTTTATCAGAACGACATTTGCAGAGACTGTTCAAATTCGCGTTTAACCTGTCGATTGGATCGTATATTCGTTCCCGTAAACTGGCGGCAAGCATTGACGATCTGCTTACCACCGACTTGAATGTTCTGGATATCGCGCTGGACTATACCTTTGAATATGAGCAGTCATATATACGGAGTTTCCGGCGGGAATACGGGATTACCCCCGGCGACCTGCGCAAAACGGGAAAGATCCTAAAGATTACCCCTCCGTTGCAGCTTTTTAATTCGCAGAAACACCCCAACGGCGTCATGTTTGGGCCGGAAATCGTGGTGGTTCCGCAATTTCATGTAATAGGAAAAAAGCATAAAATGCCGCCCCGTGATGGAATAGTTTTACCCCAATCTTTTGTAAGACAGTTTCTTGAGAAAGAGCTACAGAGTATACCAAACGCAATAAATCAAAATAGGTCAATATATGTTACAAGTGAAGGCGAGGAAGACGCGGATTATGCTTATTCTATGCCGGCAGTTCAGGTAAGGACATTGGATGCTATTCCGGAAGGGTTGGACGGTTATACATTTCCAACTTCATTATGCGCAAAGTTTCATTTTATTTGCAATGATCCTGATGAATTTAATTTGTATGTTGGCGATGAGATGTTTAAGGCAATTAATGATTTTATGGACAGTGAGGATCAAAAATATTTTTTGGAACGAAAAAAAGTTGATATTGTCATATCCGATCCGTCGGATAGATACGGAAACCATTCCCAAAATGAACCCTGGCGTTTAACGGAAATAGAATGGTTTTCTCCTGTTATAAAGAAAACACTGTTGAAAATTCCTCCAATAAGTCCTTCCGGAATTAAGGATGTTCGCAAACAGGAACTGCCCGCACTGCGCTTTATCGGAAGAAAATGCGCTGAAACACCAGACCTGCCGAATATACTAAAACTGCTGGATAACTGGCAGCTCAACGGCTGGTTTGATGTTATCGAAAAACAGGCTGGTATAAACTACAAAACATTTTTTGACGGAGGCGACGCATACATCAATCTGGCAAGAAAAAAAGAAGGCTCCTCCAACGAAGGAAAACTCTTTGAACATTGGATGGGTATGTTTGTGCCGGAGGGAACGGCAGTTCCGGACGGCTATGAAGCTATAGATTTTCCCAAGATGACCATAGGCGTATGCTCCGCGTACGGCAAAAGAGACGAACTAGTCAATTACGAGGCCGAGTGCCGGAACAAATTGACAGAAGAGGGTCTTGTTCCGAGAAATACCCCGTGGTTTTTCCGGCGTTTCAACTGGCTTGAATTTTATAAGGAAGATATCTATGGAAAAAGACTGCTGGACTATTGCTATCCGGCATATGAATAGAAATGTTTCTATTTTGTTTTGAAGATCAATCTAAAAAATGATCCGCTTAGTCCCAGTGCGATGATTGCGGTAAAAACGTCTGTCAACGGCAGAGCCAAAATAAAGCCGCTAAATCCAAAAAGAGAATTCAGAATATACAATAACGGAAAATATACCAACAATTGCCTCCCAAAAGTAAGGATTGTCGCTTCAATGGACTTTCCCAATGCCTGATATGTCGTCATTAAAGTTGAATGTATGCCAATAAAGAAAAGCCCAATTATAAAAGCTCTAAGCATAATCGCGCCAGCTTCAATAGTTTGTTCATCATTGATAAAGAAACCAATTAAGTGTTTGTCAAACGCAAAGAATAATACACAGCCAATAAAACATATTGCCGTTGAACTAAACATTGTAAAGATAAATCCTTTTCTTAGGCGCTCTATATTTTTTGCTCCAAAATTAAACCCCGCAAAAGGCTGATATCCCATTGTCAGACCAATAACAATCAAGATGAAGAAATCTATTAAGCGATGTTGTATTCCGGAACCCGCGACAACATGGTCGCCATAACTGGCGGCTATCCGGTTTTTGAGTATGAACGCTAAACTCATAAGAAAGTTGGAAAGACCGGCAGGAACGCCAATAAAGAAAACATTCCTTAGCATTGCATTATTTGGTTTATTGTTTTTAAAGGATATTGATAAAGATATTTCCTTTCCAAGCAAATACCAGATTCCATAGGAGAATGAAGCAAGCTGGCCGGTTACCGTAGCCCATACCGCCCCCTTTATTCCCCAATTTAGAACAAAAATTAAAATAGGATCGAGCATAATATTTATTACTATTCCAATAAGCTGTAATACCATCGCTTTACTTGTTGCTCCTTCGCTTCGTAAAAGCCCCGACAAAAAGATATTTGCCACCGAAAAAGGAAAAAACAAAGTAAATATTGAGTAGTAACTATCGGTATGGGTAAATGTTTTTTCACTTGTTCCAATATTCTTAAGAATGTATGTTTTAAAAAAAACCAATAGCACTGCAAAAAATAAACCTGAGATTAGCGAAAAATAAAAACAAACCGAGCTTGTTTTTTGTGATTCGGTAATATCTTCCTGTCCAAGCATACGGGAAATATAACTGGAACCGCCAATAGAGAAAATAGTTCCAATTGACAGGGACAACATAAATATTGGATAAACGATATTTACTGCCGCAACCACGTTCGGATCGCCGATTTTGCCAATAAAAAATATATCCGTCATAAAATAAATCGCCTGCGAAAGCATTGCCGCCATCATTGGCAGTGACAGCCTGATAATTGCCGTTGAAACAGGGGCATTTTCCAATAATTGTATTCCGGTATATTTCATTAAAAAAGTATATCATATTCTAAGGATAAAGAGTGAACACTTTCTGACATTTTACATTAGTTTCATTTCTTTTCAATATTTATAGCCTTGGCGTATGCCCACTATCCAGGCGTTCATTTTAAATATCTATTCCATCTATCCATATTAATTTCATTCCAAATCTTTTCATGTTCCGAGGTGTATTTATTATTTGAACGTTCATGTATATATTCTTCGAATATTCTTGTATAATTTATTTGATATTCTCTTGTTTTTATTCCCTCTGCACTATATATCTCTAATTCATATTTTATCGATACTGCTGTATCAATTTCCCAATTTATTGGAATGTTATTAAAATTAAATCGAATATTATCCATATATTCGCTTTCTCTCTTTTCTATTACAATTTCTATCGGATCATAAAACCTTAATAAACCTGATCCCCTACTTGTTCTCAATGTTCCATTTCCGTCATTTGGCCACCACTCAAAAAATTGACTAATATTTTCTCTCTGTAATTCCAACAAACTAATAATTTCATTATTTTCTTTAATTAAAAAACATTGGGTTAATAAAATTTTTTCAATTTCATTATTTAAATTATTTACTACAATATGGAAACCAAATGGCTTGGAATAACTAAAATATACATGTCCTATTGGAACTCTTTTGTAAGTATAATCTCTGGAAGTTGTCATGTAATTTTTTATATCAAAAATGTTATCCTCGTATATCTTATAAATATATGGAACCGCTAAAATTTCAGGATATTCTGATTTTTCACCCATAATTGGTTTATAAACAACCCTGCGCTCTATGCTTTTTATCCATAATGATTCTAAAGTAGTATGCGTTCCGGGAATTGGAATTTTACCAATAATTGAACATGAAAGCAGTATCGCAATTATACAAAACACTATCAAAATATACTTCTTAAATTTCATAGGTATATTATATCATAAAGAATTGCGTATCTCAATATGTCGTAACCCTTGGGCCTATATTTCCTTCCAAACGTAAACAGTGTAACCGTACAATTCCCCATCTGCGTTATACGCGCTTTGTTTAACCGGGTTTCCATTTGAATCATACTCGTATTCGTATTGAAAATAAGAAATCAATTCCCCATCTGCGTCATAAGAGTGAAATTCCGCTTCTCTTCCATTGGAATCGTACTTCCACTCCCATGTAAAGATCGATTCACCTTTTGAGTTTATCTCGCAAAATTTTGTTGCATTTTCGTTGGAATCATATTCATAATAAGAGCATAATTTGCCATTTGCATCATATTTTCTTTGCATTGTCTTTTTCCCATTGGAATCGTATTCAAATTCACTGTAACCAGACAATTCTCCATTTGCATCTACATGGCGACATTTCGTAGGGTTTCCCTTGGAATCATTTTCTGCTTCAGAATAGCCTGCCAATTCGCCATCTTCATCATAGGATATCGTTTTCGTTATATATCCATTGGGATCCCTCTCTAGTTTGCAAACAGAGAACCATTTCACATCTGAAAAGCAGAATGTAAAACTATATTTAGTCAGATTTCCTTCAAAATCATACTCATATTCCGTTTTATAGGACAATTCTCCACCTGCATCATACGAAATTTCAGCCGCCAAAACTGCTTTTGAACCGGCGACAGCCCTGTTGCTTTCGTTGCCCTCGCTGTCCATACCGGTATCGCAGGCGGTCATTAAAAATCCGGTTATCAGAATACCGGCAATTATGCAAATTTTTGCTTTCACTTGGTCCCCCTCCTACATTTTCGGAGATTCCCGATAAAAGGATTATACCACAAGGGGGCATAAAAAGGAACATTTTTCCATTTTTCAATGGATAAAAATATGCTTCCCCATTGCGTACCCGCTGGCTGTCGTGTGGGCGTAATAGCCGACGGAAACTGCGCCGAAGGATACATGCCCTATCGCAACCGCTCCCAGTGATACAACGCCTACGGCGACAGCGCCACAGGCCGCGATGCCGATTGCAAATGTGCTTATGGCGGCAAGCCCCAGCGCGACCAATCCCAAGGCAAGCAGACCTATCGAAACCAGTCCCATGCTTACCAGGCCGACGCTGAACAACCCTACGCTGATAAGCCCTTTTGCGTTGTTTCCGATTGCGATAACGCCCCTGGCCTTTGCGTTTATGGTTTGTACCTGTTTGCCAATGTGGATGTGCAAAAACGGCAAATCTTTCTTTGTTTTTTTGTCAGAGATAAACTCGTATTCTTCAGTCGTTTCTATTGCCATCCCCTGTACCCCAAAAACCTTTGCCTCTTTGGGTTTAAGATCGTCTTTTTCGGCTTTTATATCGGTCAACAGTTCGTCAGTTGTTATTCCCAAAGCCTGCGCCAAAAGCGGCAATAGCGTTATATCGGGATTTGCTTCGTACGTTTCCCACTTGCTCACAGCCTTGTTGCTTACGCCGACAAA
>LIUG01000186.1:10143-11023 GCA_001462245.1 Candidatus Fibrimonas termitidis
TTCTTTTCGCAGCCGGTAAATTGTATCTCCCAACATTCTTTTGATCATTATGCGGCCCCCACAAAATCGTAATAATACAGAAAAAGATCACCTTCTGTATCGTTCAATAATTGTACCAAAAATGGCAGTAAAGTTATAGTGGGACACCCTTCATGTAGCTCCCAATTTTTGACGGCTAAACTGTCAACTCCAATCAATGAGCCAAGTTCAAACCGGGACAATTTTTTCTGCTTTCGCAGTCTGTATATAGTGTCGCCGAACATTTCTTTGTATGCCATATTATTTCCTCAATTAAGTTGCCCCGGTAACGCTGGGGGGTTGGCAATTACAAGTCAAGAACGAGCGTCCTACCGCTTGACACATAACCGGACGGGCTTGATGTATTGCCGTTACCGGATTTGAAATGAGTGTATACGCTGCTTTCCTCAGGAACATGAAATGTTTTTGAATTCCATGCGCGTATAGTGCCGTTGAATAGTTCCTGTGAATCAGTCCATACCGTCCCGCTAAAACTTTTGCTTGAATGGTTTGTTATTATCACCGTACCTCCGTTATAATAGCTTTCAGGCACGTTTACGGAACAACCGTTTACCGACAAGGCAAACAGAACCGCCAAAACAACTAAAAAAAGCCCCTTGTTTCTCATACAAAACCTCCAAAAAAGTAACCCGATCATACGACCGGATATTTACCTAATTTTTGGCATTGTGTAGGTCATAAGACAATAGAATTTAGTCGAATAATGGTAGAATTACGGGTTTTCTGCATTTTTGCGATCGATCTTGACAAAAACCCCCATTTTTTGTATAAAAATACCGGACAATGGCGTTCATTTACAGGGGGCAAGACGTGAAACGGGTCTATGTAAACGAAAAATGGT
>LIUG01000186.1:11163-11487 GCA_001462245.1 Candidatus Fibrimonas termitidis
GGCTGCCATTTGTGCGAGTATTATTGTGCCTTTGCCGGAACAAACGAAAAGGACATGGCAAGGGCGCTCAAAGACATAAAGATCAACCCAAAAATCAAAATCGAGGAAAAAGACGGGGTAAGCTTTGCCGTTTCCTGCCGGCATTGTCCCGAGCCGCTATGCGTCAAGGGCTGCATCACCGGGGCGCTTACCATAATGGGCGGCGTTATAACCATTGATCAGGACAGATGCGTAAGCTGTTTCACCTGCATTTTAAGCTGCCCCTACGGCGCGGTTTCTCCCTCCAATGACGGCGCGGTCCAGAAGTGCGAGTTGTGCGTCAAG
>LIUG01000186.1:11685-12575 GCA_001462245.1 Candidatus Fibrimonas termitidis
CGCTATTGTTTTTGAGGAAAGGGGCTGAGGTTATTATGAAATACGTTATTATTGGCAATTCGGCTGCGGGCATTGGCGCTATTGAGGGAATCCGGCAAATCGACAAGCAGGGCGAGATCATCGTTATTACCAACGAGTCGCATCATACCTATTCGCGCCCTCTTATCTCGTACTATTTGCTTGGCAAAGTTACCGAAGAAAAGATCAAGTACCGGGGCGACAGTTTCTATACTGACAACAACTGCACATTGTTGAACGATGTTACCGTAACAGCCATTGATACCAAGGCAAAGCAGGTGATTTATTCGGCCAATAACTGCCTGCCTTCTGCTGCGGACAGCGCCCGCATCGTTTACGACAAACTGCTTGTAGCGACGGGTTCCTCGGCCTTTGTGCCGCCGTTTGAAGGGCTTGATACGGTAAAGGACAAGTTTACCTTTATGAGTCTTGACGATGCGCGGAATCTGGACAAGGCCCTGACGCAAAACAAGCGCGTCCTGATCATCGGGGCGGGGCTGATCGGCCTTAAATGCGCCGAGGGCATAGCGGAAAGAGCCGGGCATATTACGGTGGTTGATCTTGCGCCGCGGATACTATCCAGCATTTTGGATGATGACGGAGCGAAACTCGTTCAGACCCACATTGAAAGCAAGGGTATTGAATTCCGGCTTGCCGCCAGCGTAAAAAAGTTTGACGGCGGTACGGCAATTATGGACTCGGGCGAAAAGATCGGCTTTGATCTGCTTGTTCTGGCTGTCGGCGTGCGCCCGAACACCGCGCTGCTTAAAGACATTGCCACTATTGACCGGGGCATCACCATAAACAACAAATCCGAAACATCCGCGCCGGATATTTACGCCGCCGGTGACTGTACCCAAACGCTGGATGTG
>LIUG01000186.1:12771-13641 GCA_001462245.1 Candidatus Fibrimonas termitidis
GCAGGGCGAGTGCGCCGGGATCAACATGGCCGGCGGCGCTAAAACCTTTGACAAGGCAATTCCCATGAACGCCATAGGTTTTTTTGGCCTGCACATGATCACCGCAGGCAACTATGTCGGCGACGTTTACCAAGGGGAGAGAGAAGAGAGAAGAGAGAAAAGCTATAAGCGGTTGTTTTATAGCGATAACAAGCTGAACGGGTATATCTTGATCGGCAATGTTGAGAAGGCGGGAATCTACACAAGTTTGATCCGCGAGCGTACGCCGCTTGACGCAATTGACTTTGCGCTTGTTTGCGAAAGGCCGGGGCTCATGGTGTTTACCAAAGAGGACAGAATGGCAAAGCTGGGAAGCCCGGCATAACACTGCGATGCTCTAAAAATATTTATATGGAGGCATAGTATGTCCAATAAAGAGTTAATTGAGAAAACCCTGCAAAAGGGGGAGGGGATTTTCCGCCTGAACCCGAACTTTATTCCCCGGCCCTTTGGCATTGAGGGCAGGCGGTTGCGGCTCCACCCGGATGATTACTTTGCGTACGGTCTTGAGCGCGGCTCGATAAAAGAACGCTGGATGGCTTCCACCAACATCGCCCAAAACGGGCCGCTTGCCGGGCCGGAAGAGGGCCTAAGTTTTGTCGCTGTTGATTACGCAAGCGATGAAAAATTCAGCCTAAAAGAAGCAATCGCCGTGCTGGGCGCTGCGGTTATAGGCAAAGAACTAATTGAAAAATACGGCGGCTTTCCGGTATTCTCCAAGTTCTATGATTTGAAAACGCCCCTCTTTCATCACCTGCACCTTGATATGGAAGCCGCCGCCCGTGTCGGCAAACTCGGCAAGCCCGAATGTTACTACTTCCCCCCGCAATT
>LIUG01000186.1:13798-14097 GCA_001462245.1 Candidatus Fibrimonas termitidis
CCGCAATTCGCCAGCCACACCGGAGAAATCAACGCAACCTATTTTGGCTACGATCCCGACACTAGCCCTGAAGAAGTCAAACAGCGTCTGCGCGATTACAACAAGGGCGACAATCGCATAACCGAACTTTCCCGCGCGTGGCGCATCGAACTGGGAACAGGCTGGTATTCCCCCGCAGGCGTCATTCACGCCCCCGGCTCGGTAATGACCTACGAACTCAACTGGAACGGCGACGTGAACTCGGTACACGAGAACGTGGTATCGGGCGTTACCTACCCCCGCGAGTTTATGAACGGCGA
>LIUG01000187.1:0-267 GCA_001462245.1 Candidatus Fibrimonas termitidis
GAAAATTGGTCGAACTGCAACTCTTAAGGCTGCCCAGATCGCAAAACTAGAAATTCAGTTTATCAGGAAAATTGGTCGAACTGCAACTTGCCGGCTTCTCATCCACCTTTACAGACCAATTCAGTTTATCAGGAAAATTGGTCGAACTGCAACTGCTCTACCACGTTCTCCTCCTCGTCTCAAATTCAGTTTATCAGGAAAATTGGTCGAACTGCAACTCATCAGTAATACGCTTGTTATCTAATAAAATTCAGTTTATCAGGAAAA
>LIUG01000187.1:427-894 GCA_001462245.1 Candidatus Fibrimonas termitidis
AAATTGGTCGAACTGCAACCGTTAGTAGGTTTAACCGCAGTGGTGGGATAATTCAGTTTATCAGGAAAATTGGTCGAACTGCAACGATCACTGTGGGACTATCTGGGACTACCAAAATTCAGTTTATCAGGAAAATTGGTCGAACTGCAACATACCCGGCGACATATGGAAAATGGGAGTGAATTCAGTTTATCAGGAAAATTGGTCGAACTGCAACTTAGTTAGTTCGTGGTAACTTTTCCTATGAAATTCAGTTTATCAGGAAAATTGGTCGAACTGCAACTATAAAGTATTTCCGGTATGCCGGTGAAGTAATTCAGTTTATCAGGAAAATTGGTCGAACTGCAACACGGGCCAAAGGGGGGAACCCCCCCTCTGGAATTCAGTTTATCAGGAAAATTGGTCGAACTGCAACACGGAAAACCCTTTTGTAAGGCAATATATCAATTCAGTTTATCAGGAAAATT
>LIUG01000187.1:985-2242 GCA_001462245.1 Candidatus Fibrimonas termitidis
GAAAATTGGTCGAACTGCAACAGCTAACATTTCGGATCGCTTTATTATTCCAATTCAGTTTATCAGGAAAATTGGTCGAACTGCAACAAGAAGTAGCAAGCAGTGTGTGGGGAGGGAAATTCAGTTTATCAGGAAAATTGGTCGAACTGCAACCAAAACTTCATAGTAAAGATATTCATACCCAATTCAGTTTATCAGGAAAATTGGTCGAACTGCAACAACCGACTAATTGCGCTCTATTACCTTGCAAATTCAGTTTATCAGGAAAATTGGTCGAACTGCAACAGCCCTAAGATTTGGGGAAGAGCGCTTTGAAATTCAGTTTATCAGGAAAATTGGTCGAACTGCAACGTAAAACGTCCGCCTCTTTGAGCATGGAAGAATTCAGTTTATCAGGAAAATTGGTCGAACTGCAACAGAAAAGAACCCGGTAATACCACTCCAGACAATTCAGTTTATCAGGAAAATTGGTCGAACTGCAACATACTATTATTTAACATCCAATAAATACCAAATTCAGTTTATCAGGAAAATTGGTCGAACTGCAACCTACCTGGGATTGCGCGGCATCGTAAAAAAATTCAGTTTATCAGGAAAATTGGTCGAACTGCAACACGAGCGAATAAAGGTTGTGGAAAATACCCAATTCAGTTTATCAGGAAAATTGGTCGAACTGCAACATACCTTGCCATTATAACAGCGTTCCTTGAGAATTCAGTTTATCAGGAAAATTGGTCGAACTGCAACCGTTATAAAACTTATAGGAGGCGGTTCCGAATTCAGTTTATCAGGAAAATTGGTCGAACTGCAACCTTGTGGAAACTGCTAACGGGCGGGGATGTAATTCAGTTTATCAGGAAAATTGGTCGAACTGCAACTGGCCGCTTATCGGGGGAACAAACCCCCGGAATTCAGTTTATCAGGAAAATTGGTCGAACTGCAACAGGCCCTCTACTTTTGACGAAATAGTCGGAATTCAGTTTATCAGGAAAATTGGTCGAACTGCAACCATGGTATGAGGGAGGACGGCAAAAGATGAAATTCAGTTTATCAGGAAAATTGGTCGAACTGCAACCATGCCTAATACTATCGAAGTATTTAGAGAAATTCAGTTTATCAGGAAAATTGGTCGAACTGCAACAAAGAGCAGGCAGGAAGAGGCAATAAGAACAATTCAGTTTATCAGGAAAATTGGTCGAACTGCAACAGAGATTAGAAATCGTTTTACTAAAAAAGAAATTCAGTTTATCAGGAAAA
>LIUG01000187.1:2488-2675 GCA_001462245.1 Candidatus Fibrimonas termitidis
AAAATTGGTCGAACTGCAACAGAGTCAGGCTTCAAGCCCTCGGAAACTGTAATTCAGTTTTTCACAAAACTGATCGATCGGCAACATCTGCGGTGTCAGCAACTTCTTCCCTAATACCTTCGCAGTACCTCAATCCCCGGGTTGTTTATCCGGTCGAGGTTGCTGTACTGCGGCAGGTTTTCGTGCA
>LIUG01000187.1:2853-3036 GCA_001462245.1 Candidatus Fibrimonas termitidis
CGCCAATGGAAATGATGCCGAAGTGGGAGCGTGGCGGCGTATCTCGTGGCAGAGTCTGTCTTTATTACTTTCTATTTAATCTTCACAATATCACATTGAAATCACATTGAAATTATTCTGTCAAGATTCTTCCAGCTCCCCACATTCTTTCTTAGATTGCATTGACTTCCAAAAGCGGAACGC
>LIUG01000188.1 GCA_001462245.1 Candidatus Fibrimonas termitidis
GCCCTGTACCTGATTATGAGCAAACAGTTTATCAAGGGGCTTACCGCGGGAGCTGTTAAGGGGTAGGGGAGCGTAATTATTTTCTGCTAGAGAATAAAAGGCTATTTCTTTACCTGTGGTATTTTCTTTTGTATTTTTTCAAGGTTTTTAACTTGGTCTATAATATAGTTTTGAAAATGCTCATTTAACCGTTTAAAAATGGCTATAAGTTCCTCAAGTTTCACATCGGGCGGTTCTTTATCAAACATACTTCCTTTTCCCGTTAATAACCAGCCTTTGTTGACGTTGTATACCTTACTAATAGAGTCAAGAAATGAATCCTTGATATTTCTGTTTCCATTCTCTATTTGTGTGTAAAAACTGGTACTTATAAAGACACTCTTGGCAAAAGCCTTTTGGGTTAGGTCTAGGGTTTGCCTTAGAGTTTTTAATCGATCATTTACTGCCATTGCCCCCTAAAATATCAAAAAACTAGCATACAAGCAAGGTAAAGCATTGACATATTGCATAGGCATACTATATTATATTGCTATGCAACATAGAATAATAGAGGAAAAGCAGCTTGACTATATAAGTAAGGTATTTAAGGGGTTACCAGAAGAAAAGCAGGATAATCTCCTAAATACCGCTCAACAACTCTTGAAAATACAGGAGAATGACACCTTTCCTATATTCGTCAACAAGCAATGGAATAAAAGGAGTAATGATTTAGTTATTACCTGACAAAAAAACTAAGTTTATCTCTGCGTTGCGGAGATTCCGATTCTCTTGACGTTGCTTCGCGACATTGTAAGAGCTAAAAGCGGCGTAAAAAGGAGTTCTGTATGAAGAAAGAATCAATGGGTAAAAAGACTAGCTTTCTTGGGAAAAGCATATTGGTGTTTTTTATTATTTTTGCACTGTTCTTGACAGCCTGTGGTGGCGGTGCGGGCAGCGATACCAGTCCCAGCAATGGCGGTTTTGTAGCGGTTACCTCAATCACTGGTGTTCCAACGAGCGGCACAGTGGGGCCTCTAACCCTTACCGGAACGGTTAATCCTTCGTATGCAACCAACAAGGCTATCACATGGTCGGTAGTATCAGCCGGGACAACTGGGGCGAATATCAGTGGAAACACATTAACCAGCACTGCGGCCGGAACTGTTACGGTTAGGGCGACAATCGCAAACGGATTGGCGCAAGGAACAGCTTATATCCAGAATTTTGATATAACAATAACTGGCGATAGCAACTCGTCAATCATTACCTACACCGTTACCCAAACTGGCGGCACGGACGGTGTAATCGATAGCACCGGCATTGTGTTTACTTTTAGCGCATCCGTTGACAGTCTTGAGCTGACCGCCGCCGACATAAGCATAAGCGAGGCGGCATCAATAGCCGATGAGACGGAGTTAGAAGGGTCAGGGACAACCAGGACGCTTGCCATAACAGTAAACATGGCGAAGCTGGCAATCGTATCAATCGCTAAAACTGGCATTGAAGCTACAGCCAAGAGCGTACAGGTATACAAAGAAGGGCAAGCAGCCCCCACCTTAACCAACATTACGGCGGCTTATACTGGTACGACGGCAATTTTCCTATTTACACCGCTTCCCGTCCTCAAGGCAGATTTAACCGTAATCGCACGTTACAGCGATGACAGCGAAATAACGCTACCAGCGGGCGATTATACTTTAGGCGGTACACTATCACTTGGCACAAGCACTATAACCGTAACCTATCAGGAAAAAATAGACACTTTTAATGTTACCGTTACCGATACCGTAAACACCCTTGCCGAGTGGAACGCTGCCCTGGTCGCTATCCGAAACGGCGGCAACAACAAAAACTACATCATTAACATCGGTGGGGATATCAGCGGTATTACGCCGATTACAGTCAGCCCAACAGCTAGTACCGGTTTTGGTACGGTAACAGGCGTAACTATAACAATAACAGGCACAGGCACACTGGACACCGCCGACTCAAACGGTTCCATGTTTTATCTGGGGAGTGGGCAAACGCTCGTTATTGACAGCGAAAATCTTACAGTGAGAGGGCGGAAGAACGGAGTTGGCGGTCATACAGGCGATAACAATACCGTGACTATATGGGTCAATAGTGGCGCAATCCTGGAACTGAAAAACGGAACCATCAGCGGTAATACCTCCTCCTCCTCCTCCTCAGGCGGTGCTGGCGGAGTGTATAATAGCGGCACTTTTATAATGAACGGCGGGGAAATCTCCGGCAATGCAGCCCAACAAGGTGCAGGACAAGGTGGCGGGGTGTGGACAAGCCCTTCCGCAACCTTTACCATGAATAGTGGTAAAATATTTGGCAATACCGCCTACTCAGGTGGCGGAGTATTTGCTAGCGGCACCTTTACCATGAACGGTGGGGAAATCTCTAACAATACTGCCTACTGGAATGGTGGCGGGGTGAGTGTAGCCAATGCAAACTTTACCATGAACGGCGGGGAAATCTCCGGCAATACTTCCTCCTCCTATGACGGCGGCGGGGTGCATATGTCAAGCGGAACCTTTACCATGGGCGGTGCGGCGATAATCTCTGACAATATTGCCCACAGAAACGGCGGTGGGGTGTATGCTGACAATAAGGGAATATTTACCATGACCGGTGGAGAGCTTTTCGGTAATACCGCCTCTTCTGGTGGCGGGGTGTATTTGGGATATGTAATAATATCAGGTGCAAACATATACAACTACGGAACCTTCCGTATTATTACCGGAACGGTGTATGGTACAAACGAGAGCGACACGCGTTTGCATAACACCGCAACTACTAGCGGAGCGGCATTGTATGTCTATAGTGGAGCAACAGCCCAACGTGGGACCCTCAGCGGTACAGTGTGGAGCAACAGGGGAAGCCTGTCCAACACCAACAATACGATAAGGGTGGTAGATGGGGAAATTGAAATAGTACAAGGTCCCCCAACCTTGACTGGTATTACGCTGAGCACAGCTTCGGTTAAGAAAAACTACATTCTGAGTGAAACACTTGATCTTACCGGCCTTGTTATTACCGCTAATTACAGCAACAATACCAGCGAAACTGTTACCGGTTACACCTCCATCCCCGCACACGGCGCTACGCTTTCCTCAACCGGAAATAATATAATCGTTACCGTAAATTATACCGATGGGGGAGTTACCAGAAGCAACAACTTCATCATAATCGTTACCGCCCCCGGTACACCAGGGCTTGTGTATGATCTTATCAACGGTGGAACCGCTTACCGTGTCAGTAAGGGTACAGCAACCAGTAGCGCGGTAGTTATACCCGCTGCCTATAATGGGTTGCCCGTAATCGAAATAGGCAGCGCATCTGATTCTTCTTCCAATGGTGCGTTCTCCAATTACACAAGCCTTACCACAATCAGTATCCCTGCAAGCATAACGTCCATCGGGAAATACGCATTCCAAAATTGCACAGGTCTTCCCGAAATAACTATCCCCGCAAGCATAGCGTCTATCGGCGATTATGCGTTCTCTGGTACTAGCACTAACCCAATGACTCTTGCAACCGTAAATTTTGCAGTAGGCAGTCAGCTTGATGGTATTAACTACGGGACATTCCAATATTGCACCAGCCTTAATGTCATCAGCATCCCTGCAAGCGTAACATCTATCGGCGATTATGCGTTCAATGGTTGCTGGAACCTTACTGCCATCACCATCCCTGCAAGCGTAACGTCTATCGGCCGTTCTGCGTTCAACAACTGCAACAACCTTGGTTTTACCGTTGCCTTTGCAGCAAACAGCCAGCTTGAAACTATCGGCGCATATGCGTTTTCCGGTTGTACCGGACTTACCAGTATAACCATCCCAAACAGAGTAACATCTATCGACCTCTTTGCGTTTTCCGGTTGTAATGGTCTTACCACCATCGACATCCCCGCAAGTGTAACGACTATCGAATATGCGTTCTACGACTGCAACAACCTTACCAACATAACGATAAATACCGATAAGGTTACGACTACTTTCAACAATAACTGGGGGACCTGGTTCCCCGCTGATAATTTGTCGGTAACATTCAACGCAAACATCGGAAATAATGCATTCCGTTTTAACAATGCCAACAATACCAAACTTGCCAATGTAACTATCGCTGAAGGCGTAACGTCTATCGGCGAATGTGCATTCCAATACTGTACTGGCCTTACTGCCGTAATCATCCCTGCAAGTGTAACGTCTATCGGCGATTATGCGTTCAACAACTGCAACAATCCTGATTTTTCCGTAACCATTGCGGTTAACAGCCAGCTTGAAACTATTGGCAACAATGCGTTCTCCAACTGCTCTGGACTTAACCGTAGCTTAACCATACCCGCAAGTGTAATGTCTATCGGCGATTATGCGTTCAACAACTGCAACAACATTGATTTTAATGTTACCTTTGCAGCAAACAGCCAACTTGAAGCTATCGGCAACAACGCATTCTCCAACTGTCGCGGTCTTATGAGCATAATTATTCCCGCAAGTGTAACGTCTATCGGCGATTATGCGTTCAACGGTTGCTGGAACCTTACTGCCATCACCATCCCTGCAAGCGTAACTTCTATCGGCAACTCTGCGTTCTCCAGTTGTCAGAGACTTTCCAGTGTTACTTTCGCAGGGAGTACTATTAGCAATTTCGGTTCTTTCGCTTTTCCTGTAGGAGGCTCAGGATCGGGTAGCGATGACTTAAAGAATGTCTACCTTGCAGGTGGCGGTACAGGAACGTATACGAGAGATGATTATGGGTATAACTGGGCAAAGCTGTAAGTTTAGATTATCGGGTCATCAAGAAAGATGGCCCGGTAATTACTCGTTGAGTGCTTTACACCGGTCTCGTTGAGGCCTGGAGATTTTGTTGGTCAGTCGCCCATTCGCTGTTTTTTAGCAGTCAGGTTTCCGACCACGAGGTAGAGTGGTTGAATGATTGGTTTAAACGTATCCGTCAATTTAACCAGTGAAAA
>LIUG01000189.1 GCA_001462245.1 Candidatus Fibrimonas termitidis
AAGGATATTGAAAATAACAGAAGAGGCCTATTCTGTTTTGAAAAAGGAAAAGCGTGAGGGTTTTTCGTTAAAACGGCTTGTCAGCGAGGCTATTTTGAGGAAATACACCAAAAGTCGGCTAGCCAAAAGTTTAACCGCCCAAGAGGGCAAGGAGATGGGGATATGAAAAAAGAGAAATTGCCGGTAGGCATTATCGAAACCCTGCCATTGGTGGCAGGTCTGTGCCATGATGCCTCAATTGACCAATACGTTTTGACGATTGGATCAGCTTTTAGTAAGCTTGTCTGCCTAAAATTCTACAAAGGCCGCGATTTAGGAGAGGCTATTTTTGGTGTGCTCATGCGTCAAAAATGCTTTATGCTTGTGCTGCCCGAAAAGAGCAAATCATTTGATGAGGATATAGTGAAAAAGCTAATTGGCAAGAAAGAACTGCGGATATTGCTCGTTAACGCCACAGAATCAGCAGAAGAAACAGCTTGGAGAATGGTGAATCTTGTTTTTACTGCGGGGAAAAACATTGATGCCGCCTCTGATAATCCAAAAGGGGAGGTTTGAAGTGGAAAAGAAAATTTTATTGGCCATTACAGGACAGGCATTTAAGACTTTAGAAGAACTTCAAGCCTTGGAATTTGAAAAAACGGGCTATAAAAAGCCTTATAAAGTCTTAGCAAGCGAGGCGATTTTGGAGAAGTATTCAGCCAATGGGCATTCTTTCGCCGGTGAGAGGCCTAACGCCGCATCTGCCACGAAGAAGTGGGAAGTAGCGATGGAATTTGCCAGAAGGCTTCTGGAGAAGCACGGCGGCGACAAGAACGCCGCTGTTAAAGACATTCCGTCTGTGGCAGACAGGGAAACGAAGAAACTTGCACAGATTATAATCGAGGAGGGGGTATGAATAAGACCATAAACCTATATCTAGACGGCAAATACCACCTAGATGTCGTATCGTGGGCACTCGCCGCAAACATGACGGTTAACCAAGCCAAAGTTCATTTGCTTGTTAAATATGCGGATTTGCACCCTAAATGCAAAACCGAAGAAATGCGGAGGAGGTGAGATGACTATTGAGGAATTTAAAATTTTCGCGAATTACCGAAAGGCGAGTACCTGCGATGACTGCAAATACTTTAGCGGAAGTGTGAAAGGGGTAGTTGGTTTTAAGTGTGAAAAAGTGCCAGAGCCTAAAACATGCTTTGTCTATACGACTGAAGTCTGCGACTTGTTTGAGGATATGTTTGATGAAGGCGAGGGGGAAGTATGAAAAAACTAGGCACACATGCACGAGCGAATAACCTTGCGGAAAGAATCAACAGACGGCTCGAACAAGGTCTAATAACTAAGGAAGTTGCTTTAAGTTTAATAACCAAAGTGGTATATACTTTAACCAATTTAACCACTTCATACGAAAAAGAAGTGTATTTCAGAACGATTGATGACACTTTGTCAGAAGCATGGCAAAATTGGCTAAAAAGGGACTCGGTAGAAATTGTTAAAAGGGAGGTGTTATGAGCACAAGGGGCGGGAGTGTAATAAGAGAGACGAAAAAAGCGGCTAACCTAATTGCTCTGTCAGCGGAAATCCCTGAATTGGAAAAATTGCAAATGATGTATGGGTTAGTCTGCAACATTACAAGCAGAACAAGAAGCAAAGCCGAGAAGTTCGAAGCTATTAGCGACATTTACGAAAACATTAGGAAATTAACCAAGCAAGCTATAGCGGAACAGTTCGCCAAATTATTGGATTTAGAAAAGCAAAATGGATAGCAACGAAACGAAAATAAGAAAAAAGCCGCTTGCTTACGCTCGGTTCATGTTCGGCGAGTATTATGCTTGCTTGCATGACGATAAGCTGGCGGCCGATCTGATGAAAGATTTAGTCTATTCGGGTTTGATGAACGTCGCTTGCAAGCACGAAGTCAACCAGCGCATGATAGACGAAGCAGATGAATTTATAGCCAAAAAAAGGGCAGCGATTAGAGAGTTCAACAAAAAGAGACAGCTTGAAAAAAAGCAAGGAGAAACAGCCATGAGCAAACCGCTTAACGAAATTCCCCGGCATGAGCTGGAGAAAACAGCCTTGGAGAACGGCATCACCGCCGCCGACTTCCACCGATGGTACGAGGACACCGAAGCCAACGGCTTCCAAGACAGCCAAGGCCATCCCATACGCAACCCATTGGCCGCAATGAGAGCGTACACAAATAGAAACCCCAAAAAGGAGGCATCGAATAATGAATAGGGACTACCCAAACGAAGTGCAGTCCGAGATGTTCCTTCTCGGCTCCGTGTTCCAGCACCCGCCTGTGATGGCGCGTCTTTCCGGAATGCTCAACCCCCAAGATTTCTACGGTGAAAAGCACCGGGCCGTCTGGACTGCGATGCAAAAACTGCATTCGGCAAATGAGGAAATAGACATACCACATGTATCAAACTGGCTAAAGAAAAACAGCAGTGAAAATTTTGAAAACCTTTTTGGAAAAGACGGCTATCTGTTTGATCTCATGGAAAGCGTGTCAAGCCCGGCCAATGCGGATTATTTCGCGGAGTTAATTTACAAGTCCTCGATACTGCGCCGGTTGATAAATTGTTGCGCCAAAACAAGCGCATTGGCATTCGACGCCGGCGCCGATGCCGATACTCTGCTATCGTCAATCTTGGAACAAATAACGGCAATAGCAAGCCATTCCTCGCACACCGAAGATGAACACATTTCGGCCATAGCTTTAGAGGTTCTGGAAACAATCAAAGGTCATATAGGAACGGGAACGCCAATGGGTGCTTCAACCGGTTTCTACGAGCTTGACAAAATAACAGGCGGCTTGCGCTCCGGCGAGCTTGTAATAGTCGGCGCACGGACTGGCATGGGCAAAACATCGTTCGCAATGGACATCGCATTGCACGCCGCCAAAACAATGCCCGTAAAATTCTTTTCGCTTGAAATGGCAAAAAAGCAGATAGCTCCCAGGGCACTCAGTTTCTTTTCGCAGGTAAGCCTCAAAAGAACAATAAACGCAGACATTGACGAATCGGAATTGCACAGCCAGTACGCCGTAATCGAGAAGCTGCGGGATCTATGCCTGTACATGGAATTCGAGGCAGGCCTTAGCATAGGTGAAATATGCTCTTCAAGCCACGCATTCACCGCACGGCACGGCAAAGGCTTGATTTTAATAGACCATCTGCACTATCTGAAAACCGGAGAGAAAGCCAATGAAAACCGGAACATAGAGCTGGGCAAAATAACCCACTCTTTGAAAGAACTGGCAAAGAAGCTGGATATTCCAATACTGCTTCTATCGCAGCTTAACAGGGATATAGACCGCAATGCCGCCAAAGACAAAATGCCTAGACTTTCGGATTTGCGCGATTCCGGAAACATAGAGCAGGATGCGGATATGGTATGGTTCATCCATCGCCCCGGATATTACGACAACAACTCTGACCCGTCCGAAACAAGGGTTAAAGTAGCCAAGAATCGTTCCGGGCCAACCGGAGAAGTAAAACTGCATTTTGACACAACGACCACAAAGTTCAGCGACACAAACCTTTTTGCCTTTGGAGAGCAAATATGAGAAAGAGAAAAATAGAGATTAAAAATCTCAAAGAGTGCAAGCAGCGCATCCGCAAAAACGAGAGGCTCATAGCCGGAGATCTTTACTGGAACTCCTGCAAAGCCGCCGAGCACCTTGGCATCGGAAAAACCACCCTTCTCGGTTACTGCAAAAACGGCCTGTCCCACCTTAAATTAGGCAACATCGTCATGTTCAAGCGGGAATGGCTTGATGCCTACATAGAGGAAAGAACCCGGATCCAAACCTACAGGGAGGCAAAATGAGCGAAACCCGGTATCTGCTTCCGCAAAGGCGGAACAAAACGAAAGGCTCCGATTTTTTCTACGGTGGTATAGTGGAAAACGGAATACCCAGATGGATAAGCCTGAAAACCAAAAGCTATAAAGTGGCCATGGACTGGTACAACAAAATGCAGGCTTGCCGCTATTCACCGGAAAAGCCGCAGGCCAAACCGATCAACATTGAATCTGCCGCCGACGCTTTTTTGCGGGACATAGAAAACACCCGCAGGCGGGTAGCGGGAACCGTCAGGCTTTACCAAAGACACCTTAAGCAGTTCAGAAATTTCTGCAGAGAAAAAGGCATCATGAGCATATCCCAGGCAACGCCGTCTGTTTGCTCCGAGTTTGCGCAGACAGCATTTGTGAACTTGACGGCTCACACCGCCAAGAACAAGGTTACATTGCTGAGGCAGTTCTTTTCGTGGATTCAAGAGCACTATGGAATTGATGGCAAAAACCCTTTCAAAAAGATAATAGTCTCAAAGCCCAAATCCGCGCCCCGCCAGTTCTGGACTGTTGAGGAGTGCGAAAAAATAATATCCGCCGCTCCGAACCCGGAATACAAATGCTGGTTCGCACTCATGGCATTCGCCGGGTTGCGGATGGAAGAGGCTCGCCACCTTAAACGCTCCAGCATACAAGATGGCTACATACACTTGGTTGGCAAAGGCGGCAAGGCGGCAAAAGTCCCCGTATCCGCAAAACTGAAATCATATATAAACGAATACCTTACCGGTCTGTTAAATATGCCATGCCCTAACTCGGCGATACCGCTATTCCCGGCATTGTCAAGCCTTCACGTTGCAAGAACAGAGACCTTGTGCAAAGCCGCAGAAAAGGCGGGAATAGAACAGCGCGGCAAAGCGCACTACCACCGGTTTAGGCACAGCTTCGCAAGCAACCTCTTGCGAACAGGCAGGAGCATAAAAGCCGTGCAAATGCTGATGCGGCACGAAAACGTAACATTAACGCTAAACATCTACGGGCATTTGCTGCCCAGCGATTTAGAGGAGGCAGTAGAATTATGATACACATAGACATAGACGGGGTCTTAATTGACTTCATAGGCACGGCGAAGAAATTCGGGATTGAGGTAAAAACGAATGAGTTTGGCAAATGGAAGTGGAGCGAGCCTCCGTTTCCATCGCCGGAGGAATTTTACGCAAAAGCTGAGCTGCAACCGTGGTTTGAGCCTTTAATATTTAATATCATAGCCGCAGGCGGATATTTTATTTTCTTGACAGCAGACTTTGCCGAAATTAAAAAGCGGTTTATTTTGGAAAAGATAAATAATGATATTATCAGAAATTCATTGTCAAAATTAGATTTTATTGAATCGGACCAAAAATCAAACTACTGCGATTTTCCTATAGACATGCTCATAGACGACTGCGCCGCCAATTGCGAAGCGTGGCGTAAAAAGGGTGGGGTGGCGTGGCATTTTGATTTTGCAAGCGAGACGCCTTTCGAGGATTTTCTTAAATACTGGAGGAGGTGAGTATGAGAAATGTCAAAGTAGTCAAGCCATCCAAAGGAAAGAAGATGGGACGTCCACGGAAGTATTTAGCCGCATTCAAGCCGGCTGCAGCTGTTGACGTAACAAAAGCCGGAGTTAGCAGGCAAGAGTTTGCGGAACATTTGGAAATATTCAAGGAACTTTGCGAGGATGTAACGCAAATCAAGAGGTTTTTGAAATGGGGGGAGAAATGAAAATTACACACGAAATACACATAAACCAAGTAAAAAACGAATAAATTACCCGTTTTTGCTTGGTGCTATTTGAACATATTGAACACTTAAGAACCCGCATATTTAGCGGCTTTTAGGCAAAAACGGTGAAAATGGGTTAAAAGGCGAATTTGAGGGAAAAGAATTTAGTAATTTCCACTCATATGCAATTCGGTTTAACAGATTCGCAGGTAAAGGAATCAAAGGAAAAGTTTGGCGATAACCGTTTGACGGAAATCGAGAGGGAAGGTTTTTTTGAGAAGCTAAAAGCAAATTTTGGCGACCCAATGATAAAAATTCTGCTGGTGGCCTTGGCGATAAATGTGTTATTGGTTATTGTGGAATTTAAGCAGGGCGGGGATATTCTCTGGTATGAGCCTGTGGGCATAGCGATAGCGATATTGCTCGCAACCCTTGTTTCAACTTTTTCCGAGCACAGAAACGAAAACTCCTTTCAAAAACTCAAGGAAGAGGCGTCTAGAATAAAGGTGAAAGCCTATCGCGATGGCTCAATAATAGAAATCCCCATAGACGACCTTGTTCAAGGCGATGCGGTTTTGCTCCAGCCCGGGGACAAAATTCCCGCAGACGGGATAATAATAGACGGCAATATAAAGGTTGACCAGTCCGTGCTGAACGGAGAATCTAAAGAAGCCTCAAAAATAGCCATTCCGAAAGGCTATCAAGATGATAATGCTCCGATGGATTTTTTGCACTCGCATAAAGTGTTCAGAGGGGCGGTCGTTTGCAATGGCAATGCGGTAATGCAGGTGACGGTTGTTGGGGATAAATCCGTTTACGGGCAAATAGCAAGCGAACTCCAAGCCGAAGACGACCGTGAAAGCCCTTTGAAAGTAAAACTAGGCAAATTGGCAAAGAGCATAAGCAAGTTTGGCTATATAGGCGGCATATCCATAGCCGTTGCCCTTTTGTTTAAACTCTTAGTAATAGAGAACAATTTTGATCCGAAGCAAATTTCAGAAGCCATAATGCTGGCTGTGGTGATAATAGTAATGGCCGTTCCGGAAGGGCTTCCACTTATGATAGCCATAGTGAGTGCTTTGAATATGGGCAAAATGCTCAAGGATAATGTGCTTGTTCGCAAAATTGCCGGCATAGAAACTGCGGGCAGCTTGAACTTTTTATTCAGCGATAAAACCGGCACAATCACAAAAGGCAAGCTGGAAGTTGTGACATTTATAGATGCATCCTTGAAGGAATATAAAAGCTATGGTGAAGTTCAGGGAGGCTTAAAAAAATATTTATCCCTTTCCATTCACCAAAATACGGATTCCGTGATGTCAAATAAAAAAGTTGTGGGCGGGAATGCAACGGAGCGGGCAGTTCTCGCTTTCTCCGGTGGTGAAGGCGAGACGGTGAACGCAAATATCATTGGCAAAATTCCCTTCAACAGCACAAATAAATACTCCGCAACCTCAATAGAAGGCGATTATTCCCTAACTTTGATAAAGGGTGCTCCGGAAAAAATTCTCACAAAATGCAAATATTATTACGATGATAATGGGCAGAAAAAGGAATATAAGGGCTATGCGGAATTAAATAAAAACATAGATGCTCTTGCGGAGCGGGCTATAAGGGTTGTGGCTTTGGCAGTTTCAGAGGAAAAAATAAATGAAGAAGCACTGCCGGAAGATGATTGGATTTTGGTAGGTGTTGTAGGCATTAGGGATGAGGTTCGCCCGGAATCGGTCACTGCGATAAAAGAGGTTTTGGAAGCCGGCGTTAATGTGGTAATGATAACGGGAGACCGCAGGGAAACAGCTATTGCCATAGCCAAAGATGCGGGTTTGATGAAAAACGATAGCGACGTTGTTTTAACCTCAGATGAATTTGCCGCCCTTTCCGATGATGAAATCAAGGCGAAAATCAGGGATATAAAGGTTGTGGCACGTGCCTTGCCTGCGGACAAAAGCCGTTTGGTTCGCATAACACAGGACTTGAACTACGTTGTTGGGATGACAGGCGATGGTGTTAACGATTCTCCTGCGCTTAAAAAAGCCGATGTGGGTTTTGCCATGGGTGGGGGGACAGAGGTAGCAAAAGAAGCCGGCGATATAGTAATTCTTGACGATAACTTCAACTCAATAGACAAGGCTATTTTATACGGCAGAACTATTTTCAACAATATAAGAAAGTTCATAATTTTCCAGTTGACCATAAATGTTTCCGCTGTTCTAATCACTTTTATCGCTCCTCTTTTGGGGCAAGAAAACCCGCTCACAATAATTCAGATTTTATGGGTGAACTTGGTTATGGATACCCTCGCCGCCCTTGCTTTTGGCGGAGAAGCTGCCCTTAAGCGTTATATGAAAGAGGCTCCAAAGCGGCGTGATGAGGCAATAGTGAGCAAGGATATGTGGAAAAGCATATTTGTAAATTCTGCGTGGATTTTTATTTTGAGTTTGGTGTTTTTATTTTGCATACCCTTTGAAAGCACCGATACCAAGCAAACTGCATATTTTACATTCTTCATAATGGCCGCCGTATTCAACGCATTTAACGCCCGCACCGACCGCATAAATATTTTTGACAATATAAGCGGCAACAAGAATTTCCTGCGAATTTTAGGGCTTATCACTATAATTCAAGTTGCTCTTGTTTATTTAGGCGGCGAAATATTCAGATGCCACGGACTTAATTTGGAGCAGTGGGGCATAGTGCTTTTGCTTGCGCTCTCCATAATACCGGTGGGCATGGTGAGGAAACTGCTAAGCCTTAAACGCTTCCAGTAGCACATCTCTCACCTTTTCCTCATCTTCCACCTTTGAGAGAATTGTCACTTGGTCCCAGCCACGCAAAACTGTGTCGCCTCTTGGCGGGAGTACCTGCCAAATTTCGGTCGGTCTTTTTTGCCGCCTCGCTATCATTAGCAAAAGCGTGTTTGCCGGCAAATCTAAATCTTTTATAACGGGGCCTTCGCAACCTTCCGGATCCGGCAAATCAACTGTGAAAACGGTTATCCTTTGCCCGGCCTCCATATTGTTTTTTGTGAAAAATTCAAGGCTATAAGGCGGTTCCGGGCTAGACGGCGTAGATAATTTTAAGAGTTTTGCGATTTTGCCAAGCGATGAACCTTGAACCATCAAGGAGAGCAACACCGCAAAAAATACCAGATTAAAAATTTCCATCCCGTTTTCTATGCCGTGAGCAATCGGATATGTGGCAAGCACAATGGGAACCGCGCCGCGCAAACCTGACCAAGCTATGAAAAACTTTTCCCTGAACGGAATTCGCATCCCAATAGTTCCAAGAAATACAGCCGCAGGCCTTGCAACAAAAGACAAGAAAACAAAGAGCAAAATTCCTTTTAAAAACAGGTTTTCATTAAGCCAATTGCGTGGTTCAACCAGCACCCCCAAAAGCACAAAGAGCAAAATATTTGAAATCATCGATATGGCAGCCGAAAAATTGTAAACGCCTTGTTTATGTACAAATTGCATATTTCCAAGGGTTATGCCGGCGGTAAAGACGGCAAGCATTCCGCTTGCATTGAGCGTTTCCGTAAAGCCATATGTGAACAGCGCGGTGCATAGCAATATTATATGGTAATATCCGTTTTCTTGCGGGGTGAGTTTATTTATGAGCCATACCACGGCCTTTGCTATGGCAAAACCAAAAATCGGCGCTGCAATGAATTTCCACAAAAATTCCCAGACAAAAACATTTAGGCTGAGCGCCTCGCCCGTGGATAAAGCCTGTACGGCTATTATTGTGAGCAAAATGGCCATGGGATCGTTGGCTGCGCTCTCTATTTCTATGGTTGAACTGAGTTTATGCCCTAGAGGCTGTTTTCTTAAAATCGAGAATATTGCCGCCGCATCGGTAGAAGATATTATCACGGAAAGCAAAAGAGCAAGATTTTTATTCCAACCCAGAACGAGGTGCAAGCAGATAAAGGTAAATACAGCCGTTAATATAACTCCCCATGAAGCGAGGCCTACTGCCGGCAAAGCTACCGATTTCAGAGTGCTTTTTTTGGTGCAAAATCCGCCGTGAAACAGAACAAAAACCAAAGCCAGATTAGCGAATTTATTTGCCAAAACCATATCGCTAAACTCCCAAAATTTAAGCCCGTCCCCACCGAATATAATTCCGGCAAACAGAGCTACCAAAATAACGGGAATGCTTTTTTTATCCAAATAAACTGCGGATACCACTACGGTCAAAAGTATTAAGGGAACGGCCAAATAAATAATGTTGGCAGATATGTTTTCTATGACAATGTTCAGGAAAACGGACATGCGGAGAAATTAGAAAAAGTACGAGATTTTATTTCCCCGTCTGCAAACACGGTTCTCAAAACCGAATCGGCCTCTGCTTCCTTTGCCGAGCGCAAGATTTTTCCGTTCTCGTCTTTGGTTATGGTGTAGCCTCTTTTGAGTTGAGTTTCCGGGTCTATCGCTTTTACCCTTTCTTCCAGTAATTTCAAGGCTTGATTTTGATAGTCCGTTATTTTTGGTACGCCTCGTTGCAAGCCGAGCGCATTTCGCGTAAGTTTTTCTTTTTCCTGAACAAATCTTTTATTGCATATATTTGAAAGAAGCAGAACTCTGTAGCTTATTTTATCATGCTCTCTTACAAAAAACCGCATTAGATTTCCGAATTCAAGAGCTATGGTTTGCAGCCTTTGACGGGCAATATCCACCCTTTCTACTAAAAATTTTGCGCAATCCGTTGGGGTTATCAAATGCGTATGCGCAACTTTGTCCAAAAGGCTTTCGTCAATTTCGTGGCCTATTCCGGTGAGCACGGGCAAAGGGAAAAGCGCAGCTGCTCTGCAAAGGGCATAGCTGTCAAAGAAAACCAATTCGGTTTTCGCTCCTCCGCCCCTTATTATGCAAACAATATCTAACTCCTTATATTCCATTAACTTGCCTAGAGCCTCAATTATATCGTTTTCTGTATTTTGCCCCTGCATTTTGGCAGGTACGGTTGTTATTTTAAAGGCATAGCCGGAAGCCTTGATTGTAGAAACAAAATCGTTATAAGCTGCGCTGCCTTCGGATGTTATTAGCCCTATATTAAGCGGCAGGAGAGGCATGGGGAGTTCGCCGTTCAAGCGGTGCAGGTTCTCTTTCACAAGCCTTTCCCAGATTTTCGCTCTGGTAATGGCTATCTCACCTACGGTGAACGCTGTATCTATATCCAGTATTTTGCATTGGAATTTGCCATACGGAATGTAAAATTCCGCTTCCAGCAAAACCTTTATTTTCAAATCCTTTTTTATTTGGAAAGGCACAGGCAACTCGCTTAAACGGCGGCAAAGAGCCGCATACTGGGATGCGTACATCGCAGTTCCAAGCGAGGCTTTAGGCAAAACGGAGTCGTCTTCGTATTCCGCTAGGGTAATGTAAACCATTTTGCCTTTTTCCTGCAAGCCGGCAACCGTGCCGTAAACCCAGACCTGCGGAATTCGGCTTTCCACAAGTCGCTGGACAGAAAACAGGTATTTGCTTAAAGAATAGGAAGCTTGGGGGTCAGGCATTCTGCCCTTCGGCAAGAGCGGCTTCCAAAACAAAGGGACCGATTTCCGAGCAGTTGAACGGAATGACTATGGTGGGTGCGTATTTGGGCATATACACCATATGTTTTGCGCCTCTGGCTATAGACGGCAGCGAAATTCCGAACTTTTGATCTTGAATGAATTTTTTGACATAACCGGCTATTATATTGACCAGTTCGCCCACGGCATCGCTCACATCCGGCCCTAGTTGCGTATAATGCTCGCCCAAAAACTTATTTGCCGTTTTAATAGCTCCCTGTTCCGGGAAGCCTATGACCACGGCTCCCTTGATTGTCCCTGAGAGGCCTATCATGCCGGAAATATCCTTCATATTCATTTCTTCGGTTAGTAGATAAGGCTTGCCGGCTTCCACCTGAAGCATGAGCATTTTTTGAAATGTATCTCTCGTGGCAATAATAAAGGCATTTATCCATTCTGCTTTCATAGGGAAGAATGTAGAAAATTCTGGGGGCTGCGCGTGTGCACAAGGCACCCCGTTAATGCCGGGAATGCTCAATTTACTTCACATCAAATTCATCGATAAATTTCTTAACTGCGGCACGCAATTGCCCTGCTATCCTAAAACTTTTCCGTATAAGCCCCGGAATTTTTTTTGAATCTATAAAAATGACCATTACGGCCAAAATCAGGAGAATTTCGGAAAAACCTATTCCGCTTGACATTTTTTTCTCCCCACAAAAAAGGAAATCAATATGCTAATCGCATAAAGCACAAGCAAGGGCAAAGCTAGCAGGATTTGAGACAAAACATCCGGAGGGGTGATTATCGCTGCCGCTATAAATATGAGCACTATTGCATAACGAAAATTGCGCAACAAAAATTTGTGGTCAATCCAGCCGAATTTTGAAAATAAAAAGGCTGCCACAGGCAGTTGAAATGCGAATCCGAACGATAGGGATATTTTGATAAGGAAACTGAAATATTCGTCAATTTTGAAAAAAGCATCTAAAGTATCGGCTGCAAATTCGGTTAAAAATTTTAAAGTGAGGGGCAGTACATAATAGCTGAAAACCATGCCGGACAAAAAACATACGGTGGAAGCGAGCGCGGTCGGAAGCGCCCAAATTTTTTCCTTTTTGTAAAGAGCGGGCGATATAAAGCCCCAAATAAACAGGAATACAACAGGCGAAGCGAGTATCAATCCGCATACAAGGGCAATCTTTATGCTTAACATCACCGTTTCAGCCGGAGCTGTGTAAATTATACGCACAACAGGTTGGCACAATTGCAGCGAATGAGATACAATAAAATCGAAAATTTGCTTCCAGTATATACCACAGGGAATGGCGCAAAGAATAACCGCAACACCGCAACGGATTAATACGGAGCGCAGTTCTCTGATATGGGCAATAAGCGGCATACCATTGCTGCCGCTATCGTCATCATTTGCTGTCTTTGTCATCTAGCGAAGAATTTTCTTTGTCATTGTCCAGGTCCTTGGCAGCCTTTCTGAATTCCTTCAACCCGCTCCCTAAACCTTTAGCGAGTTCCGGAATTTTCTTTGCCCCAAACAGCACCAGCACAATGGCTAGAATCACCAGCAGTTCTTGTACGCCTATAAATCCCATGTTCTTCCTCCGTTATCCCAGTCTTTTCTCGATAGCAGCCAATTCATCTTTCAACTCCTGCGGCAGCTTGTCTCCGAACTTCGGGTAATGATTGGCACGGATATCAGCGATTTCCTTTTTC
>LIUG01000190.1:0-517 GCA_001462245.1 Candidatus Fibrimonas termitidis
GTTATACATTTTGACAGATGGTGGAATCCGGCTGCCGAAAACCAAGCGACAGACAGGGCGTTCAGAATAGGGCAAACCAAAAATGTAAATGTTTATAAATTCATAACGAGCGGAACGGTTGAAGATAAGATAGATGCTATTTTGGAAAGCAAACAAAATTTGGCAAGCGAAATTATAACCGAGAGCAGCGGAGAAAAAATAATAACCGATATGAGCAACAAGGAATTGCTTAATCTTTTGAAACTGGAGGATGTATGAGCAGGTATTATGATTATTACCCTCCTTACGTATCGCAAGCGGAAAAGCTGAAAAAAGCTCTAAAAATTTATGATAAGCTGAGAAAGAAAAATCCGAATCTTTCTCCGATATCGGTTGAAGGCGGGAAAATTGCGAAAACTTGGTGGGGAAAATCTTGGTGCGATAATTTGGAAAAATACGAGGTGTATCAACACCGGCTTGGCAGAGGGCGTTCATATTTAAGAGCCGGCATGGTTTTAGATTTGCAAATTGAAAAAGG
>LIUG01000190.1:785-10486 GCA_001462245.1 Candidatus Fibrimonas termitidis
GAGCAGTTGCTGCTTGGGCAATTTCCAAAAGAATTCGGAGATTTATTTTTGAAGCAGGACGGCGGCATATTTCCTTCGCCAAAAGAAATTCATTTCAACTGCAACTGTCTGGATTATGCGGATATGTGCAAGCATTGCGCTGCCGCGCTTTACGGAGTTGGTGTGCGGCTTGACAAAGATCCTTTGCTGTTTTTTAAATTGCGCGGAATTGACTTCAATGTATTTTTGAAGAAAACAACGGAGAGCAAATTATCTTTGCTTTTGCAAAATTCGGGTAAAAAAACAGGGCGGGTTATTGAAGGTTGTGATGTTGGGAAAGTGTTTGGGGTGTGATAAATCTTGCAATTTCGCAATGCAATTGCAGAATTGCAAAAAAAATCGGCGATTTTGTGAAAATTTTGCTATATTTGCAATATGAAGCAATTTGACAGGTCTTTGAAAAATGAACTTTTGCTTGCCGCAAAGGAGTTTCCGGCAGTAACTATATTCGGGTCAAGGCAATCCGGGATTTGAGAAGCAATTATTGCCAGGCACGGTTATTTGCAATGCAGAGCAGACATTCACATTTAAGGGGGTGAATATTCGTAATTTGCTGTTAAGCGAGGGGAGGTGGCTGTAAATTCACGCCCCCGCCACTGTTTTTGTATATTTTACTGAATATGACTTTGAGCGAATTTCTGACTAAGAGCAAAAATATGCCTGTATATCACGGTAGTGATGTACTTGTTGAATTTCCAAGAATAATGCAACCTGTCAGGGCTTTGGATTTTGGAGCCGGATTCTACACAACAACAAATGAAGAACAGGCAAAAAGTTTTGCAGAGAAAGTTCAAGAAAGAAATGGGTCGGTTGAAAATCATATAAGTATTTACACTTTGAATTTTGAATTGCTAAAGAAACAGAATTTGCTTTTTTTCAACAAACCGAATAAAAAATGGCTGGATTTTGTGTCTGCCAATAGAAATGATATTTATAATGGTGAAATATATGATGTTATTTACGGGCCGGTTGCAAATGATACAATTTTTAAAACATTTATTGCCTATCAAAACGGAACTTTGAGTGAATGGGAAATCTTAAAACGATTAAAAATTCGCCCTTTATATAACCAGTTGGTTTTTACAAATGAAGAATCAATAAAATGTTTATCTTTTGTGGGAGAACTTAAATTATGAATGTAGAATACAAAGCAACTTTGCAGATGCTTGTTCCGATGATTATTCAAACAATTGTCACGAGAAAAAATTTATCGGCAATAGAGGCTGTCAAATTATTTTATGTTTCAGAGCTATACAGCAAACTGGAAAATGAAAAAACCAAATTATGGCACCTAAGCCCACTTGCACTTTTTGAGTTACTGGAAATAGAGCTTAATACAGGCAAAATAATTTTTCCAACGGAGGCGTAATTTTTATGAAAACCAATATTGAAAATGACTTTTTAGTTTATGTTATTGAAGAATATAAATTTTTAGAACACAAAACTTCTAGAGAAGTTATAAAACTATTTTCCAAGCACAATGTTTTTAACTATGTTTTGCAACATTATAACGCATTGCATACAATGGGAGGCAGAGCTATCGTTGATGACGTAAATTTGTTGATGAAAAAGTAAAAGATACAAATTTATCTACCTATTATAAAACAAATACCCCTTAAAACTATTTACTAAATTTACGGATATGCTGTCTGCCGTTTTTTTCATGGCTCTAAAACACCATCTTTGCCTTAACGCTCGCAGAGACTTCAAAATTTTTCAGCAACGACAGCAAACTGAATCCAAACTCAGTCGCAGTTCCCGCACCTCTTGATGTTGTTATGTTTTTGCATGCAACAACAGGAACATCCAAATATTTCCGACAGTGAGGTTCTACATCTTTCCTGACATCAGGGTAGCTCGTTGCGCAGTGATTTACGAGAATTCCTGCGTTTGCCAGAACTTTTGGCGCAGCGCATATCGCAGCTATTTGCTTACCGGCTTCGTAGCTTTTTATCAGCAGATTTTTTACCGAACTGCTCTCAAGCAAATTTGCCGTTCCCGGCCCGCCACCCGGCAAAACGAGCATATCAAACGGCAATCCATCTATTTGCTGCAAGAGACAGTCCGCCAAAACCGTTAAGCCATGCGCTCCCGTAACTTCTTTTTTGTCATTTATGGAAACTGTTTTAACAGTAATTCCGCCCCTGTGGAGAATATCGTAAGGAGCTGCAAATTCAAGCTCCTCAAAACCGTTTGCTAAAAGAAAAAGAACTGTGGACATAAAGGTAAAATAGAAATAAATTTTCTACATTCGTAAAATCCATGCGTATAATATTTATGGGAACGCCTGAGTTCTCTGCCGAATTTTTGAAGTACTTGATAAAAGGCGAACATCAGGTTATAGCCGTTGCAACCCAGCCAGACAAGCCGGTGGGCCGAGGAATGGAATTGCATTCGCCGCCCGTGAAGATTGCGGCTTTGGAAGCAGGCATTCCGGTTTTGCAACCGAATTCTGTTAAAGACCCTGCTTTTGCAGAAGAACTGAAAAAATTAAATGCTGATATCTTTGTGGTTGTCGCTTTTTCAATCTTGCCCAAAGAGGTTTTGGCGGCTTCAAAGCTCGGTGCTGTAAATATTCACGGAAGTTTGCTTCCAAAATACAGAGGCGCTGCTCCCGTGCAATGGGCAATAGCGAATTGCGAGCAAATAACCGGCTTGACCGTATTTTTGCTTGACGAAAAAATGGATCATGGCCCTGTTTTGGAACAGAGGGAAATAAAGATTGAGCAAAACGATACAACGGAAATTTTATTGAAAAAAATGGTTGCCCCCGGTTGTGAGGCGTTGGATAGCGCGCTTGCAAAACTCCAAAGCGGAAATTTTACCGTGCTTGAGCAAAATCACGAGCAAGCAAGCCCTGCGCCAAAATTGAAAAAAGAAGACGGATTGATAAATTGGAATATGAGCGCATTGCAAATCCATAAGAGGCTTTGCGCATTTACTCCTTGGCCCGGCGCATACACAAACTTGAACGGGCAAAAAATTTTTCTGAGGAAAACGGAAATTTCTGAGTTGGAAAAAAACTTAGAATCCGGTGAGATTTTTATCCGAAAAAATGCGGTTTTTGCCGGAACGGGGAATGGGATTTTATCCATTTTGGAGGTTCAGGCGGAGGGCAAAAAAAGAATGGCAGCGGCGGATTATTTTAGAGGAACGGGAAGTAACTGCCGCAGGTTCGGTTAATGACCTAAATTTGAATACACGGCACAACATTAATATGGTTTACGGGCGATGACCTTTATAAAATTACAGCAACAACTTGTCAATCATCGATTTGGCTTCCTCGTACTCGCCTATTAATGCGTCTTGCACGATTACTTCCACATCGAAACCCACATCAAACGCTTGCGTAAAAACCCGCAAAGCTTTTGCCGCCTCGTCAATAGCGGTCTGGTCCATGGTGCCAAAAGCCTCTTTCAGTTTAACAAGCCCGCTCCTCAAAGCCTCACGGTCTGTGGATTGGCCTAATTCCTCAATATTTGCGGCAACAACAACGCTTATATTGTCCAACAAAGCTTGAAAAGATGTTAAAAATTCAGTGCTATGCAACTTGATAAACTCAAAATCCCCCTGTTTGCCAGCCATTTCCAACTGTTTTGCCGCTTCCGATAGTTCATTTGCCCCTATATTTGCGGTAGCGCTTTTCAATGCGTGAACGTGTATGGTGTATAGAGGATAGTTCTGTGTTTCCAAAGATTTTTTGATTTCTTCAACTTTCCTAATTCCGTCACTCTGGAACACAGCAAGCGCTCGCAAATAACTTTTAACCGTTCCGTTCATCATGGATATGCCTTTCTCAACATCCACCCCGTCAATCTCTATAACCGTAAAGTTGCCTTCAGCGCCGGGTGCGCTGAACTTTGCTACTCTCTCGCCTATTTCTTCTTGCTCCTCAGTCGCTCCCAAAGTCTCGGAGGAACTTATTTTTTGCGGAAGGATAATTGTAAACTTGCTGCCTTTGCCGTATTCCGAATTAACGCTTATATCCCCACCCATCGTTGTGTACTTAACGGCATTGCTCAAAACATTCAGCATTAAAGGTGGATTTTTATTTTGCTCCATATTTATCTGTTTTTCCTCACTTTGACCGGCAAAATTCCCATAGCTTCACGGTATTTGTTCACTGTTCTTCGGGCAACTTTCAAGCCTCGTTTTTCCAGTAGTTCTGAGATTTCCAAGTCGGAGAGCGGATTGCTTTTGTCTTCTCCGCTTATTAAGTCTTTAATGCTGTTTTTTATCTTCACATTGCTCACTTCGGTGCCGTCGTCTTGGGCAACGCCTGCGGAGAAGAATTTTTTCAGTTCAAAAATGCCATAGGCTGTTTGTACATATTTTCCGTTTGTGACCCTGTTCACCGTGCTTACATTCCGCTCAACTTCGTCTGCTACGTCCTGCAAAATCATGGGTCTCAAATGTTGCGGGCCGCGTGCGAAAAAATCGTATTGGCGGCGCACTATGGCATTCATAACCAAAAGCATGGTCTCTTTGCGGCTTGCAACGCTTCGCATAAAAATATTGGCCGAGTTCAATTTGTTTCTTATCCAGACTTTCTCGCTGCTGTTCACGGATTTTGTTTTAAGCAGGCCTTTGTAGGAATCGTTTATCTTTAATTTCGATTTTGTGCCGTCTCTTAGCGATACGCTGAACGAGCCGTTGGCCTCTCTTTCCACCATAAAATCCGGGGTCACAAAAGAGAGCTTGGATGCTGGGATTTGCGATAGCGGGTGCGGGTTTAGCCTTGCCAGTTCCTTTACGGCATTTGTAATATCCTGAACGGGAAGGTTCATCACTTTCGCTATTTGCATATAGCGCAAATCCAAAAGCAAATCGTAATGCTTTTCCAGAATCTCGATGGAGAGTTTTGGGAAACCCGCTATTCTTTTTGCCTGCATAATCATGCAGTCGCGTAAATCAAAAGCACCTATTCCGGGCGGTTCCAAATTGCGCAGCACTTCAAAGGCTTCTCTAACCTCTTTCGGGGCTTTATTTAAAGATTGCTGGTCTTGCAAAACCGAGTCTATGGCTTTTATCAAAGGGCTTTTGCCGGAACTCTCCGCCTCTATCTCTTTGGCCTCGCCTCCATCGCTCAAAAATCCGTTATCGCCAACGCAGCCCGCTAAATACACAAGGCATTCATAAACACCGGCAGGCAGGTTTCTGTCTTTTACTTGGTTTAGCAAGTATTGCTGGATATCCAAATCGTAGCTTTGGGGGCGTTCCCAATCGTCTTCGTCCGGGTCTCGGCGGCTAAAATCCTCCGGCTCGGAATCCTTGAACCCGTCTTGAAAATAATCGTCCCAGTCTATATCCGTTTTTTTTTCGGGATCGTCTAAAAGGCCTATGTCCGCATCCGAATTATCCTGTTCGCTTTCTGCTTCAATTTCATCGTTTTCACTGCTCTCGTCAATTTCCAAAAGCGGGTTTGTTTCCAATTCCTGTTGAATGGCAGCTTCCAGCTCTAGGGAACTCATTTGCAAAATTTGCGATGTAAGTATAGCCTGAGCAGACAGCTTTTGGTCCAGCCGCATTCCTTGCGCTATGTTCATCTGCATGGGCATGTTGTTAAAGGAAATATAGTAAACCCAGAATTTTACTATATTAGCACCGGGAACCGATATGCCATTGACTCATCTTGATAAACTGGAAGCGGAAGCCATTTATATCTTCCGTGAAGTAGCCGCCGAATGCGAGAGGCCTGTGATGCTTTATTCCATAGGCAAGGATTCTTCTGTTATGTTGCATCTGGCGATGAAAGCCTTTTTTCCCGAAAAGCCGCCCTTCCCTTTTTTGCACATAGATACGAGTTGGAAATTCAAAGAGATGATAGCTTTCCGTGACAGGCGGGCGCAGGAATTAGGCATCAATATGCTGGTTCACCGCAATGAGGAAGCCATCGCACGGGGGATAAATCCTTTTGACAACGGTGCAGCCTATACCGACATTATGAAAACTCAAGCGTTAAAAGATGCCTTGACAAAATACGGATTTACGGCGGCATTCGGCGGAGGGCGCAGAGACGAGGAAAAGTCCCGTGCTAAGGAACGGATATTCTCTTTTCGCAACAAGCATCACGCTTGGGACCCAAAAAATCAAAGACCGGAAATGTGGAAGCTTTACAACACCAAAATAAACAAGGGCGAGAGCATTAGGGTTTTTCCCATTTCCAATTGGACGGAAAAAGATATTTGGCAGTATATCAGCCGGGAGAACATTCCCATAGTTTCGCTCTATTTGGCGGCGGAGCGTCCGGTGGTGTATCGTGATGGCAATGTAATAATGGCAGATGACGAGCGGATGCGTTTTTTGCCGGGTGAAAAGCCGGAGGTAAAAAAGGTGCGTTTTCGTACCTTGGGCTGCTACCCGCTCACCGGCGGGGAGGAATCGGAGGCAGACACTCTAGATATGGTAATTGCAGAGACGCTGGCTTCCATCACCAGCGAGCGCACAAGCAGGGTCATAGACAACGAGGCAGCAGGCAGCATGGAACGCCGCAAGCGAGAAGGGTATTTTTAATCATTGCTTCATCTTCTCTCTGATGGTTTCCAGATTTTTTTTCGCATCGGAATGATTTGGGTCTATTCGTAAGACGGATTCCCAATCAGCTATTGCTTTGTTGTAGTCTCCTTTTTTGAAATACGTAGCACCCCTATTGTGATATGCATCCGCAAAATTCGGGTTTAACCGTATGGCTTCGGTGTAGTCAGCTATTGCTTTGTCGTAGTCTTTTTTGTTGAAATACGCATCGCCCCTATTGTTATACGCTGCCACATTATTAGTATCCAGTCGTATAGCTTCGTTGTAATCGGTTATTGCTCTGTCGTTGTCTCCTTTGTTAAGATACGAATTGCCCCTATTGTAATATACCACTGCAGCATTCGGTGCCAGTCGTATTACTTGGGTATGGTCTGCTATTGCTCTGTCGTAGTCTCTTTTATTAGCATATGCACGTCCCCTATTGTAATATGCGTCCGCATAATCAGGGTTCAGTCGTATAGCTTCGTTGTAGTCAGCTATAGCTCTGTCGTTGTCTTCTTTTTTGAAATACACATTGCCTCTATCATAATATACCAGCGTAGCATTCGGTTCCAACCTTATAGCTTCGCTATAATCAGCTACCGCTTTGTTGTAGTCTTCTTTTCGACCATACACCTGGCCCCTATTGTAATATGCATCCGCAAAATTCGGTTCCAACCTTATAGCTTCGTTATAGTCTGCTATTGCTTTGTCGTAGTCTCCCTTTATAGCATACACATTGCCCCTCTTTCTATATACCTGCGCAAAATTCGGGTTCAGTCGTATAGCTTCGTTATAGTCTGCTATTGCTTTGTCGTAGTCTTCTTTATTAGAATACGCATTACCCCTATTGCTATATGCCATAGCATAATTCGGGTTAAGCCGTATAGCTTCGTTACAGTCTGCTATTGCTTTGTCGTTGTCTCCTATATTAGCATACGCATTGCCCCTATTATTATATGCCATAGCAGAATTCGAGTCCAGTCTTATAGCTTCTGTGTAGTCTGCTATTGCTTTGTTGTAGTCTCCTTTGCTGAGATACGTAACGCCCCTATCATTATATGCACCCGCAAAATTCGGTGCCAGTCGTATTACTTGAGTGTAGTCGGCTATGGCTTTGTCATAGTCTCCTTTAATGAGATACACATTGCCCCTATTATAATATGCATCCGTAAAATTCGAATCCAGCCGTATAGCTTCATTGTAATCGGTTATTGCTTTGTCGTATTCTTCTTTATTAGCATAAGCATTGCCTCTTCTTCTATATGCCTGCGCAAAATTCGGTTCCAGTCGTATAGCTTCGTTGTAGTCAATTATTGCTCTGTCATAATCTTCTTTTAGACCATACATCTGGCCCCTATTGTCATATGCCATAGCATAATTCGAATCCAGCCGTATAGCTTCATTGTAATCGGTTATTGCTTTGTCGTAGTCTTCTTTATTAGCATACGTAGACCCCCTATTGTTATATGCCATCGCAAAATTCGGTTCCAGCAGTATAGCATCGTTAAAGTCAGCTATTGCTTTGTCGTAGTCTCCTTTGTTTAAGTACACATAGCCCCTATTGTTATAGGCATCCGCAACACTGGGTTCCAGCCGTATAGCTTCGTTACAGTCTGCTATAGCTTTGTCGTAGTCTCCTTTTATAACATACACCAGGCACCTATTTCTATATGCCCCCGCAAAATTAGGATTCAGCCTTATCGCTTCGCTAAAGTCTGCCATGGCTTTGTCGTAATCTTCTTTATTAGCATACGCACGACCCCTATTGCCATATGCCTCCGCAAAATTGGGATTTAGCTTTATTGCTTCGGTAAAGTCGGCCATTGCTTTGTCGAAGTCTTTATTGTCAAAATACGTCATGCCTCTTTTGAAATACGACTCCGCATCATTTGGGGTTTGCATTGCTTGGGGTGGAGCGGTTGCGCAAGATAGTAAGCTTGCGCAGAGTAGGGCGAGCAACAGGGTTAGCAATAGGGGGGATTTCATAGGTTGTTCTCCGATGTTTTTCACACGCACAAACAGTCCAAAAACTTCTTTTTACCCTTCCTCACCCACTTTGCGCTGGGTTTCTTAGCCCTACGCTTGCGGAAGTCAAAGGTGAGCAAATAGCCTTCGGTTTTGTTCTTGCTGTCAAGGTATTTTATAAGCTGCTCGTGAGCCTTTTCGTGTTTTTGCTCGCCGTGCCAAATCTTCAATTCAACTATAAATTGCTGAGTGCCGTAATCTATAATCAAATCTGTCCTCATTGAATTTCTTGTTTCGCTCTCAATGTGGTAAAAGCCTGCACCGTTTATGAGTGGTTTCAAGTAGGTTAAGAATAACAAGCGGCATTCCTTTTCTAAAAACTTCTCGCTGGATTTATTGTATAATTCATAATAGTGATGCATGAACTTTTTTATAGCCAATGCCATATTGAATTTGCCGTTCTCAATTACTTCGGAATCAATGGTTTTTGCTATGTCGTCTCTAGAACTTGCATAATTTAGGGAAATAAAATAATCGCAAATAGCTGTCTCAAAAATTTTATTGCTTACCGCAAGTGTGTTGTCTATATCCTGTAAAATTCCAAACGTTAAAGCTAAATTCATAGTTGAATTTAAATTATTGTATGTGATCTTTTTGCCGTCAACTATTAAATTATGCAACAAATCAAATAACTCTTTGTTAGTCTCTATGTTATGAGACAAATCATCAAATAATGTATTCCTTTCTTTGAGCAATAGCTTCACGGCTTTTTGCACTCCGTTTAACGTCCAGTCTTTATCTAAATCCTCGTCTATGATTTTGCAAAGTCGCGAAACCAAGAAAGGATAACCATTGGTATAGGCTCTAATTTCTTTTGATACAGTTTCTATATCCATTCCCGTTTGGTGGTCTTTTTCGTATTCGTTTAGCATGGTGGCTATTTCAGGAGCAGAAAAAGACATATCAACTTTAAAATTTGCTGCTATGTTCCAGGGGGAGTGGGAGTTCTTTATGTCGTAAACACCGGCTAGAATAACGCTGTGAAAAGTTGCGCCTGCGCCATCATTCCTTTTTAAAAATTTATCTCGCAGTAACCCCAAAAATTTTAGAAATATGACGTTATTTGATGTTTTATCCGTTTCATCTACCATTAAAATTATTTTCTTATCTTTGCATATTTT
>LIUG01000190.1:10555-11290 GCA_001462245.1 Candidatus Fibrimonas termitidis
TATTTTCTTATCTTTGCATATTTTATTTAAAAAAGCAGCAAGCAAGTCAAAGCTTGTAACTGAGCTATCTATCCAAGCTTCAGAACCGGGCAATTCTCGCTCGTTGAAATATTCTGAGCATATATAAAGAAATCCTTGGCAAAAATTTTCGGGCGTTTCGAATACTCTATCATCAACGCTTTCAAAACTGATTTTTATGACCGTGTATTCTTTAGATAAGTATTTTTCCAGCAAAGAAAGCGTTGTAGTTTTCCCATACTGCCTAGCACGGTTTATGGTAAAATAATCCCCCCGTTCAATCATAACAATAATCTGACGGACTTTCTCGGAAATATCCACCATATAATGTTTACCGGGGACGCAAAGTCCCGTTACATTAAATTCCCGCATAAGGGAGAAGGTAGAAATCTACACCGCCAAACAGTCCAAAAACTTCTTTTTACCCTTCCTCACCCACTTTGCGCTAGGCTTCTTAGCCCGACGCTTGCGGAAGTCAAAGGTGAGCAAATAGCCTTCGGTTTTGTTCTTGCTGTCAAGGTATTTTATAAGCTGCTCGTGGGCCTTTTCGTGTTTTTGCTCGCCGTGCCAAATCTTCAATTCAACTATGAATTGCTCATTGTTGTAGTCAACTATCACGTCCGTGCGCTCGCTGTTTCGCGTCTCGCTCTCTATATGGTAAAATCCCACGCCGTTTATAAAGGGCTTTAAATAGGTTATGAACAATAGGCGGCATTC
>LIUG01000190.1:11512-16114 GCA_001462245.1 Candidatus Fibrimonas termitidis
GTTTCCCTCTGTCACGGCGTCTATCGGCGTTCGCATTGTTAGCATACTGTCGCTTATGTCTTTTTCCGTTGCAAAATAATTGGTTATACGGGTCTCAAATATGAGGTTGTGTATGGCTATCTTTTCCCCGTTTTGCGTTAAAATCCCGAATAAAAGCCCAAGCTCCATGCCGTAATTATCCGAATTGAATGAATATGACTTTCCGTTTATCAAAATGCTGTAAAGCAAATCCCTTAATTCAGCATTGCTTCTTATGTTTTTGAACATATCGTCAAACAAAGTGCTTTGCTCAATCAAAATTAGCCTCACAGCCATCTGCAAACCTTTTGATGTCCAGTCTTTTTCCAGTTTTCCGTCTATAGTTTTGCAAAGCCGTGAAACCAAATAAGGATAGCCATTGGTATAAGCTCTGATTTCTTCTGATATCGCTTTTACATCCATTCCTATTTGGTGGTCTTTTTCGTACTCGTTTAGCATGGTGACTATTTCCGGTACAGAAAAAGACATATCTATTTCAAAATCAGCCGCTATGTTCCAAGGAGAGTTTATGCGCTTTTCGCCGTCTTTAAGTTGGTAATGCCCGCTTTTAACTAACTTGACTTTTAAATTTTTTATGTCGTAAACGCCGGCTAAAATTACGGATTGGAATGTCGCTTTTTTGGAACTTTCCCTTTCAAGGTATTTGTCCCGGAGCATTCCTATAAATCTTAAGAATACCAGATTATTGGAGGTTTTATCCGTTTCATCTATAAAGAGCACGACTTTTTTATTTTTGCATACATTATTCAAATGCTTATCAAATTTTTCAAAGTTCGTGATTGTTTTGTTTGGCCAAGCTCTGTAACCTTTTATATCGTTATTTTTCAATGATTCCGCTATTTGTCTTAGCAGAGTTTGGCAAAAATTCTTTGCATTATCAAAAGGTTCATCTCCAATTCTCTCAAAACTTATGCGGGCTACCTGATACCCTTTTTTCAGCAAAACTTTTTCCAGTTGTCTTATTGTCGTAGTTTTTCCATACTGCCTAGCACGGTTTATTGTAAAATAATCCCCTCGTTCAATCATAACAATAATCTGACGGACTTTCTCGGAAATATCCACCATATAATGTTTACCGGGGACGCAAAGTCCCGTTACATTAAATTCCCGCATAATGGGGGAAGGTAGAAATCTACACCGCCAAGCAGTCCAAAAACTTCTTTTTACCTTTCCTCACCCACTTTGCGCTGGGTTTCTTAGCCCTACGCTTGCGGAAGTCAAAGGTGAGCAAATAGCCCTCGCTTTTGTTTTTGCTGTCAAGATATTTTATAAGCTGCTCGTGAGCCTTTTCGTGTTTTTGCTCGCCGTGCCAAATCTTCAATTCAATTATGAACTGCTCATTGTTGTAGTCAACTATCACATCCGTGCGCTCGCTGTTTCGCGTCTCGCTCTCTATATGGTAAAATCCCACGCCGTTTATAAAGGGCTTTAAATAGGTTATGAACAATAGGCGGCATTCTCGTTCCAAAAATTCAATATCGCGGTTACTATAAATTTCGTAATAATGCTTCATAAATCTTTCCAAAAACATTTTCATGTTGAATTTGTTTCCTTCTGTCACGGCGTCTATTGGCGTTCGCATTGTTAGCATACTGTCGCTTATGTCTTTTTCCGTTGCAAAATAATTGGTTATTCTGGTCTCAAAGATGAGATTATGTATAGCTATCTTTTCCCCGTTTTGCGTTAAAATCCCGAATAAAAGCCCAAGCTCCATGCCGTAATTATCCGAATTGAATGAATACGACCTTCCGTTTATCAAAATGCTGTAAAGCAAATCCCTTAATTCGGCATTGCTTTTTATATTTTTGAACATATCGTCAAACAAAGTGCTTTGTTCAATCAGAATTAATCTCACAGCCATCTGCAAGCCTTTTGACGTCCAGTCTTTTTCCAATTTTCCGTCTATAGTTTTGCAAAGCCTAGAAACCAAATAAGGATAGCCATTGGTGTAGGCTCTAATTTCTTCTGATACCGCTTCTATATCCATTCCGGTTTGGTGGTCTTTTTCGTATTCGTTTAGCATAGAGGCTATTTCAGGCGCAGAAAAAGACATATCTATTTCAAATTCTGCCGCTATGTTCCAAGGGGAGTTTATCCTTTTTTCGCCATCTTTAAGTTGATGAGTTCCTGCTAAAACCATTTTCATTTTCAAATTTTTTATGTCATAAACACCTGCGAGTATAACGCTTTGGAATGTGGCTCCTGCGCCTCGTCCTCTTTTTAGGTATTTGTCTCGCAGTATTCCCAAAAACCTTAAAAATATCTGATTATTGGATGATTTGTCGGTTTCATCTATCATCAGAACAATTTTTTGATCTTTGCAAACTTTGTTCAAAAAAGCATCAAGCAAATCAAAATTTGTAACAGAGCTATCTATCCAAATATCAGAACCGGGTAAATCTCTCTCGCTGAAATATTTTGAGCATATATAAAGAAATCCTTGGCAGAATTTATCCTCTACCTCAAACATACCATCGCTTGCACCTTCAAAACTAATCGCTATTACCGTATATTCTTTAGCAAGCAATAATTCCAGTTGAAAAAGTGTTGTGGTTTTTCCATATTGCCTAGCTCTATTTATAGTAAAATACTGCCCCTTCTCAACCATTGCAGCAATCTGGCGGACTTTCTCGGAAATATCCACCATATAATGCTTACCGGGGATGCAAAGCCCCGTTACATTAAATTCTCGCATAATGGGGGAAGGTAGAAAATTCAATCCACTGTCACATACACCAAGGTTTGGTTTACCAACTGGTAAGCAATTTCTCCAAAGGTGATAGGCCCGGCAAAGGCTTCAATTTTTTTGCCTTCAAGTTCGCCGTACAAAAAATTCAATATGCAGTTGCACGAAAACGCAGCTTCCGTTTCTTTGAAATCGGCAAGTTTGCTGTGGAACTCCTTCTCGTAATTTGCTATGCTTTTGGCAATTCTGTATTGAATGTGGTTGAATACCGGCGCATAAAAATTCACAACTCCGTTCTCTATCGCTTTGAAAGAGATATTTACACCATTGCCGGCATAGTCTCCGACCAAAGGCAGCTTTGTGTCTATTTTGTTTTGCGCTATGTAGTCGGCCAATACGGTTTCCTTTCCGTTCACAAAACACTTCGCAACCGAAAAACCTTCTTCGGCAAAGGTGATAATAGGCGAAGATTCGTCTTGAGCGAAGATATTGATGATATTCACGTTAACCGCTTTATCACTTGGAACATTCAAATGAAGCACCACGGCTTTATCATTGTATGCGGAAGCGTCTGTGCCGCAAACGGCTATGGGAGTTTGCCCCGGAATGCCCAGATTCACGCCGGAAATCCATCCGACTATATTCTTCATAAACATATCCTTAAAGCCATCGGCTTTTTGAGCATATTCCTTGTGCACCGTGCTGTCAAATGGTATAATCACTATGGAAAAACCATTGTCAAAGGCATCGGCGGCCACATTTTCAATTTCCGCTCGGGAATATGTTTTTATTGAAAAATCCTCGTATGGAAATTCTGTTACAAACAGAAGTTCGTTAGAGATTTTGCCACCGTCCTTTGCCATAAAATACTCTGTTGAGCCGCCTGCCCATTTGCCTTTCGGCAATTTTTTAAGCAAGGCTTCGGTACCGGCGATGTGCAACACTTTGCCGGCTTCTATGAGTTTGGCTGTTTCTTGAAAAGATTTTAACATATTGTTCTCCTGGATTATAATTTTTCCAAAACGGCGAGGTCAGAACTCATGGTTCCTTTGAATTTCTCTAAAAATCCGAGGATTTCTTTGGCGCACTCTTGTAACACGGAAGGCGAAGTATTCGTTGCGTAAAGCATTTTCTTGCGCATAAGCAGCAGGGAAAAACTCAGATGTTCAAATTTATGGCTTCCGAGCAAAAGCTTCTCAACTTGTTGGATTGTAAGGGACATTTTTAAATCTCCATATTTATAGACTTACTTTTAGTCTGTAGCGTGCAATATAGAAATATTTTTGAAGTTTGTCAAGTTTTTTTTTACTACATTACCCACTAATGGCAAAGTTTGTAGAATACAAACCTATAAAGTACGCAATTTAGGCGTTTTTGTATGGTTCAATTCTACAAAATTAACATTAAGGAGTTAAAATGCAAGCAATTATAGAGAGGCCACAGTATCTTAAAACTCTGCTTCCTTGGCAGGGCAAAGCGGATACTATAAAAATAATCACCGGAATTCGCAGGGGCGGAAAGTCTTTTTTATTCAAAATTTTCCAAAAACATCTGCTAAATAATGGCATTTTGCCTTCGCAAATCCAGGCAATAAATTTTGAAGATGCGGATTTTTCGGATTTGCTGGACTGGAAAAAACTGCATGGTTACTTAAAATCACATTTGGCAAAAGATAAAATGAATTATATCTTTTTGGATGAAATTCAGAATGTTCCGGATTTTGAAAGAGCCGTGAACAGTTTGCGTTTGCGAGATAATGTTGACCTTTACCTAACAGGTTCCAATTCCATAATATTGTCCGGCGAGTTGGCTACATTGCTTTCCGGACGCTATGTAACCATACAGATGTTTACGCTCTCATTTAAGGAATATATTTC
>LIUG01000191.1:0-3568 GCA_001462245.1 Candidatus Fibrimonas termitidis
GCGTTCTTTTTGCAACGCCGCAGGTCTCCAGTGGGGAGCAGGGCTTGGTATAGGCGGCGGAGAAATGTTGAGTATTTTGAGGCTTACTATGCCAATATTTATATTTGCACAATTACTGTTGTCGTTGCCGGTTTTTTTATTTAATAATCGCTTACTTGAAGGCTTGGCAAATTATAACTGGATATCGGTAATAATTGAAATGCTTATTTTTCTTGCCTTTAATTTTGGTTTGTTTTTTTCATTAATAAAAATGCAAGGATTTATCAAAAGGGGAAAAACAGCGGCGGATTTTTTCACCGGCGTAACTTGCTGTCCCCGTTTCTTATTTACCATGTTTGCCTGTGGATATTGGGTCGTTAGATCGGCTTTTCATGGTAATGGCCTCTGGCAGCTTTATAAAAGGGGGTAATATGGCAAATACTTGTAAAGAATATTTTGATGGTGTAAAAACGCCCCAGAGAAATAAAAAACCTGTACTGCACTATGCGGTGTTTACCGGCTTTTGGCGGGTAGTTCTTAAAAAATAAAAGAATTGCGTTAAACAAACAATAAGTATGAATGACATTATCCAAACCCATAAAACTATATTATGGTCATATATCATGGTATTGAGTATTGAACCAGATTCAATAGCACATAACATTAATAATTGTAGGAAATATACCATATTATTAAACAGATACTCAAATAATTTCATAGGTTCAAAAAGACAAAACAGAGATACTGTCAGTACCGGAAAGAACAATATACAACTAAATGCTATCATCACATGATCATCATCAACCGATGCTGAGAAAGCAGCGCCAAAAACAACTATTAGAATTGATAATAATAAGTGGAATATCCTTATTGGTTTTATCCGCATTTTATCGCTCGCCATCCTATTTTACACCAGACATTGGCCGGAACGCAAGGGGTAAAATTTATTCAATCTTATACTTAATTGAAAAGAATACCATAATATTGCGATACGGTATCATTGCCCAACAATTTCTTAACATTATGACCTCACAATTTCTCTAAATAATTGTACCAGGGATTGACGCTTTCCGTCTGCGTTTCCTCTAAATAGGAGTCCCCCGTTTCTACCCTTTTAACGGTAGTAGTTGTTGTCCCATCTTGCAAAAGTTCATAATAAGTCAAAATTCCGTTGCACCATTCTTCACGCTGAGTTATCATTTCCGGATCTTGATAACGTACATTTGTTTGAACATCATACACATCGTCCTTATAAAAATAACTGTATAGAACGCCCTCAATTATATTAAAACCCAATGCTTTGTTTGACAATAAATCTTCTAAACCAAACGTTTGCAACCCAGCTGAATCATAAATAAAGCTCATTCTGAATTTTCCGTCTTCGCTCATTACAGAAAAACAGCCGTCTGGTTGTTCTTTATACAATTTCATTGGTTCCTTTTCCGCAACAGTATTTCTACCGAACATCACTTCATATCTGAAAACAACTACAGCCAGGGCAATCGTTAGAACCGCAATAATTATATTCCTTTTCATTTTTGTCTTTCTCCTTTATTAACAATATCTTATCCTAAAATTATACCCCGCCCATAGGCCGGAACGCAAGATGCCTTCTCCTCGTTAATCCAGGAGTAACAACGAACCGTCAATATTACTTTTTATAATATACCCTCCCATGATTTTTTCATTTGTAATTGCCTTTAAAAATATTTCTGGGGGGTCTGTGATATACGTCAAGACAATATTTGAACGGTCGAGTTCGTCAACATTAATAATAGGTTCGTTGGAAACAATTCGGGCTATTTTCTCATCTAGCAAGAGATATAAAAAATACTCGTTTACATTTTCACAAGGAGTAATTTTATATATCTGCCCTTCCTTTTCTACCCATGGTTTATTGTAGACAATGGCTTCGATTGTTTCGCTATGTTCTATTTGATAAATGCTTGGATAAAAAAATATTTCATTACGGCCAAAAATAGTATTGCCCCAAATACGATCTGATTCTTTCAAAGTTATTTCATTCTGATCTATAAGATTAATTTTCAACTTCCTTTCACGAAAGCCAAGATTTATTTTAAATTCAATAATTACTTCTTTAGCTCCGTTTAGATTAACCACATTAAAATGATATGTTTTTGTTTCATGACAACTTGAAAACAATGCTCCCAATGCCAGAATATAAATCAACAGCTTTATTTGCTTCATAAGGAGATTATACCCCGCTCACTACCCTGAACGCAAGGGGTAAATTTTACTTATTGAATATATTTGCTTTTGTCTTCATTTACCGCTCTGTTGTATTTCCCATAGCCTATTAATTTTCTCTATCATGGCGGGATCGTTTGAACGTTCTGCCGCCTTTAGCGATTCTTCATCAAGTTTTGTATAGTGTAAGAGTAAGTCAACTTGGCTTCCCCAAATAATACCTTTTTCGATGGCTACATTTATGGCACGGGTTCCTTGAGCAAAATATTTTTTTGCCTGTTTATCTGTTATACGTTTTGATATAGCCTCATGGCTAAAAGGATAAGGGTGCCCAAGCGCATCAGGATTTGCTCCAGCCTTAAGCAAAGCACCAATGTATTTATTTACATCGCTTATAAGAATTTCTACATCCCTCTTGTATTCATGATTTTCCTCCAACCCGCCATGATACTCCTGTAGTTCCTTTATTCTCTTAATATTATCATTATCAATAGCAAAGACCTCAAACCAGACGTAAGGACGTGCATTTATATCAGCTCCAGCATCCACTAATAGATTTAAAATTTCAATATCAGGCGATGGGATTTGTATGTCTTTTTCTTCTCGCCATAAAGTAGAATAGTGATGATTTACAAGCAATGGATTATTGTCTCTCCAGCCAAATTCACCAATACACTTATTTGGATCAGCGCCTTGCAGTAAAAGCCTTTTTACTTCGTTTACCTGTAATCCTTGAATTTGAGAGTAAAAACGTCTTTGCATAATATATCCTCCACAAGAATTAAAACACCCAAAAACAAAGACTATGAAAAACACAAAGAATTTTCTCATGTTATTCTAACCTCCAAGTAATTATCACTGATTCCATAAAACTTCCGCTAAGTGCCTGGACCTTACCCCGACTGGTAGCCCCCCTCCCCCGCTTCCGGTCAGCATCTCCCTCTCTGGCATTATACCCACACCGGGCTTGAGCCGGCAAGGCACAGGCCCCCCTAGACACTCCCCGCCCCCCCTGCTATACTAAGGACTGTAAGAAAGGAGTAAGGTGATGAACATATCGGCGCGAAATATTGATTTCAAAGAGCTGAACGAGCGGGTAAAGGCCTCCAAGGAGGATGTCCGTATTGACGAGTGCTACGGACAGCGGTTTATTGGCAGTGCTTTAAGTGGCAAGACGCTCACCATAAACGGGACGCCGGGCAACGCGCTGGGCTGTTATTTGGACGGCGGCGTTATTAACGTAAACGGCAACGCACAGGACGCGACCGGCGATACGATGAATGACGGTAAAATCGTCATCCACGGCAATGCGGGCGACGCGCTGGGGTATGCCATGCGCGGCGGGAGCATCTTTGTTCGCGGCGACGCCGGGTACAGAACC
>LIUG01000191.1:3739-3903 GCA_001462245.1 Candidatus Fibrimonas termitidis
ATCCACATGAAGGAATACAAGGAAAAAAGGCCGGTGATCGTCATTGGCGGCAGGGCGGGGAGCTTCCTGGGAGAATACCTTGCCGGGGGGCTTATCGTGGTGCTGGGCATCGGCTCGACGGATACACCTGTGGGGAATTTTACGGGAACCGGGATGCACGGCGG
>LIUG01000192.1:0-153 GCA_001462245.1 Candidatus Fibrimonas termitidis
TGTTATAAGCCTGAACCGGCTTGCCAAACACCGGAATGGGGCCAAAAAAGCTCTGAAACGTCCAAATTGCTTTATTCAATCCAAAAATCACAAAAAAGGAGGTTCATTATGAAAACTCAGCGTTTTCTCTTGGCGGCAGGCATTGTGCTTGCT
>LIUG01000192.1:287-8293 GCA_001462245.1 Candidatus Fibrimonas termitidis
TGGCGGCAGGCATTGTGCTTGCTATGGCATTCACATTTTCCTGTTCTGATAGTTCGGGAAACAGCAATACTGGCACCTGTAGTGCCGATTTTGAAACCGTAAAGATAGGTACGCAAACTTGGATGGCAGAGAATTTGAATTGCAATGTAAGTGGCAGCAAGTGTTATGGCGAAGGCGGTCGGGTTTATGACGATGATACTGGAGATTTCGTTTCATTGACTCCAAGTCAAGTACAGGCCAATTGCGCAAGGTATGGCAGATTGTACGACTGGTCAACAGCTATGGGTCTTGGAGCAAATTGCAATTCTGCTTTTTGCTCAAGCCTGATACAGCAAAAGCATCAGGGCATTTGTCCCAATGGCTGGCATATTCCAAGTAACTATGACTGGGATAAACTGTTCCGTTGGATAGATGAACAGAATGGCGGTGATGGTGACTACGATGATGGCATTTACTTCAGCTATACAGCAGGCGAGTATTTAAAAGCTAGGACTGGTTGGAACGATGGTGGCAACGGCACAAACAAGTACGGTTTTTCGGCTTTCCCGGGCGGCTTCGGCTACTCGGGTGGCAGTTTCGACGGTGTCGGCATCAGCGGCCTCTGGTGGAGTGCCAGTGAGTACGATAGTGATAACGCCTACGCCCGGTATATGCTCTACTACGACGAGAGTGCGAGCTGGGACTACGGCGGTAAGTCAGGCTTGTTTTCAGTTCGTTGTTTGCAGGACTAAGCACAAAGCATCGCCGCTAGCTTCTATGGAGAGATAAAGTATAAAGTTTTATTTTCTATATTGACTTTATGGAAGCTGTGATACAAAAATGGGGTAATGACTTTGGAGTTAGAATACCGAGCGGGATAGCTCAGAAAATGTCCTTGAGAACCGGATACAGAGTGTTTATCGTTCCTATGGAACAAAAACCTACCTATAAATTGGAGTCTTTGTTATCCGGCATTAATAAAAACAATATCCACAGCGAAATATCCTTTGGAAAATCAAAGGGCAAAGAGCAATGGTAGCTAAAAGTTATGTTCCAAACAAAGGTGATATTGTTTGGCTGGAGTTTGACCCTCAGTTAGGTCACGAACAAAAAGGCAAACGCCCAGCTTTAGTTCTGTCTCCGCTTGCCTATAATGAAAAAGTTGGATTAGCTTTGTTTTGCCCAATTACAAGTCAAGAAAAAGGTTACCCGTTTGAAGTTAAAATTAGCGGAAAAACGATATGCGGTGTTGTGTTATCCGACCAAATAAAAAGCCTAGATTGGAAAAGCAGAAAAGCTAAATTTGCAGCAAAAGCAAAAAATTCTGAACTAATAGAAGTCATTGAAAAAATAAAAACTCTAATAATTTGAGTCTAAACCCCGATACCCCCGATGGAAAGGATTTTCCCGATGGGACATCAGGGTTCTGAAATTTTCTACATTAATCCTCGAATATTTACAAATGGAGTTAATATGTTTCGCGAGTCGATTAAGGTTTTGGATTGCTCAATCCGTGATGGCGGGTTGCTCAATAAACACAAATTTTCTTTTGAATTGGTGCAAAAGGTTTATAAAACACTTGCCGAGGCGGGTGTTGACTATATGGAAGCCGGATATAAAAACTCCGACGAAATGTTTAGCAGGGAGGAATTCGGGCCATGGAAATTTTGCGACGATGACTTGCTCTGGAAAATGAAAGAAGGCGTGGAAAACGGGCCGAAGATTTCAGTTATGGCAGACATCGGCAGGGCAGACATGAGCAAAATAAAGCCCAAATCGGAATCCCCTTACGATATGGTGCGTGTAGCCTGCTATGCCCGCGATATTGACAAATGCATAGCAATGGTAAACGAATTCCACGACCTTGGCTATGAGACTACCATAAACATCATGGCGGCAAGCCGCGACAGCGGGCCCGAATTGGACGAAGCCCTTGACCAGGTGGAAAAGGAATCCAAAACAGACGTGCTTTACCTAGTGGATTCTTTCGGCTATTTTTACCAAGAAAACATAGACAAACTGGCTAAACGCTACAAAAGATGGGTTAAAACCAAAAAATTCGGCTTTCACGGGCACAACAACCAGCAGCTCGCCTTTTCAAACACAATTCAGGCGATTATAAACAATGTGGATTACCTGGACTGTACCATTTACGGTATCGGGCGTGGTGCCGGCAACTGCCCTACGGAACTATTGCTCGGTTTCCTGAAAAATCCTAAGTTCGATATTCGTCCGGTTTTGGATATAATCGCAAGCGATTTTATTCCAATGCAAAAAGAGCAGAATTTGGAATGGGGCTATATTATTCCGCAGATGATTACCGGAATTTTCAACTCTCACCCCGAGGATGCTATTAAATTCCGCAAAGGCGACGACCGAGAAAATTACCGTGCTTTTTGGATGAAGGTCAGCGGTCAATAACCGTCCGGCCGTATTCCTCTAATTTGCGCCACAATGTGGTGCGGCTTATCCCTAATTTCTCTGCGGTTAGGGATATATTTTTGTGTTTCTCAAACATTTTTATTATATGCCGCCGTTCCAGCTCTGCCAAAGATAAATCCTCGGTATCTTCGGTTTTTAAAATTTCATTTTGCTGTTTTTCGGTTGGCGAAAGCAGGTAGCGGCTTTCCGGTATGGTATAGCTTGGGTGCAAGGCTTCCGGCAAATCTTCCAAGGTTATTTCCTCGTTTTCCGCCATAATCATTGCGTGCTCGATTATGTTTTCCAACTCTCTTATGTTGCCCGGATAATCGTAGCTTTTTAACGCAACCTGCGCAGACTGGCTTATACGCCTTATTGTTTTGCCTGTTGCGCTCTGGTGCTTTATTATGAAATGCCTGATTAAATTGCTTATCACGGAACGCCTTTCCCTGAGCGGCGGCAGTTCTATGTGGAATGTGTTGAGGCGATAATATAAATCTTCCCTGAAAGTTCCCTTTTTAACCTCTTCAATAACGTTGCGATTGGTGGCAGCTATAATGCGGACATCAAGGGTTCTGCTCTCGTTTTCCCCGACCCTTCTTATTTCCCTGTTCTGCAAAAATCTTAGCAGCTTGACTTGAACTGCCTGCGAAAGCTCTGCGACCTCATCCAAAAAAAGAGTTCCGCCGTCTGCCTCTTCAAACAAGCCCTTTTTATTCACTGCTCCGGTGAAAGCTCCCTTGCGGCTGCCGAACAACTCGCTCTCAATAATATTCTCAGGAATGGCTCCGCAGTTCACAGCCAAAAAAGGCTCGTCTGCTCTCTTGCTCGCACGGTGTATTATGTTGGAAGCAAATTCCTTGCCGGTGCCGGATTCACCTGTTATTAAAACGGTGCTTGTAGTCGGAGCTATTTTATAGATGGTTTTTAAAATTTTCCGCATTTCGGGAGTGTTGCCAAAGAGTTCTTCAAGAACTTGGCTCTCCATGAGTTGATAATTTTTTTTGTTGCTGCGTTTTTGCAAGGCTTTTCTGACTGCATTCTCAAGGATATTCACAGCCACAGGCTTCAGCAAGTATTTGCTCGCTCCCCTTGATAGCGAAGCCTCCGCTAAAGCTAGGTTTTTATGTTCGCACAGAACAAAAATTTCAATACCAAGATTATGGTCTTTAAGGTAAGAAACAGCATCCAGTTCGGCTGCCCACAAAAAATCCGCATTTAAAAAAGCAACGGACACTTCGCCGCTTGCCGCTACGGAAATCATATCGGCTGTATTTGTCACGGCAGATACCGGAATTTCGGTAATAGACCAGGATTCTAGAATTTCATTTACAAATTTCTTATCGGAATCTGCAAGCAGAACTATCACTTTAAAATTCCCTTATCTGCCTTCGAACTTGAGCGCCGATATTGCCAATTCAACACACTGTTGCAAAACTTCTTCATTCATATCTTTCTGCGATATATCCATATAACCTTCCGCTTTTTCCTCTTTGTATTCAAAATGCAGAATATCATCCCTAATGGTTAAATATGTTTTCCCGCTTCTATGGCTTTTTACGGCTTTTCCGTGCAATTCAAGCTGAGGTACCCGCTCTATTAAATGGCGTATAAAATCGGCCTTCGTATAAAAGCCCCTTAAATTGAATTTCGACAGAATATTATAAACTTTGCGTTCTATTCTGCACAAGGTTAAAAGCGCGCTTTTTAGGTTAATTTCGCTATACTCAAATTTCTCTTTTGACACATAAAAAAAGCGTTTTATAACTTCATCAAAAATCAAATCCGAGCGAAGCGTAAAAGTTTCTTCATCGAGTTCAAGCAAATATATTTTTCTCGGATCTGCCGGGTCATACATTTCACCGGAGTAAAATAAGTCATGGTCATCGCTCTCTCTGATAAGGGCGAGCCTGCACGACTCAATGCCTACGGTTAGCATTGTTTCAAATTCACTTTTTCTCATATGAACATAACGTAGAAAAAGCAAAAAATGCCTACCGGTTCATTTCCTTTTTTATCCTGCCCCCGTAAAAATCACCGCCTAAGGCCAGATAGCGATTAAAAGCTTTGTTCGCTTCTGCATGGTTAGCTTTGTAATATTTTTGCAAAACCCCGATATTTTTCCAAAAAAACGGATCTCTGGTACCGTTTTCCGCTGCTGCTTGCATCATTTTTAAAGCTTTTTCGTAGTTTGGCTCCGCCATATATATAATGGCAAGCATTTTTCTTGAAGATTCGACTTTTTCATTCAAGTGAATGGCTTTTATAAAACAAATTTCGGCTTCCTTCATTTCACCTATTGACATATAGAGCAGTCCAAGCTCTTCTTGCAGTAGAGGGTCGGTTTTCAACCTTGGGTTTGCGGCTATTTGAGAACGCCTTCTCTCGTATTCGTCAATAGGAAGATGTGGCGGGTTTAATTTCTCAAAGGGCGGGTTAAAATCGCCGAACATCGCTGTGGTCAAATCCGTGCGCAGCATATAAGAATCCATGTCTGCGGCTGCCTCTTCTTGGTTCAAAAAGGAGAATAGGAAATTTGCGGCTCTTTCTGCGTCTTTCTTGTAATAGAGATTTAAAATCGCCAGATTTTTCAGGGCGGCGGCATCGTTTGGGTTTATTTTTAACGCATTGTAAAAAGCCTGTTCCGCCTGACTGATCCGTTCTTGATCCACAAGCACGGAACCTAACTGATTCCAGTTATCCGCTTCTTGCGGCGCAATGGAAACTGCTCTGCGAGCGGCTGTTTCCGCTTCCGGCAAAGTTCTTCTCAACTGTTCTGCGATTGAAATCCATCTCGGAATGCTGCCGTTTTTTGGGTCTAGTGATTCCGCTTTGCGAAAAAACGCCACGGCGGAATCCAATTCGGGAAGCGCTCCTGATTCACCGTAGCTTTTCCAATTTTCCGCATTCATTCTTTTGCGAGCTGCGCCTATATAGTATTTACCTTGCAAAATTAAAAGTTCAATATCATTGGGTTTTTCTTTAAGCTGCTTTTGTATGCTTTGCTTTGCTTTGCTCATATTGCCTTTTCGCAAAAGGGTTTCCGCTTTTGCCGGATTTGGCTTAAACTGCTCTATAATCCATTCATATTCTAAGCTCGCAAAAATCGCAAAAGCCACCAGGCAAAGCATAATGAAAATCAGGCAGCCAATGTGTATTCCTCTTTTCGGCAATTCTGTCCTTAATTCCCTTAGCTTTTCGTCCAACGGCGGCTCTACCTTTATTCCGGCACCCATGCCGTTGAACATATCCGCCATTAGCTGCGCTTCTTTTTCCGGTAAATTCTCTGCTAAAACCAAAGGCAAATTTTTGGCTTTTTCCACAGCCCCTCTTTTATCCGTATTCAAAACATTGGCTATAGCGCCTACAATAGCCCTTAAATCGGACTTGCTGTTCAGTTCTGTTAGAATTACGGTGAACATTAATCCTCTTTGCGGTTTAGTTCTCTGATGTTAGCGAGCGGAATGCTGAATTTTCTACCTGCGTTCTCTGCCTTTATTGTTCCTTCTACGCAAATAAAACCCTGGGATGGAACGGAAACCGTATCTTCGAGTTTTAGAGTTGCAGGGTAAAACACTTTGCCGTCAAAAATTCTCGGTTCTGCGTTTGGAACGGAGAGCGAAACTATATCTTCTATAGCCAGTTCCCTTACCGCATCTCCCGCTCTGTATTCCAAATTGCCTTCCGGTTCCAATTCAAGGTCTTCAATAATAAAAACCCCTCCGCCTCTGTCTGTTAAATTGTACGCAGTAGAGCAAGACAGCAACAGCAAAAAGATAAATATTAAGGTAAAAAAACGCAACATTAGAGAGAATATAGTAAGTAATATTAACTACACACTTTATTCCTTCCGGCATTCTTAGCCTCGTAGAGTTTTTGGTCTGCGAGTTCTATGAATTGATGCATACTATCTTCCAGTACGGGAGTTTTGCAAACCAAGCCTATGCTAATGGTTGTTTTGCCGGCACGTTCCACTGATGCCCTTATATTTTCTGCGATTTTTTTTGCGCCCTCTATTTTTGTGTTCGGTAAAATAACGCAGAATTCCTCACCGCCGAATCTTGCGGCAAAGTCGGAAGATCTGTTCACGCAATAACTGAATATTCGCGCAACGTCTCGCAAAAGCCTATCGCCTTCCAAATGCCCGCGCTTATCATTGTAGTTTTTGAACTTGTCCAAATCCATCATCAAAAAACTTAAAGAGGACTTGCCTCTGATGGCTCGGCTCCATTCGTCTTCTATTCTCATATTGAAAAACCTTTTGTTGGGGAGTTTTGTGAGATCATCCAAAAGGCTGGTTTCTATATAAGACAGCATATTTTTATTTATCGGTTTCAATATGTATTCTACAAATTTATTGAAAACAAAAAAGACCAAAAGCAGAAGCAAAAGCAATGCGAAAAACACCATGGTCGCACGTTCTTCAAGTATTTTTTTCGTATCAATCTTATCTTTAGATACTAAAAACAAGTCCAATTCTTCCATACTGTTCAGCACATACAAGTTCTCGCCGATTCCAAACGACTGGCTGGAATTTTTGCTCATGCTACGTGATCTATTGTGTATTTCTTCGCCTTTGGCACCGAATAATTCCTTGAGCGTTTTTTTATTTTTCGCTAATTTTTCATCTGCTGCGCCTATAACAACCCCGCTTTTGTCAAAGATGAGAATATTTTCGGGCAGGTTCAGTTTGTTTATAAAATAGAGAAGGGAGATTCTGCCGCTTATAACGCCAATTGCTTTGTCTTCCGAAAAAACCGGATAGTCTATGTATAAATCGTAGATATAGCGATCTAAATAATCAAAGGCAACTTTTATCACCGGCGGATTTTTCGTATCCAAAGCATCAAAGAACCACTTGTGCTCGGGATTGGAAGGGGTGTATTTTTCCTTGAACTTCCCATTTACATAATAATTGGAATCAATTACATTTATCCAATTTATAATTTGGCTCTGAAAGTATTCTTTGTGGTGCTCAAATAACTCAAAGACCGCTTTTTTTGCATCTTCACTGCCAGGCTCTAAGAAATAATCCTTTACCACAGGGTATTCCGATAGGACCTTGAGCAGCAAGATTTCTTTGTCCAATTCGGCTTTTAGCATAAACCGTTTTGTGTTCATGGTTTGCCTAAGCTCATGGGCAAGGCCTTCGTTTAGTATTTTTCGCATGGAAAAATAATAGGCAAACGAGCTGCCAATAGCTATTATGGCGAAAAGCAAGGCCGAAAATAAAATTACGGCTTTGCGGAGAGGCATATTGAAAAGAATCTGCCTATCGAGGTTATCGGCTACACTATCAATATAACTAGACATATGCAGGAATATAGAAAATCTATATTCCATTCAAACAAGGAGAAATGGCCATGGAAATCACAAAATCAAAAAACGACGGCAAAATAGTGTTCACTCTTGCCGGCAAGCTTGACACTACAACCGCTCCGCAACTTCAAGAAGCGCTAATTCCTGCCTTTGACGAAGCAAAGCTGGTGGAGCTGGATTTCAAAAATGTTGAATACGTATCATCAGCAGGGTTGCGAGTGCTGCTTTTGGGGGAGAAAGCCACCAAGGCAAAAGGGGCTTCCATGTCGCTTGCCAATGTATCGCAA
>LIUG01000193.1:0-3077 GCA_001462245.1 Candidatus Fibrimonas termitidis
TGCCGGCCCGGTTTCTTATTATGGACGCTTAAAAGCGAGCGGGAATAGAATTATCGGGGAAAATACAAATACCCCCGTGCAAGTAAGGGGAATGAGCTTTTTCTGGAGCTGTACCGAATGGGATGATGGCAAATATGCCGGATTTTGGAAAGCAGCAACCGTAGATGCCATGGTTGATGGCTGGAAAACGGAAATTTTACGTGCCGCAATGGCGGCAAATAACGACAATAGTTGCGGCGATTATCAAACCAACAAAAATACAACCCTTCAAATGGTAAAAACAGTTGTAAACAGAGCCATAGAAAAGGATATTTACGTAATAGTGGATTGGCATAGCCACAAAGCACACCAGCAGCAAACCGCAGTCATAGATTTTTTTGTGAATGAAATGAAAGATTACCACAATGACCCCCATGTTATTTTTGAAATTTTCAATGAACCTGAATCTCTTCAATGGCCTTCAATACTAAAACCTTATTCACAGACAGTTGTAGATTCCATTCGTAAAAAAGCAAACAATTTAATTTTGATAGGCACTCCAAATTGGGATCAAGACCCGGACATAGCTACGGCAAGCCCCGTATCTGGAGAAGACTTGGCTTATGTTCTGCATTTTTATGCAGCAGAACACAAATTGAATGATGCATTTACCGCTGGAGGTTGGAGTAGCAACAAAACTTTCAAAATTGCGGCTACCAATTCATTAAACACCCACAACCGTCCGCTTTTTGTAAGCGAATACGGAACTGTTATGGCAAGCGGCAACGGCAATCACAGCGATTCGGAAGCAAATAAATGGCATGCTTTTATGGACGAAAATAAAATATCCAGTTGCAACTGGTCAATAAATAACAAAAATGAAGGTGCCTCGGCTTTTGTCACCAGTTTTAATATCCCAAATAGCGGAAGCGATGCAGCTTGGACAAATACCAATAATATGACTCAAAGCGGCAAGTATATTTTTGACAAATTAGCTGCATATGCAAACGATGCGGAATGGCGCAATGCTCCTCCTCCGTCTTCTTCAAGCTCAGGCGGCAGCAGTTCCAGCGCGAATACGCCAATTTTAACGCCTCCGCAAATTGCATTTGCAAATTCTGCGACAGTTGCCGGAAACAGCATTAACTTAACCGCAAAAAACAACGCCGTTGTCGAGGTTTTTGGCTTGAAAGGAAATTCCATGCATAAATTCAACTTTGCAAATGGGGTTTACACGGTTCCGCTCTCCGATTTGCCAAAAGGTTTGTATATAGTAAAGGTCTCGTTTGGGAGCGAAAAGAAAATTCTGAAAGTGCCGGTGAAGTAACCAAGGGTTTTCTATATTCCCCTCAAAGGATTTAATCAGCGAGGTTTAGATTGTCTAAAGATCCTATCTACGGTGCTCAGATTGAGGCTTTGAAAGCGAAAAGAGAAAATATGAAGCTTGGGGGCGGGGCTGAGGCTATTGAAAAACAGCATAAAAAAGGCAAACTCTCGGTCTGGGAGCGCATTGAGTATTTCTTTGATGCGGGAACCTTTGTCGAAGTCGGCGCATATATTGAACTCAGAAATGAATTTTTTGGGCTTGGCAAGAAAAAAAGCCCGGGCGATGGGGTGGTGACAGGCTTTGGGCTTGTGAACGGCCGCCTTGTTTACGCAGCAGCACAGGATTTCACCGTTTTGGGCGGCTCATTAGGCGAAATGCACGGCAAAAAAATCGCAAACCTTATGGATATGGCTCTGCAAAACGGCGCACCCTTTGTTTCCTTAAACGATTCCGGCGGCGCAAGGGTGCAAGAGGGCATAGGCTCGCTCTGCGGCTATGGCGATATTTTTATGAGGAACACCAGAGCAAGCGGCGTTATTCCGCAGATTTCCGTGATTATGGGACCTTGCGCCGGTGGCGCGGTTTACAGTCCGGGCATAACGGATTTTGTGGTAATGGTAAAAGATACCTCCTATATGTTCATAACGGGACCCGAAGTTATAAGAACCGTGACTGGCGAAAGTGTTAGCATGGAGGCTCTTGGCGGCCCCGAAATGCACTCAGGCAAGAGTGGGGTAGTGGCTCATGTTGGCGAAAACGACCAAGACACCTTGGACTGGGTAAAGAGGCTGCTCTCTTATTTGCCCGGCAGCAATGCGGAAATCCCGCCCTCTGTGAACTCCGTGCCTAAAATTGAAATGCCGGCAGACATAGAAGAACTTGTCCCTGCCAATGTGAACAAGCCTTACGATATGTCGGAGGTTGTGAAGAATGTTTTGGATATAAATTCCTTTTTGGAGTTGCAAGAGAATTACGCTCGCAATGTGATAATCGGTTTTGGGCGTTTAGGCGGAACCACTGTTGGTGTTGTGGCTAATAACCCAAGGGAATCCGCAGGCTGTTTGGATGTAAATGCCAGCGATAAGGCTGCGCGTTTTGTGCGTTTTTGCGATGCATTTAACATACCTTTGATATCTTTTGTTGATGTGCCGGGATTTTTGCCGGGCACAGACCAAGAATACAGCGGCATAATCAGGCATGGCGCAAAGTTGCTTTACGCTTATGCGGAGGCTACGGTTCCGAAATTAACCGTGATACTTAGAAAGAGTTATGGCGGCGCATATATTTGCATGTGTTCAAAGCACTTGGGCGCAGATTTTGTTGCTGCGTGGCCCGGTGCGGAAATTGCGGTAATGGGGCCGGACGGCGCGGTGAACATTGTGTTCAAAAAAGACATTGACGCAGTGAAAGAAGCGGGCGGCAATGCAGAAGCAAAAGCTGCCGAATGCAAGCAGGAATACATAGACAAGTTCGCAAACCCAACGATTGCAGCCTCGCGCGGCTATGTTGACGATGTTATTGAGCCGGCAAAAACCCGCAGCATTCTTTTGGCACATTTAATGGCTCTCTCAACAAAACGCCAAGAAAGCCCAAAAAGAAAGCACGGGAATATACCGCTTTAATCCTCCTCGTCTCCGCTCTGGCCGCTGGGGCTGGAGAGCGAGAGCACTGCTAAAAAGGCTTTTTGCGGGACTTCTACTGAGCCTATGTTTTTCATTCGCTTTTTGCCCTCTTTTTGCTTTTCCAAGAGTTTGCGCTTGCGGGTGATGTC
>LIUG01000193.1:3203-13485 GCA_001462245.1 Candidatus Fibrimonas termitidis
CTTGCGGGTGATGTCGCCGCCGTAACATTTTGCGAGAACATCTTTGCGAACCGCTTTAACAGTTGTGCGACTTATTATCTTTCCGCCTATAGCTCCTTGAATTGCAACATCAAATTGCTGGCGTGGGATTAAATCCTTTAAACGAACGCAAATCGCATGGGCATAGTGCTGCGCTTTATCCCTGTGAATGATAACGGAAAAAGCATCAACAGGGTCGCCGTTCAAAAGAATATCCAGCTTAACAAGAGGATTTTGACGATAACCCGCCTGCTCATAATCCAAACCGGCATAGCCACGGCTCACGGATTTCAAACGGTCGTAAAAATCAAACATTACCTCTGCCAAAGGAAGTTCATAGCGCAAGATCACTTTGTTTTCGTCGAGGTACTCCATAGTTTCAAATGTGCCCCGCTTTTCCTCCGCTAATTGCATCAAAGGGCCTATGTAATCTTTAGGGGTAAAAATCTGTGCCTTTATGTAAGGTTCTTCTATGTGGTCGTAGCGGCTTGGATCCGGGAGCTTGCTTGGGCTTTCTATGGGGATCATCTCACCGCTTGTCATAAAAACACGGTATTCCACATTGGGAACGGTGGTAATAATATCGACATTGAATTCTCGGTCAAGGCGTTCCTGCACAATTTCCATATGCAAAAGTCCCAAAAATCCGGTGCGAAAACCAAAGCCAAGCGCACCCGAACTTTCCGGTTCCCAAACAAGGGCGGAATCGTTGAGTTTCAATTTTTCCAAAGCCTCACGCAGGTTTTTGTAATCTTCGGGATTTATAGGATAAATGCCGCTGAAAATCATAGGTTTAACTTCTTTGTAGCCTGCGAGCGGTTCTGCGGCTGGGTTTGCGGCGTCTGTTAATGTGTCGCCTATTTTCACATCCGAGAGCGTTTTTATATTTGCCAAAACATAGCCTACCATTCCGGCATCAAGAGCGGGGCGGCTGTCTCGCTTCATCGAAAAGGTGCCGACCTCTGTCACAACATATTCGCCGCCGGTTTTCATCATCTTTATTTTTGTTCCGGCTTTGAGGCTCCCTTCCATAATGCGAATATAGCTTATAACGCCTCGGTAAGAATCATAAACGGAATCAAAGATAAGGGCTTTGAGCGGAGCGGAGCGGTCGCCTTTCGGCGGTGGAATTTCATCTGCAATCCGCTCTAAAACCTCACCTACGTTTATGCCGGCTTTTGCGCTTATTCTGGGAATTTTGTCCGGGTCGTAGCCGAGCAAATCGCCTATGCTGTGAGCTGCGGCATCCGGGTTTGCGCCGGGCAAATCAATTTTATTTATCACGGGAATTACCGTTAAATTATTATCCATTGCCAAGTACAAATTTGAAAGAGTTTGGGCCTCAATGCCTTGCGATGCATCTACCACCAAGATAGCCCCTTCGCAAGCTGCGAGGGAACGGCTTACCTCGTAGGTAAAATCCACATGCCCCGGGGTATCTATCATATTGAACAGATATTCTTTGCCGCCTCGCTCGTAAATCATTCTTATAGCATGGGCTTTTATGGTAATGCCCCTTTCCCGCTCCAAATCCATATCGTCCAGAAGCTGCTCCATCATCTCGTTTTTTGAAACCGTGCCGGTTAATTCAATCAAGCGATCTGCAAGCGTGCTTTTTCCGTGGTCTATGTGGGCTATTATACAGAAATTTCTTATGTTCTCAATTTGCATTGAGGGGTAATATAGAAAATTACCCCCCATTGTTTATTTCACCAGTTTAAATGTATCCTTCCCAATATTTACCATGTAAATTCCTTTTGGCAAATGGGCTATGGATACTATTTCGTTTGGCGCAATAGTGCGATTCAGCAGTTCTTTTCCTTTGAGGTCAAAGATGCGAACCCGGACGGACTTTGGCGCATATACATGCAAATTGCCGCCGCTTGCCAAGATTGGAGTGATCTGCGATTCCGTTGTTACACTTAGCGCAAGGCTCGCTTCTGAGGCATAGGTATCGTCGGTTTCTGCTACGCGCTGGCAGAAATTGTATTCGGTATCGGGGTCTAAGCCGGTGAATACAGGGCTAGTTGTCCATGTGCTGCCGTCTATTGAATATTCGTAGCCTGCTATTGCAACCAGTGTAACGCTGTTATGCGTCTTGGAGGCAACCGTTGGCGCATCCGGTGCAAGTGGCGCGGGTGCCATATCGGTCTTTACAGCGAGTGCGGGGCTTGCGTCCGAAGCGTCAATTTCTTCTACTTCGTCTGCAGTGATACGCTGAACAAAATAGTAGGTAGTATTTGCGCTTAAGCCGTTGAACTCAGGGCTGGACTGCCAGGTTATGCCACCATCTTTGGAGTATTCGTATTCTTCGTCTCCTATTGATGCTGTCGCTTCCAATACGACGCTGTTATGCGTTTTATCGGCAAGTTCGGGCGGTTCGGTGGGAGCTGCGGGAGGCAACTTCATGGTCTTTATAATGGTCGGCTGGCTTTCGCCTGAAATTTCTGTGTCTTCATCGACATTGATACGCTGAATGAAAGTGTAACTGGTATTTGGATTCAAGCCGGTGAATATAGAGCTAGACTGCCAGGTTGTGCCTTCGTCTATGGAGTATTCGCCGTTTTCTATTGCAACCAATTCGATGCTGTGACTAGTCCTGTGTTCGGGTTCCGGCGCATCCGGAGCGTCGGGGGCCGGATTCTTGTCGGTTGTCACATGGATAGTATCGCTCGGTTCGGAAGCGTAGGTATCGCCGGTTTCTTTTATACGTTTAACGAAAATATAGGCAGTATTTGCGCTCAAGCCATCGAATACAGGGCTATCTTGCCAAGTTGTACCTTCGTCAGAGGAATATTCATTATCAGCTACGAGGGTCAAAGTCACGCTACTGTGTGTTTTTGATGCCTCTGTTGGCGCCAAGGGAGCCTCTGGTCCCGGTTTTTTCACTACAGCCGCCGTTGGTGCGCTTTCTCGCAAACCTTGTATGTCGTCGGCACTAATTTCGACCTTAATTGTTTTGCCTAAATCGTTTACAGTTACGGTATAGCTATCGGAATTGCTGCCTACTGACGTGCCATCTGCGCTCCACGCATAGCTTAATATGCCGTTAGTATTGCTTGATGTAAGCGATGCCGTTAAATTATCGCCAATTCGCGGTGGGTTATTGGGAGCGTTAATGCTTGCCGTACCGGTTAAAGAAGGAACGGCTAAACAATCCGGTATGCCTAAAAGCGGGGGATTTCCTGTACTCTGATTAAGGTTACCCCAGTATTGATTGGTCGCTATATAAATATAATAGCCATCATCGATTTTGCCGGGATTTGGATTTACGTCAGACTCTACTATATATAGGTTGCTAGGAGTTGTTCCGTTTATTTTATAAGCTCCTGTGTTCCAATCATCAAAGCCTGCGAGATAATAGCAACCGGGATTTCCGCCGGCTGGAGATGTATCCCACAATACACCATCTGGAAATGAAGTGCCCGGGCATATTTCATTCCAGTTGTCTTCTGCCTCGCATTCTGCAAATGCATTTGTGGCAAAAATGGCTAAAAAAGCCAAAAAGGCTATTTTTTTGCTAATATAGCAACTCTTCGCGCTGAGCATATGGACCTCCTGTAAATTCTATGTCATTTAATAATATATATAAATTTTTACAAAAAAGTGACAAAAAATACATATTTATGACTTTTTTTTGAAAAATATGCAAAAATATGCTAAAGATATTGACAGATGGCTAATAATTTTCTACATTACATCTAACACCTATAGATAGGAGATATCTATGAAAACACTGCTCAGAAAGTTCATTTACACCACAGCTTCGGCAGCATTGCTTTTGTCTTGTAACTTTACCCCAGAACAAAGCCAGGATTGTGCGACCTCCGCTACCGCTGCATCCAAAATCGTTGCAAAAGAACTCGATTCGAGTTGTAAAAGCGAAGAGAAAAAATTGGTTTATATTTTTGACATACGACCGAAAGAAGAAATTAACTGGGATTATGTTTACAGCCATTTGCCAGGATATGTGCCAGGTGGAGATGTTTCAGAAATCGGAATTTCTACGCCGGGTGGTTCTGTTTACAATGTAAATGGCATAGATATGACCCAAGAAGAATATGATGTTTATAAAGCAGAGTATTGGAGAAAATACGGAGAAGAGCTTAGTAAAGACAGTAAAAGGGATTTACCCATTCCGTGTGTTACCAGTGACTATAATATCCGAGCTTGGACGGCATGGCTAACAGATGGAGAAATTACTGAGTTAATGGAAACATACGGTGAGCTTGCTATTGAAGATTATGAGGATATCGGTTTCGTTCCTGGTTACGACTATAATAGAGATAGAGATAGAGAAAATGAATCAGATATAACTCCAGATCCCAGCGACAGTGGAGAAAATGAATCTGATTACGATTGTTACTGATGATTTTTATAACAGTTTAGAAAAGTAATCATTTCCGATATGCATATTAATGAAGTTGAAATTGAGCCTGCTTATGCTAGCCATGTTTGTCCTGTTTTCCGCATTGGGACACCCGCCTTCCCCGCTTGGGCGGGGTGGCAAGCCCATGTATGCAAATCCGTCGGCAGGGCTTGACGGGGTGGGCCTAAGAATGGGGTCTTTGCAATAACGGGTGAGCTAAAAGCTTTACATCCTTGTCCGCAATATGGATAGTCTCAAGCCCCAAACTTTTACATTTGAGAATTGCCCTCCAAGGAGGGCTGCTAGTCCCACTCCGTCAAGCCAGCAAAAATATTTTGCATACATTGGCTTGCCACCCCGCCCGAGCGGGGAATGTAGCAATTATTAAGTTTCCTGCGAACATAAGCAAGGTAAATCTAAAAAAATCGCCTACGAACCCTTATTTTATAAGGGGTATGTCTATAAAAAACAAAATGTGCGGAAAACAGGAAACAGCGGAGAAATCACTTCAGATCAGCGTTTTCTATCAAATCCCCATCGCTTTTGCGAGTTCCGCAATATCGGAGTTTTGCGGAAACTTCTCCTTTGCCTTTGAAACTATTTTTATAGCCTCCTGAACATCGCCGCTGAGTGCAAGCGCCTGCCCATAAAGAAAGGCGAATTCCGGTCTATTGCCCAGCTCCTTTTTCAAAAATTCCAAATTGTCCGAGGCTTCTCTGCCCTTATCTTTGGCAATATAAATCTCCGCCAATGCAAAAGGATTGTGCGGAGCGCCGAGCATCACCTCTTTAAGCTTTTTTAGAATATCTATCGCAAGCGGAGTTTGGCCTGACTTATTCCAGTGTTCTGCCAAAAACTGCAAACCGCTCACATGAGCAGGAAGTCCTACATTAACCGGCAAAATACTGATTTTCGGAATGAAAGATGCCAAGTAGCCGAACCATTTAACAGCTTCCTCGCTTTGCCCCAATTTAGCCAAAAGTTGCGCTTTTTGGCTCAAAGAAGGCTCAAAACTCGGGTCAACACTCAAAGATTGGTTCAGATAATCCATTGCCTCATCCATTTTTCCCAAACGTTCAAAAATTCTGGCTATGTTTTGCGGAATTAAAATTGTGAATTCATCATAATGTTCTTTCTTTGATTTTTTCAAAGCATTTTTTAACCATATAAGAGCATTTTCATAATCACCTATAATCTCATAGCTCACCCCATAATGATACATCGCATTCGGATCCATCTTCATTGGGTCCGGATATTCCTCTTTGAACATATCCAGATTTCGACGTTGCTTTTCTTTTAGCAGAGCGGGGTCTTCATAACCCGTGTGGAAAATTTCCAAAGAGATTTTTTCTTCTATTAAATTCAGCTTTCTCACGCTTGATAAAATTTGCTCGTGAATTTTGCCCTCAAAACGTATGCCGGGATTATTTGGAAATACTCTGATTTGCGAAAATCTTGCCCCGGTTCTGCCTTCGTCCGCAGAATTGCAAACCACAAGATAAAACACCTTGTTGGGAATCTCTTTGCTCAGTTTTTGGCGAAGTTCATCAACGGTTCTTTTAGGCAGCCTATCGTCTGCGTCCAGCCAGATTATCCAACGGCTTGCGGCTTTTGAAATGGAATAATTTCTCGCTGCGGAAAAATCTTTGGTCCATGCGAAGTTCTCTATTTTTGCGCCGTAACTTTGCGCTATCTCTACGGTTTTATCGGTTGAGCCGGTATCTGTAACTATAATTTCGTCTGCCAAGCCTTGCACGGACTTTAAGCATTCCCCTATGTTTTTTTCCTCGTTTTTAACAATCATGCAAATGGAGAGCAATGGTCGCTTATCTTTTTTACTCAGCAAAGCGGAATTTGCCAGTTCAAACAGTTGTTTCGCTTCCTGGCTATCAGGTTTTTCCTTTAGCATTTGCTCGGCGTAATTTCTCGATAGCTTAAAATTTCCCTGATCATATTCCCACAAGCTCAAATTTTTCAGAGCGTCTTGCTTTATTGAAAAATAATTTGTTCCGCCGGCGGAAATATTCGCCTTCATGGTAAGAACCTTTCTTAAAAGAGCCATGCTTTCCGTTTTTTTACCTTGCTGCAATAAAATTATAGCAAGCCCATAATACGCCTCTTCATTCTTTGGGAACTGATTTATGCATCTTTCGTATATTTCCTTTGATTCGTCAATTTTTTTTTGCGAACACAAATGCCGGGCAAGTTTATTCATTGCGTTCATTTTGAGATCAAGCAAATCAGGCCTGCATTTGAATTCTGCGGCGCGTCTGTAATAATAAATAGATTTTTCCGTGTCGTTCAGTATGGTATAAGAGTCGCCAAGCTCAATCAAACCTTCTATCCGGTTTTCCTGCTCCGGGTCTGCCAATTGAATCTCCAAATTTCTTTTTGCTTTTTTTATTCTGATTTCTAAAGTTTCATAACCCATGTGCCAAATCACAATATTGGTATTCACGGGATTTAACCCCAAATCCGCCGATGCCAGCATTATATTTTCGTGTATGCGTCCTTCAAAGCGCATTTTTGGGTGGTTAGGGAACATTCGTGCCTGCATGAACATCAAACCCGTTGGCTTGCCTTCTTCCGTGTTGCAAACGGTAAAGGAAATCATACGGTCCAGAGCTGTGAGTTTTAGCTTTTTGAAGGCTTCCACCTGGTCCGGCGGAACATAGTCGTCTGCGTCCATCCATATAATCCAGGAGCAGCTCGCTTTTTCAAGGCTTAAATTTCGGGAATAGGCAAAATCTCCAATCCACTCGGACTGTATTAAAACCGTTTTTGGAAAGGATTGGACAATTTCAATGGTTTTATCCGTGGATCCGGTGTCATTTACAACAATTTCGTCTGCAAATGGCAAAAAACTCTCAATAGCACGTCCTATATTAGCTTCTTCGTTTTTAACTATCATGCAAACGGAGAGCGTATTTCTTTTGCCAACACAGGGCAAAGGTTCTTTTATGGTTCCAAAGGGCATAGGGGGAATTTAGTAAATAGGCGTTTTCTATATTATCTTAACAAAAAGAGGAAATTCTATGGCTGCTCCAAAATGGCTTAAGTGGACTACAATTAAACCTGTGAATATGCAGGTTTTGAATGATTTTATGTGTGCAGACCCGTTTTCAATACTCGGTTTGCATCCCATAAGCAAAGAAAGCAAGATGAGCGTAAGGGTTTATATACCCGGTGCTAAGGCTATTTCCGGCGAATCTCTGGATAAATCCCGGAAATTCGAATTGGTTAAGCTCGGCGACTCAGGCTTTTTTGAAGCGCAAATAGAGGAAAAATTTGAGCACTTCCTGTACAGGCTGAACGTGGAATTGGAAAACGGGGTAAAATATTCCGTTCTTGACCCTTACGCATTCCCGCCTGTGCTTACGGATTTTGATTTGCATTTGATGCAATCCGGGGTTCATTACGAACTTTATCGAAAACTCGGCGCAAACCTTGTAGAGGTGGAAGGAATCAAAGGAGTTCTGTTTTCCGTATGGGCGCCAAATGCCCGGGCAGCCTCGGTTATAGGCAACTTCAATTCATGGGACGGGCACAGGCACCAGATGCGCATTCGCGGAAACAGCGGGATTTGGGAGATATTCATTCCGGAAATAGGGGAGGGCGAACTTTACCGCTTTGAGCTGCACTCCAAAGAAGGCAATATGTACCAAAAGGCCGACCCTCTCGCAAAATTCAGCGAGCTTCGCCCGAACACCGCCTCTGTGGTAACACACTTGGATGGCTACGAATGGGGCGACGACCTTTATATGCGAACTCACAGCGCACTGCAGTTCTTTGGCAGCCCCGTGAATATTTACGAGGTTCACCCCGGTTCTTGGAAACGGGACCCTGAGAACCCGGATCGCTTTTTGAGCTGGGATGAACTTGCGGAAACCTTGATACCTTATGTTGTAGAGATGGGTTATACGCACATTGAATTTATGCCTGTTATGGAACATCCTTTGGATCAATCCTGGGGCTACCAGGTCACCGGTTATTATGCCCCTACCAGCAGGTATGGCACGCCGGATCAATTCCGGCATTTTGTTGATAAATGCCATCAGAGCAATATAGGCGTTATTTTGGATTGGGTGCCTGCGCACTTCCCAAAAGACGGCCATGCGCTTGGGCGTTTTGACGGCAGTGCTTGCTATGAGCACTCGGATTCAAGGCAGGGCGAGCATCCGCACTGGGGAACCTATATCTTCAATTACGGGCGCACGGAAGTTGCGAACTTTTTGATTTCAAATGCGATGTATTGGCTGCGCGAATTCCATGCGGACGGTTTGCGTGTTGATGCCGTTGCCAGTATGCTTTATCTGGATTACGGCAGGAACAATGGTGAATGGATACCCAACAAGGACGGCGGAAATATAAACTACGATACCATTGAATTCCTAAAGCATTTGAACAGCATAATGGGCAAACACGCTCCCCATGCAATTTTCATAGCCGAAGAATCCACAAGTTTCCCCAGCATAACCCGCCCGCCGGAACTCGGCGGCCTAGGCTTCCACTACAAATGGAATATGGGTTGGATGAACGATTTCTTGACCTACATAAGCAAGGAACCCATCCACAGAAAGTACCATCACCACAACCTTACATTCAGCATGATATACGCTTATTCCGAGAACTTTATTTTAGTGCTTTCGCACGATGAGGTTGTTCACGGAAAGGGCAGTATGTTAAGCAAAATGCCCGGCGATTGTTGGCAGCAGTTTGCGAACTTGCGTTTGGCTTATGCCTTTATGTATGCGCACCCGGGCAAGAAACTTCTGTTCATGGGCAGCGAGTTTGGGCAGGGCAAGGAGTGGGAAGAGCAGCATTCTTTGGATTGGCATTTGCTCGGTTTTGAAGTTCACAACGGTTTGCACAATATGATGAGAACCCTCGGCGCACTGTATAAATCGGAGCATGCTCTTTGGGAAATAGATCATCATTGGGAAGGCTTTGAATGGATTACCTGCGATGATGTGGACAATTCCGTTCTGAGTTTTTTCCGGCGTTCCAAAGACGGCGAGATTATTCTATGCGTGTTCAACTTCACCCCGGTCCCCAGAACGCCTTATCGCTTAGGTGCTCCGGCAGGCGGAAAATGGATTGAGATTTTCAACACCGATTCCCAGCTTTGGGGCGGCAGCAACATGGGCAACGCCGGTGAGCGCTGGACGGAAGACATTCCTTCGCATGGCAGGCAGTTCAGCTTGGAGTTGATAGTTCCGCCTTTGGGAGGGATTTATTTGAAGAAGGGATAGCCTGGATAGTTCCAAAGTTTGGAATAATCATTTAGGCTGCTAGCCACTCCACCAAATTAACCTGCAAAATGCCATTGTGCTGCATTTTGGGGTCATTGTCCAAGGTTATTATATATTTTTGAAAATTATCTTTTATCATCTGCAAAGGCCTAAGTTCTCTTGCCAAGGTCTTCTCATCTCGTACCGTTGCCGATACTTGAACATAAATCGTTTCGCTATGCCTATTTGCCACAAAATCCACCTCAAAATTATCTATGACACCAACCGAAACTCTATACCCCCTATGCAAAAGTTCCAAGTAAACAATGTTCTCTATTATATGCCCAATTCCGCCTTTGCCGCCTACAAGCATATTTCTTAAACCTATATCCACGGAATAATATTTTCCAAGAGTTGATAAATATTGCTTGCCTTTTATATTATAGCGCTCCGCATAATATAAAATTAAACTGTCCGTTAAACTGCGCAAATATTTTTCAACGGTTTTCACATCTGCTTTTTTGCCATTGGATTTCATATAGTTAGAGATTTTCGTTGCAGAAATCGGACTTCCGATGGAATCAAAAACAAATCTTGCAATATTTTCCAGCATCGGGACATCGGTTATTTTTGAACGGGCAATCACATCTTTGAGCAGAACAGT
>LIUG01000194.1 GCA_001462245.1 Candidatus Fibrimonas termitidis
TTTTCATAAAAACCTCCATTTTTATTTATAATTATTATAGTTTTGAGAAAAAATAGGGATACAATAGATACTAAGAAGCCCTGCACCCAAGTGCCAGTGTCGGCCTAATAGATGCAGGGCTGTGGGTGGAGGCCCAAGTTACATACGGAATAAGTCATAAGCAGAAGCTATAGTGCCAATGCCATTATAGCGTTTATGCTTCTGACCTTTGTCCTTGCGTTGCTTTCTCATTTCAATTCATCCATAGCCTTATTATTTATAGTTTTGAGAATTATCCAAAATACTCCTGCTCCAGCCATTGCAACAGCAATTTCCTCTCTGCGATAGCCTCCTCAAACCCTGCCTTGAAATGCTGAGGCTCGAATTTGCCATACAAATCACTCGTAATGCCTGTGGAACTATGACCCATCTGGTAGCTTACCATTTGCAGAGGCACTTGTGCAAGAAGCTTGTTCACTGCGAATGTATGGCGAAGCCTGTGCGCGTGCATTCCCTTGAAATACTTGCTCAATACCAACCTCAACGCATTGGCAGAGGTATTGAAAATGTTCCCTCGCTCAAACAATTTCCTTACTGTGGGACATACTGGAATGTTCCTTGCAGCTGCACTTGTCTTGCCTGTTGTCTTGGCATTGCCTACATGAGACCCATGCAGGGTAATTACATTGTTGCAGATGCTTTCCGGCCTTATAGCCTCCAGTTCTCCTCGCCTGATGCCGGTTATCAAAAAGAGCAATGCCACATCATGGCAGGCCTCCGATCTAATGCGTATAGCTTGAAGCAGGCTTCGTTGCTCCCCTGCGGTAAGGGGTTCCACTACCTTTTTGTTGAGACCCACTGTAGCCTTAATTCTAACGGTGTCCCAAATGTTCCCATTTTGCAGGTAGCCATGCAGGGCAGAGAACTTGGCTAGTTGCTTCAGAATGTCTAATTCCTTTTTGATGGTGCTCGCGCTAGTAATTCCATTGCAGTTGCCGTAGGTTTTCTTAGTTCGCCATGAAATGAACTTATGGGCAGTGTCAGGGGCAAAATCATCTGTGGTTGCCAATTTATGCTCGCCGAAGAAATCAAGCAGAGTCCTTTTGCACTGGCCAAGGACTTTTTCATTGCTTCCCTCAGTGACTTTGCCTTTTTGCCATTGCTCCAGCAATTCAGGCAAGAGGCAATGCTTCTGCTCCGATGGATAGAGCAAATTGCAGAGCAAAGCCTGCCTGCCTCTCTCATCAAGCTCTACGTATTGCATCACAATACTCCTGAGCTCCCTGCTTGCCAACTTGTTTCTCTGGCTCTGCGTGAGCATCTTGCAAATGAACTCGTGAGCATTTTTGCAAGCCCTCATGTAAGCTCTTGAATCTTTGGGAATTTGATAAGAAAATTCCCTGACCCCTTTAGACCTATCCCTGATAAGCCCATGTTTCTCTGACAGCATTGCCATAGCAACTCCTTTTCTAAGTGTGTCAGTTCTATGACAGTTGCCATGCAAACAGCGGACTTGAACCGATGGCCTGCTAAATTACTACCTTATAGCTCCAACGCCTCTCTAGCTCAGTTGGTAGAGCAGCTGATTCGTAATCAGCAGGTCGGCGGTTCAAGTCCGCTGGGAGGCTTATTTTAGGAGCTTGAATGCTGAAATTTCGTAGATGTCTTTTGAAATTGAGCGGCGAGGCCCTTGCCGGGGAACTAGGGCATGGCATAGATAACACTGTAATAAACTGGGTGGCAAAGGAAATTGCAAACTCGGTCAAGGCAGGAGCGCAAATTGCCCTTGTGATTGGGGGCGGGAATTTTGTCCGAGGGGTCTCTGCCAGCGCAGGCGGGATGAACCGTGCCGCCGGCGATTCCATGGGAATGCTGGCCACCGTTATGAACGCCATCGCAATGCAAGATGCTCTTGAAAAACATGGGCAGCGTGCCGAGGTAATGAGCGCAATCAAAATGGAGCCTCTCTGTGCTTCCTTTGACCGCAGAAAAGCTATAACACTCTTGGAAAGCGGAGTGGTTGTTCTTTTTGCTGCCGGTACAGGCAACCCGTTTTTCACCACGGATACCGCTGCGGTTTTGAGGGCGGTGGAAAGCGAGTGCGATGTTGTGATGAAAGCGACCAAGGTGGATGGCATTTACTCCGCAGACCCTGTTAAGGATAAAACCGCCGTAAAGTTTGATGACATAACCTATGAAGAAATTCTGAGAAAAAATTTGGCTGTTATGGACACAGCGGCGGTGGCTCTCGCAAGGGAGCATAAATTGCCCGTTTTTGTATTCAAGCTGGCAGAGGGGAATTTTATAAATTCCTTGACTGAAACCGGAATCGGAACCTTTGTACATGACTAGCGGAGAATTGGTAATAATAATCATAGTGGCAATTCTGCTCCTAACTGCGATACTCGCTAGTATTGGAGTTTATATCTCAGTCCATAAAAGCAACAAGGAAAAAGAAACGGAAGAGATTTCAAAAATTGCCGTATCCGGAAAATATTCCGTAGCACTCCGCCCTGCCGCGGATTCTTTTGCTGAAAAAAAACCGTCCATGGCAGAGATAGAAGAATGGCTTAATTCCAAAGGCATTGGCGAGGAACAAAAAAATGAATACTTGAAAAATTGGCAAAAATCAATAAACCAAAATGTAAAGACAATAAATGAAGGCGATATAAACGGAGTTACAACTTATAAAATTGATTTGGGACCAAAAGATAAAGACTTATGCAGTTTTTTGCATCCCGACCATTTTATAACAAGAGAACAGATAAATCGCAACGCAGAAATTTTACCGCCCTATTGTTTGGGAAGCGATAGCACTGTTGTTCCTAAACTGCCTTGGGATAACACAAATAATACAAGCGGTTGGCAATCTGTTTTACCAAAAGACGGCAAGTACGAAGTGCCGGATTGGCGCCAAATTGTTTAGTTAACGCTGATTTACTTTAAAATCTGAACAACCCGGCAAACCTGAGCTGGCCATCTCTAACACCATCCAAATCGCTGACATTTTGAATGCTCGCTATGTCTAACTGAAGCATATCGGAGAGCATTACTCCAAGACCAATATCGAGTTCCTGCCTTTTGCCCACTTTATCGTGAAGATAGCCTGCCCGCAGAGCAATAGTGCCGGCATAAACATATTCTGCACCTACATTCACTATGCCTTCTTGAAATGATTTTCTGAAAGTATCAATGGCTTTATCGCCGTCTTCTTCGGTTTCCGGGTAAAACCAAGCCTTCCATGCAGATATATAAAAGGGCTGCGCTTCGCCTTTTGAATTTTCGTAAATAACCGTTTTGTTATAATCAGCATTCAGGGTTATGCGGTGGTCCGGGAGTGTAAGCAAATCGTAAGAAAGCCCAAGCCGCCAAGTAAGGGGAATAGGGTCGTCATTGGATTTGTCAACATAATAAACATTAGGGCCTATATTTGCGAGAACTGCTCCAAACCTGAGTCCTTTCAAACCCAAATCACGTCCCAAAACTCCGACGTCTATAGCGTAACTCATTGTGGTTGCATCGGGTTCGTTCAATGCCGCACCCGAACTTAGAGCGGAATAAAAGAATTTAAAGCTTAGGCCCAAACCCCATTGTTTATTAAGCCTTGTTCCATAACTCAAACCCACAACCGTTTCCGAACTGTTAAAAGAACTCACCCGCTCTTCATTTATCTCGCTGTTTACGGAAGTTTCTCCAAAACTTATGAAGTTCACAAATAAACCCCAAGTTCCCCAGTCGCCAAGCGGCCATGTTATACCGGTGTATAGATGATAAAGATCCGGAAGATTCAGAATCGGCAAAAGTTGTTCGTAAAAGAATGCCACCTGGCTTTGCGCCGCATGATAGCGTTCCACTCCCGCCGCCGTGCTCAACCACAAATCGTTACCCAGCGAAATCACGCTCCAAACCGTATTGCTTACAAGCCCGTTGCCTGTGTGGTAGTGGCTCCACTCTCCCTGCGTGTTTCCCGTTTCTCCCCTGCCCTGCTCCGTTTCGCTTTTACGGCCGCTGGGGGTTGCGTAATCGGGCATATAACTCCATGCGCCTTTATCTGTGCCTATCCAAATCGAGCCTTTTTCCGAAACTGTTATGTCGTGAACCACATTGTTTTCAAAGCGAACCTGTTCCCATCTTCTCAAATTGAAATGCGAAAGCCCGCCTATGTGCGCAGACCATACGTGCCCTGAACTGTCTATAGCTATAGCCTTGGGGGCCAAATCCATAATCCCATCTTGAAGCGTAAACACGCCCCATTGATCTTTATCTTTATCGCTTTGCTTGGGGGTTAATCGGGCTATGCCTGCGCCTTCAACGCCAACGTAGAGTTCTTTGCGCATTTCGTGCCAAGCTATGGAGGTTATTTTTTGAGAAGGGAGCACTGCGCCTCTCTGTTCAAATACCCCGTTTCTGTAAGCGAAAAGCCCGTTGTCCGTTCCAATCCAAAGCGTAGCTCCCTGATTTGCGAGAGCGGTAATTCTGCGAGTTCCGAACTCAAGTGAAAAATCCTTAAATCCTTTGCCGTCAAAACGAAACAATCCTTTTGTCGTTCCAATCCAAAGTTTTTCCGTGCGTGTTTCGTAGAGCATAGCGGTGACGGTATCTTTAATCATTACTGAAAAAGGAATTTTCACTTCAACTAGGCGTTCTTCTTCTTTGAGCGTTTTTGCTCCGTTGTAATTGCGCACCACGCCGGAAATGGAATCCAAAGAAACCTCCGAACCTAAAAATGTTCGCACAACATCTCTAAGTTTTGCATTTCCTTCCAAAGGAACGGTTAAATCTTCACGCCAAATCAGTCCGTCAAAATGCAAAATCCCATTCACGGTTCCGGCCCAAACCTCGTTCCGTGTCAAAAACCCTCTGCGATTACGTGCGGCAAAGGCGGTGTAGAATTGAGAGTTGAGAGTTGAGAGTTGAGAGTTTGCTCTGGATAGTTCCCATTCATTCGCAAGCGGGCCAAAAGCCAAGCCTGCCGGGTTGTAATAGAGCGTATTAGCATCATTGGCAAGAGCCACGCCGGATTCGCCCATGCCGAGTTGGCGAGCACCAACGGGCATTTCAAGGGTTATTACAGCCGAAGCCCTTGAAAAAACAAGGGTGGAGAGCAACAGAATGAGTAAAAGAACCTTTTTAGCCATTAGTGTTTAAAATATAGAAAATACCATTAAACTAAACCTCGCTTAAAACAGCCTCAATGCTGATAAACAAATCTACAAGCAAAGGGTCAAAATGCGTTCCTCTGCCTTCTGCAATAATTTCAA
>LIUG01000195.1:0-13122 GCA_001462245.1 Candidatus Fibrimonas termitidis
AAGGAATCGCGGGATAACGACAGGCAAATAAATAACCCCTTGACACCGGGTTAATTTTTTACTATATTTATAGGTACCCTTTACAGCGGGGTGGAGCAGTTGGTAGCTCGTCGGGCTCATAACCCGAAGGTCGCAGGTTCAAGTCCCGCCCCCGCAACTTTTAAAAGTCGTATTTATCATGAAACTTGCCCTTGCCTTATACCCCGTTTACGACCCGCACAAAAAAAATGCGCATCGCCTAGCGGCTAAGGCTTGGGCTTCTAAAATAATAGGATTGCTCTCAGGAAGGCCCGCCTCAAAATTGAGCGTGTTTTTTACGGGGCAAATGCTGGAAGCCCTGAGCAAAGAGCATGAAGCCAAACAGTTAAAGGAATTTGTCGCAAACAAACAACTGGAGTTTTTAGGAGGGGCTTATAATGATGCCATGCTCCCCCTATTCCCCAAAGAACTTCAGAATTTGCAGCTCAAAAAGCATAAAAAAGCTTTGGATTTTTTAATGGAGCCGGCGGGCTACTTTTGCAGGTCTCATGCTTGGGAAATAGATTTAATAGAAACCCTTGAAAAATGCGGCTTTGAATACACCTTTATGCCGGATGTTTCCGTTCAAGAGGCCTTGGGCAGGAAAGCTACGGCAACAGGGTGGTTTGCGGCGGAATACGGTGGTTCCTTTATGCGAATTTTAACATATTCGCAAAATTTATCCCTTGCCTTTCAAAACAACCCACGGGCGGAAATAATAAATTCCCTGAAAAATTTTAACGATTTGGGCGGCATAAACTGCATTCTTTTAAGTGTAAATTTAGATGAAGTTGTTCTCAACAGCGAATGGTTGCAAGCTTTGGACACAGCTAGCGCCGAAGGGTTGGACATTGAGCATCATTTGCTTTGCCAAGCCGTGCTGGAGCAAAAAGCTGCCGGCAAAGTGAATTTAACAAGTTATTCGGTCTTTGCCCCAAGCTGCAGGGATATTCTTTTGCGAATGCCTGAAATAAATTTTTTGCATAAAAGAATTTTGAATGTTTACTTCAAAGCCCGTTCTTTAAGCGATTCGGAGGTGCAAGAAAAAGTTTTTGAAAGCTTGTTAAGAGCAATGCCGCAAAGCTACTTCAAAAACACAGCAGATGGCATGTTGCGGAGTTCCGTAAGGTTTTTGGCAAACCGTGCCGTTATGCAAGCGGAAAAAATTTTGAGGAATAGCGAACCCCAAAACGGCATTAGATTTGCCACGAATGGTTTCTTTTTAGACGGTTGCCAACAGATCTTATTCAGCAATCCTTATTTGGAATGCTTAATTGAACCCGCCCTTGGCGGCTGGATACGCTCGCTCGCCTACCGCCCCTCTTTCTCGGAACTAGTTTGCTCCATGCGTGATGACGGCGAAGTTTCCCCTCTTTTTTTAGACCACATTTGCCCCTTTGAATTTGAAAATCTCGACCAAAGAAACCTATGGATAAACGACCGCCTCGGTGCCTTTTTGAACCCCTACGAAAGCTCAATCAAAACGCAGGAAGACAAGGTACAGGTGCTGCTTTCCGGCTATCAAAATATATCTTATTCGGGAAAGGAATATTTGTTTAAGGTGGAAAAAGTTTTTAGCTTAAAAAACAACGACTCGGAAATTTTGGTAAGCATATCCATTACTAACAATTCTTTCCATGCCTATAGCGGAGAATTTGCAACGGAGCTTTGCCTCGGTTTTCGCTATGATGATATTCGCGGGCAGTCGCTGAAAATTCAAAGAAAAAAAATAAAAACCGAACTCATCAACAGCTTTTACAACGATGTAAAAGAGATCAATTTCAGGGATAGATATTTAGGCATTGGCGCATCTATTGAGGTGAGCAAAAATGCAGATGTTTTATGCGCGCCTATTTTGGGCATAGGCTCTATTGCCGCGCCGAGCACGGCGCATGGGCTTAGGCTTGCCGTTTTTCGCAGGGTGGAATTAAAAGGGCAGGAGAGTGAGATATGCCATTTGCGTGTTAAGCTAAATGGCGGGGGATTTTTATTGTGAGCGAGAACTTAGACTTTGCAATGGAAATTTCCGAACATGAAACCCTGCTTGAATTTAAAGGGATTTTAAAAGCGGAACATTTTCCCGCTGTGCGGGATAGATTGTTCTCTTCGGTTGATGGTTATAACAAGATTTATTTTGTGGATATTGAGCAAGCGAAATTCAAGGACAAAAGTTATTTAAATATGTTTTTGGAATTTTTCAATTTTGTAAAAGGAAAAGATTCCGAGCTGGCAATTATTTTCCACAACGAGGATTGCGCCGATTTTTTCAAACCGTTTTTCAACATATTCAAAATATGCGATTCAAGGGATTCTTACAGAAAGAACACCGGTTTTTGGGATAAGTTGAAAGCAACCGGCATAACCTACCAAAGAAGCACAGGACTTCGTCTTGCGCCCGGAGTAGCCATAGTTTTTTTGGTTTTGCTGGCCGGCTGGCTTTTAACCTTGTTTTCCATAATATCCAGCCAAGACAGAGACATTCGGAGCCGCGAGGCAATACTAAGCGAACTGCAAGGCAAATATATGCGTTCCGCTCAGGCTTTGGAAGAATTAAAAACCTCTGTTGAGCCGTTAAAGAGCATGGGTTTTAGCATAGACGCTTCCGATAGCGTGCCGCTCGGAGCCATCACCGACTGGGAGGAATTTTTAAGAGAGAGAGAAAAAGATCCCTAATGCCTTTTCCCCCGTATTCCCCCTGCTCATAGAATACTCATTCACAAACATTCTGATGTGTTTCAAAATAACCTCGTCATCGTCTATCTGTGCGAGTTCCCTTATAAAATCATTCACAATTTCTTTTCTCTCCCAAGCTCTTCGCAAGCTTTCCTGAACGCATAAATCCATCTCCTTAGCCAACTCCTCGCCCAAACTACGCCTTATAACCGTACACCCAAGCGGAATAGGAGCCTTCAACTCCTGCTCCCAAAATGCACCCAAATCGGCGATTAAATGCAAACCATCTCTTTCCCATGTAAAGCGATGCTCATGAATGGTAACCCCTTGTTCTATTTTTTTTTCGCAGAGATTGCGGTAAAGTTCGTCAAAGCGGGCATATTTTATTTTACTTGTAATGTTATTTCTGTTTGCCCAAAAATTAAACAAAGCAGCCGCTGTTGTATTTTTGCCGGGCAGGTGAACGGGAAATTTCTCATTAAAATTTTTTCCAACAGAAGAAAGAAGCAAAGGCCCGCAGCCATAGCCCATTGCGCCGCCGCTATCCAAAATTCTGTATTTATCTTTTACAAAGGGATAAACTGCGCAACTCACCTTTGCCATGTCCAATTCACCGTACAAAACTTTTTCATTCAAAGTTTGAACATCGGCGTATTCAACCGAAATCGGGCAAGGGAGTTTTACCTTGCCTTCAATCAAATTCTGATAAATAAAAGTATCATTGGGGCAAGTTGAGATACCGAGAGTGAGCATTACAACTGCTTCATTCCACGCATTTTACTGCGAAGCCATGCACCGATTTCTTCAACCGGATGCTGCCTTATAGCGGTATTCACTTCTATCAAGCGACGGTTGTCCACTCTATTGGGTTTGCCTTCGTTGAAGACCGCTCCTATTACATCTTTGCCCTGTGCCTGCATAAAGTTTTCCAAAAGCGGAACGCAGCTGTTTGCAAAGAGATAGCAGCCGTATTCTGCGGTATCGGAGATAACCCTGTTCATTTCGTAGAGTTTTTTGCGAGCTATTAGATTTGCGATAAGAGGGGTTTCGTGCAGAGACTCGTAGTAGGCGGAGGCGGGTTTCATGCCTGCGCTCACCATTGTTTCAAAGGCGAGTTCAACACCGGCTTTTATCATGGCTACTAATAGAACGCCTTTGTCAAAGTATTCTTGCTCCGTAATCGGAGTTTCCGTAGCGGCAGTTTTTTCAAAGGCAGTTTTGCCGGTAGCTTCACGCCAAGCGAGGAGTTTTTTGTCGCCGTCTGCCCAGTCCTTCATCATTGTGGAGGAGAATTCGCCGGAGATAATATCGTCTTGGTGTTTTTGGTAAAGTGGAGTCATTATCGTTTTTAATTCTTCTGCAAGTTCAAAAGCCCTTATTTTTGCAGGGTTTGAGAGCCTATCCATCATGTTTGTTATGCCGCCTTGTTTTAGGGCTTCGGAAATTGTTTCCCAGCCGTATTGCAAAAGTTTGGAGGCATAAGCGGGTTCAACTCCGAGTTGCACCATACGGTCAAAACAGAGCAGGGTGCCGGTTTGGAGCATTCCGCACAATATGGTTTGTTCGCCCATCAAGTCGCTTTTTACTTCGGCTACAAAGGAGCTTTCCAAAACACCGGCCCGTTCACTGCCAAGCCCAACAGCATAAGCCTTTGCGTATTCCAGACCTTTGCCTTCCGGGTCGTTTTCCCTTTTAACCGCAACCAAAGCGGGCATTCCAAAGCCACGCACGTATTCTGCTCGAACCTCAGAGCCGGGTCCTTTGGGGGCAGCCATTATCACGGTAATATCTTCTCTGATTTGCATTCCCTCTTCCACAATATTAAATCCGTGGCTGTAGAGGAGTGCCGAGCCTTTTTTCATAAGCGGCATTATTTCGGCTACTACTTTGGAGTGCTGTTTGTCCGGCGTGAGGTTGCAAACCAAGTCCGCCGTTGGGATTAAATCCTTGTATGTGCCGACTTTAAATCCGTTTTCGCTGGCATTTGTAAAGCTAGCACGTTTTTCGTCAATGGCGGATTGTCTGAGCGCAAAGGACACGTCCAGCCCGCTGTCCCTCAAATTCAGCCCTTGGTGCAAGCCCTGTGCCCCAGCGCCTATAATCACGATTTTCTTGCCTTTTAACGCTTCTGTGCCCCGAGCAAACTCCGAAGCATCCATAAAACGGCATTTGCCAAGTTCCTCTAACTGAACCCGGAGCGGCAAAGTATTGAAATAATTCATCTGAAACCTCTTTTTGCAAAGGCAATATAGTAAATTATCGCTACACCTCTAAAACCGAAAAAAATGTCTCCGGCAAATAAACATTCTCGATCCCGTCATCGATTACCGCTTTAAAAAACGGAGCGATGTCTTTAGGCGTAAAACCCGCAATCCCGCACCCTATTTCCGTAACAAGAAATTTTAGCTCCGGATGCGATTTTGCAAATTCCAAAAATTCGTCAATGTAGGGTTTCATTTCTTCCGCAGTTTTAAACATCGTGGGAATAGCATAGGTTTTTCCCTGCAATCCAACGCCCTGCCCAAAAACCGCCCCCCATTCCATAGCGAGTTCCGCCGCCCCGCCCCCATGAAATCCGGCAAGGTTGCTGCCAAAAACGAAAATTTCATTTTCGTTCAGAGAATTAATCCATTTGGGAGAGATATTCGGCATAATGGCAATATATAAAATGCGTGCTCTTGCATTATCGGATGACTTCACCTCAATAGGCACAATGTCCATTCCGCTTTGAACAACAAAATCCACCTCCGCCGTATTTCCTGATTTCCAATAAAAATAAATTTTCCGTTTTCTCTAGCGAGTTGCGCAGGAACAGAATACCAAATTTCTTGCTTAAATATACTTTTTGCAGTAAACTACCGCATTTTTGGTATGTAAAATGCAGTTCGTTGAACGGTTTTGTATAGTAAACGCTGATTTACTCCTAGTGACCACTGACCACTAATCACCAGCCACTGCCAGTTAATCAGAGTTTTCTATATTCCCATAACATTGCAAAAGAGGTTCGGAATGATTAAGAAAATTGACCACATAGCCATAGCGGTGCCTTCCATTGAAGAAGCCCGTGGTTACTACGAGAACGTGCTCGGCTTAAAGCTCGACCACATAGAAGAAGTAGTGGAACAAAAGGTTAAAACGGCCTTTTTTGATGTTGGAGGCGTTTGGATTGAACTTCTGGAACCCACCACCCCAGACTCTACCGTTGCAAAATTCATCGAAAATAACAAGGGCAAAGGCGGCTTGCACCACATAGCCTACGAAAGCGACAATGTTGCCGCAGAATTAACTGCAGCCGAGTCTAAGGGGGTAGCTCTCCTCGACAAAGCACCTCGCAAAGGCGCAGGCAATATGAACATCGGCTTTTTACACCCAAAATCAACCGGCGGCGCTCTAACCGAGTTCTGCTCCCCAGCCTAAGGTGCCCATATGCCTATTCAACCAAAACTTTTAGAAGAATTGAATAAACGCCGCGAAGAAGCCAAGTTGGGCGGCGGTGCAGACAAAATCGCAAAACGCCACGAAAAAGGGCAGCTAACCGCTCGCGAAAGAGTGGAAAACTTGTTTGACACAAACTCCTTTCAAGAAGCCGGATTGCACGTTGACCAAGCAAGACCCTCGGGTAAAAGGTTGCCGGGCGATGGAGTTATCACAGGCATAGGCAATGTTGACGGACGCCCCGTTGCAGTGTTTAGCCAAGACTTTACTGTAAGCGGCGGTTCCCTCTCCCAAATGCACGCTCAAAAAATCAGCGACCTTCAGGAGCAGGCTTGCGAACTAGGCTTTCCAATAGTCGGAATAAATGATTCCGGCGGAGCTAGAATTCAGGAAGGCATATGGGGGCTAAGCGGTTATGGGCATGTGTTTTACCGCAATGTTCAGGCCTCAGGCTTGGTTCCTCAAATTTCCATTATAGCTGGACCCTGCGCAGGCGGCGCGGCATACAGCCCGGCATTGACCGACTTTTTAATTCAAACCCGCAAAAATGCGGAAATGTACATATGCGGCCCCAGCGTTATTAAAGCGGCAACCGGCCAAGAAGCCCCCGTTGAACAATTCGGCACCGCAGAGGCCCACGCAAGCATAAGCGGAAACATCCATTTTGTTGCGGAAAACGATAAAGACGCGCTTGCAATCACCAAAAGACTGCTCAGCTTTTTGCCGCTCAACAATATGCAAAATCCTCCGCACGTTCTGCCGGATGCCATAACGGAAACCAAAATCGAAAGCCTTAACGAGCTTGTACCTGCGGATTCCAAAACCGGCTTTGATGTGCACAAGGTTATAGAAGCAATCACAGACAAGGGCGGGTGGCTGGAAGTTCAGCGCGATTTTGCAAAAAACATAGTTATCGGTTTTGCCCGCATAGAAGGCATGGTCGCCGGCATAATCGCAAACCAGCCCGCAGTTAAGGCTGGTAGCTTGGATATAGACAGTTCAGACAAGGGCGCAAGATTTATCCGTTTTTGCAATGCTTTTAATATTCCTGTTGTAAACCTTGTCGATGTTCCCGGCTTTATGCCCGGCCTTGCTCAGGAAAGAGGCGGCATAATAAGGCACGGCGCAAAAATGCTCTTTGCCTACGCCGCCGCAACCGTTCCTAAAATAACCGTTATAATGCGCAAAGCTTATGGCGGTTCTTACCTTGCCATGTGCTCTAAAGATATGGGCGCAGATTTTGTTTACGCTTGGCCCTGCGCAGAAATTGCGGTTATGGGCGCAGACGGCGCAATTCCCGTTGTGTATAAAAAAGAGATAGATGCCGCAAAAGCGGAAGGCGGTGAGGCCGCCGCAAAAGCGAAAAAAGCGGAACTCATTGAAAAATATCATGATAAATTCGCAAGCCCTTGGCAAGCGGCAGAAACCAATATGATAACAGATGTGATAGAGCCGTCTGAGACCAGATACACAGTAGCCTTGGCCCTGCGTTTCTCGTTAACCAAACGCTCTACACGCCCACCCAAAAAACATGGATTGATACCGCTATGATAAATTCAACGCAAGATTTCGAAAGACCGGGGCTTTCTCCCGTTTTGGATGTGAAAGGCAAAGACGGCAAGGTTGTCGGGCATTACCAATGGGCTATCCATAAAGATGGTAAAGCAGACTCGCTGGTTGTTGTAAGGGTTGTTAAAGACCATGAGGGCAACGAGCAGGTTCTCTACAAAACTTATGAACATAGCGCAATAGCCAAAAAGGTTATGGAAGAAAAAGCCGGCGAAGCGAGTGTTCACGAAAGTTTAACCACCCTTAGGCTCGGAGAAGCATACAAAGCTAAAGACGGCTCGGTTTCCAACTATGGAATTGCCGATTTGCTCGAGTTTCAGGGCATTGGCTTTGTGCTTGTGCTTTTTGTTTTAGCAGGCTTGTGGGGGTTGATAACTCTTGTTAGCTATATTGTGAAAGTTCTCGGCTTGGCAAAGGTGGAGGCTCCAAAGCCCGCCTCTGCTCCGGTTGCAGCTTCGCCTGCAACAGCAAAGACAATTCACCCCGGCATGACCGATGAACAATTTGTAGCTATTGTAAGCGCAGCAGCGGCTCACGCCCTTGGCGGAAAGCCTGTAAGCGTTGTAAAATTCAGACCACTAAACACGATGGATTGGACTTGGGCCATTCAAGGCAGAGTTTCGCTCCACACACGCAAGGTTTAACCCGAAGGAACAGTTATGAAAACACTCCGCATCACTCTAGAAGGCAAAACTTATGATGTTGCCGTTGAAGTTCTTGGCGAAAACACCGCTCCCGCACCTGTTGCGGGGCAACCGCCTGTACAAGCACCTGCCCCGGTTTCCGCACCGGCTCCCGTTGCAGAGCAACCGCAAAGTGCTCCTGCATCTGCCGGAGCGGGTTCCGTGCTAAGCCCGATGGCTGGGCAGGTTATGAAAATAAAGGTAGCCGTTGGCACCGCTGTTAGCGCAAATCAGGAAGTTGTGGTTTTGGAAGCCATGAAAATGGAAACTCCTATATACGCTTCCGCTGCGGGCACCGTTCAGGCTATAAACGTAAAGGAAGGCGATGCCGTTGCAGAAGGGCAGGTATTGCTCACTATAGGCTAAAGGAGACTTTATGGCATCGGCTTTTGAAGATAACGGACTTGACAACTATACAATCACCATAAGCTTAATTTCCGGTGAAAAGATTAAGTTTTATTTTAAAGCAGATGTTATAAAGGCGAAAGAGGAATATGTTCGCCTGTGCAGAAAGTTGGAAGCGGAGCAGAAGTTTATATACATAATGAAGTATGGTAAATTTATGTTTATTCCGACGGCGCATATTGAGCTTGTGGTTTTGGATAACCCGAGCAAAATAGACGCAGGTGCGCAGAGCAAGATTGAAAGCGCATGAATTCAGAAATGAGAGGACAAGATGGATGCAGTCAATGATATGGTAGCCAACATGGGTTTTAGTTCAATAACCGGCTCAATGTTGATAATGTGGGTAGTGGCAAGCGTGCTTCTATACCTTGGAATAAAGAAACAATTTGAGCCGCTTTTGCTGGTGCCTATTGCCTTCGGCTCTCTTTTAACCAATTTGCCGACCCGCCTTTTTTACGATGGCGGCTGGAATATTCAGGGTATGTTTGTCCCCTTTGAGGGCCTTTACTACTATATAAGCCAAGGCATTCAGCTTGAGCTTTTCCCTCCTATAATATTCCTGGGCGTTGGCGCTCTAACGGATTTTGGGCCTTTGATTGCCAACCCTCGCACCCTGCTTTTGGGTGGCGCGGCGCAGTTTGGTGTTCTCTTTACGGCCTTTGTAGCTGTTTCAAGCGGAGTATTCACCCTTGGCGAAGCGGCGAGCATCGGCATTATAGGCGGTGCAGACGGGCCAACTTCCATATTCCTTTCCAATAAACTGGCAAAACATTTGCTTGGCCCCATAGCGGTTGCGGCATATACGTATATGGCTTTGGTTCCCTTAATTCAGCCGCCTATTATGAAATTGATGACAACGGAAAAGGAACGCAAAATCAGGATGAAATCGCTTAGATCGGTTAGCCGTTTGGAAAAAATAGTGTTTTCCATAGTTGTTATGGTATTCTGCATAATAGTTGTTCCGGATGTCTCTGCTCTTATCGCTATGTTGATGCTCGGCAATTTGCTCCGGGAATGCGGCGTTGTGGACAGACTGGTAAAAGCGTCCCAGAACGAAATTATAAATGTAGTGACAATTTTCCTAGGCACAAGCGTAGGCATGACCATGCAGGCGGATTTATTCCTGCGCCCGACCACGATTATGATTATAGCCCTTGGCGTTGTAGCTTTTGGAGTGAGCACCACAGGAGGTTTGCTGTTTGCCAAAATCATGAACCTTCTTTCTCCGAAAAACCCCGTTAATCCTTTAATCGGTTCGGCAGGAGTCAGCGCAGTGCCTATGGCGGCCCGTGTAAGCCAGGTTGTAGGCGCAAAATACGATCCGCAAAACTTCCTTTTGATGCACGCTATGGGGCCAAACGTGGCGGGTGTTATTGGAACGGCTGTTGCGGCAGGATATTTTATAAGCAAGCTGGGATAATTACTATATTCCAACCTGTATGAATCGTTATGACTTGGTTTTGCTGGGTTTTATATTAGAGGAAAATTCCAGCGGTTACGACATAATCTCTAAAATTAAAGAACGAGGTTTGGAGCGGTGGGCTATGATAAGTACCTCCACCGTGTATAATCGCCTGAATTACCTCGAAAATCATCGCTGCGTAGAAGGGCAAACAATTCAAAAATCAAAGTATCCTCCATCTAAGGTATATAGCATAACGGATAAGGGCAAGGAAGCTTTAAACAGAGAGGTGATAAGGCACTTAACCGGCTTTAACGACGACCCTAGAACGCTGGGTTATGCCTTTTTGTTCGGTTTGGAAAATAAACGCAATCTGGTGAGGCTTTTGGAAGAGCACGAGATAAAACTCAGGGAGGAGGTTGCTCGGCTCGATAAAATGATAGATGATGAGCCGAGGCCAACGCTTTACCCTGATGGGCCGTTTTTGAACTGCATGAGCCGCGACCATATTCTGGTTGAGCTAAAATATTTGCGTGCCGCAGTGCAAATCCTGCAAAACCCGCAAAAGTCAGCTATGTTAAACGGCTATTTTTACATAAACTTCGGTAGCCGCGACTGGCAGCAAAAAGAATAATCACTGGCACAAGGCATCCTGTTTGCGGCTAAAGCCTAGGCACCAAGAAGTTCCATTTGCGCGGTCTGCGAAATTTGATAGCGGAAGCTGCATGGCTGTCCCTTGTTTTAAAGGAAATGGGCTTGAATAATTCAAGGTATCTATAGCAAAAGTGCCGCAATAAAACCCGAGGTCAAGATTATTCCCGCTATTATTAAGTTTAAAACTTTTATAATTAAAATCTGCGTTTCCAACGTTTTCACGCCCAAAGAAAAGAAAACTCATAGGCGGAAGAATTAAGCTATCCGGCATTTTGAGGATTAATGAAGAAGCATGTTTTATTTCACAGTATGAAAGCATTAGAGTATCCAAAGTTGCATTGTAAATTTCCATATATTCAAAATCATCGCCACTGACTTGGGGGTTTGCAAAAATTTCCGTAAAAAATAAATCTCCGTAATTTTCGGGGGGTCTGGAAACAGAAGTGGGGAGCACTGCCAAAATTTGCATTGGTTCGCTGGAACTCGCCTCCAGTTCTAAAATAACAGAACTTTTAGTTGATTGCAACAGCATGGTTTCGGTCTGTAAAATTGAGGAAAGTGTTATCTGCTTTTCCCCAAAGAACAGAGTATCGCCGCCCTCATCCATAAGTTTTAAATATAAATTAAAAACTTGGTTTAAGGGCAAGGCGCCGGTGCTAAAAATCCCCTTGCCGCTTTCAATTTGCATTTCAAATTCCAAAGAATCCAAAAGCAATGTTCCGGAATGGATATTTTCACGGTTTGCCAGCCCTAGCGGGATTTCCAATCTTAAAAAACCGGAAAGGGCATTTAAGGATATCGGAATGGTGGCGGCTTGGTTTGCGATTATGTCTGCGACTGCCTCGCCTTCCAGAACCTCTTTTCCATTATCTGCATATACTTTTACTTCAAATTTTCTGTTTTCCCCGAGCGGAATGCCCTCTATTTTTATATTGTCATTGACGGAATTTGCAGATATATGCAAACTCTTCATATCATCTGCGGATACATGGACTGAAATACTGTCGAAGAGCGGAACTTGCAGCCTCCCCAAAACCAGTTTCACAGTTCCATCGCTCTGTTCCTCATTCTCGCCAGACACACTGCTGCAAGCCATAACGAACAACGCAATTACCATGGCCCACAAACCGCAAGCCGTAAATAGCAAAACACAAAAATGCCTTTGCATAAAAACCTCCTATTTTTCTAAATACTTAGACGCATTTCAGAGGAAAAAAAATACGACTTTCTGCATTTTGCAAACAACTGTTGACGTTTTTCTGCATTTTTTCTAAATTCCCCTTGTGTTTGATGCCCTGCTGGATGAACTTTACGGTACAGCCCTTGCCGGCGGTGCCGTTATGTTGCCTATTTTATTGGTTGGAGCTTTGGGTTTTTACCATCTCTATTGCGGGTTCTTTGGGCTAATGCCTATACATAAAGCTTTGCACATGGCGGGAATTATGGCAAAAGTGGCACCGCTCTTGGGGCTTTTGGGCACGGTTACGGGCATGGTTCAAACATTCAGGGTTATAACCATTTATGGAAACCAAAACCCGGTGCTTATGGCAGACGGCATTTCAGAGGCTTTAATAACAACGCAAAGCGGGCTGATTATAGCTTTTCCCTTGCTTTTGCTAAACCACAGACTGGCGGAAAAACATGGCAAATGACGTGGATTTTTTGGAATTTAAGCCAAAGCAAAAAAGAGAAGCCAACATCGATATTGGCCCTTTGATGGATATGGTATTTATTCTGCTCATATTTTTTGTGGTCACAAGCACCTTCACAAGAGAAACAGGTGTTGAGGTTAGCAAGCCGCAAGCACAAACCGCAAACCAACTGGAAAAGGAAAACATTTTAATAGCCATAACCAGAGACGGCACAATACACATAGATGAGCGTCAGGTGGACTTGGCGGGTTTAAGCGATGTTCTCAAAGGAATTTTAGCCAAAAACCCGGAGCGTGAAGCCGTTTTAATAGCCGATAAAGATGCCATAACAGGTAAACTGGTATCCGTAATAGATGCCTGCACTTTAGCAGGCGTTAAGAAGGTATCTATTGCGGCTTTGAATAAATAATCCGGAGTTTAGCTATGATTATAATACTACGAAAAATTTCGTAACGAAAAATTTCGTAGTAAAAATTACTATATTTTTCGTAGTTTTCATGAGGTTATTATATGGCTAATCCGTTTAAATTCGGTTCTGTTGTGAGCGAGGATTTTTTTACCGACAGGGAAAAAGAATTCGAAAATGCAAAAAATGTGCTTGCAAGCAGCAATCATCTGGTTCTAATATCTC
>LIUG01000195.1:13239-24491 GCA_001462245.1 Candidatus Fibrimonas termitidis
GCAATCATCTGGTTCTAATATCTCCACGCCGTTATGGAAAAACATCCTTGATCAACAAGGTTACGAGTTCGCTTTCAAGACCCGTGATTTATATGGACTTGCAGTTGACCACCGATGTTTCCGATTTGGCAACGCAACTCCTTAAAAAATTTTTGAGCATAAACAAATGGGAAAGCGTAAAGCATTTTTTTGCCAATTTCAGAATTGTGCCAACACTGGAGTTGAATCCGCAAACTAGTGGCATGGAAGTTTCTTTTGCTCCTTCTGCAAACAATAAACTTGCTCCGCTGGAAGATGTTTTGAACCTTATTGAAAAAACGGGCAAAAAAGGCAACAGACCTATTGTTGTTTTAGACGAATTTCAGGACATTGTGTATTTGGACAAAAATTTGCCCAAGCAGCTTAGAGCAATAATCCAGCACCACAAGAATGTGAATTATGTTTTTTTAGGCAGTTTGGAATCTATGATGAAAGCTATTTTTGAAAACAAAAAATCGCCATTCTATCACTTCGGTTATCTCATGGATTTGGATAAAATTCCTTACAGCGATTTTTTTGATTACCTGAAAAATCGTTTTGACAAAATCACAAACAGAAGCGAAGCCATATCAAAGGAAATTTTGGAATTTACAGAGCTGCACCCTTATTATACACAGCAGCTTGCATTTTACTGCTTTTCTTTTTTGGAAAAGGAGAGGTATAAAAAAGACATATTGCCGCTTGTTGTAAAAGACATAATAACAATTCACAGCACCGACTATGAACGGCTTTGGAACACAATCAGCAAAACAGACAAAAAAATCCTGATAAGCCTTGCAATACAAGGAAAATTGCCGGCCGCTTCATTCCCCCAAAGCACCGTTTACAGCGGACTTGCACGGTTGATAACACGCGGCTATGTTATAAAGGGCAAAAACTATGAATTTGACGACCCGTTTTTCAAGAACTGGATTATCATGAAGAGGAGCGAATAACATCAAGTATTAAACTCAACTTCGCTAAGTCCCAGCGTTTTGCATATGATTTCCACGGGCAAGCCTTCGGCTTTCATTTTTTTTGCTGCCTCTACCGCTATGGTTTTTGCCTGATTCGCAAATTCGCCTTCTTCCTGTTTAACCTCTTGCAAGTTGGTTATTATGTTCTCTTCCTTGCCGAGCAATTCTTCTTCAATATTAAAAACCATATCCTTTTCAACCAGAAGACGCGCAATTAGTTTCTCTGCCCTATCCAAAAAATTGTTTGAAAAAGGGCCTACGCGGAGCAAAGTCTCGTCTGTGTAGCTTGCATTTCTCGTGCCAAGCGAAAAATAGAAGAGCATATCAAAACGGCTATAATACCTGTCTTTGCACAAAGACACCTCTAAAACCCTGTCTAGGTTTATATAATCCTTGAAAATAACGCCGTTCATAGAAAAGCGATTTGCGGACGTGGTTACTGCTATCGACATGTATACCCCCGGAGTATGTCCCTGTGTTAAATATAGTTAAATACGGGGATTTCGCTGACTATTTCGTATCGATTTCCTTTTTTTGATAAAAAATGCCATTCGTTGCCTATTGCTAATATAATATGCGTGGGGTGCACTATGCGCAAATATTTGTTTACCTGTGCTTCCAAACTTTGCAAATCGGTTTTGCCGGCTTTGCACTCCGCTAAGAGCCAGGGGGTTCTTAAGTCTGCGCTTTTTGGGTTTGCAACTATAATATCCAAACGGCCTTTTTCGGTTTGAACAAGTTGCGAAAGGGCGAATTCGGTTTTTATCAAGGATTCCGGCACATTTAATTTTTCAACCAGCCAGTTGACCAAGGTCTGCCTCACAAACTCCTCAGGGGTCTCTGCCACCGGCTTCTCCCTTGTTTTGTCGTAAAGCATTTTTGAAAATTAGTAAATTCCCCCCATGACTCCCTTTGCCCTTTTGCGCATAGCCTTCAAAGCTTTGGTGAGGAACAGAATGAGAACCTTTCTCTCTGTGCTTGGCATTGTTATTGGCGTCGCTGCGGTAATTACAATGGTGGCTATAGGTGAGGGGAGCAAGCAGTCCATAAAGGAGCAAATCGGGAGCTTGGGCGCAAATGTTGTAATGATTTTCCCCAACAACCGCTCGGTAAGCGGAGTGCGGCTGGATGGGGCCGCCGCTGTGCAGCTCAGTGTGAGCAATGTATATGCCCTGCGTGAAAAATCCGAATATATGGTTGCTTTTTCGCCGATAGTTTCCAACAGGAGCCAAGCTGTGGCAGCTGGTGCAAATTGGCCAACCTCAATGACAGGCGTGTGGCCGGAATATCTGCAAATTCGCGGCTACGAAATAGAAGACGGTGCTATGTTTGAGGGCGAAGCGAACATGTCGAAGATTTGCGTTATAGGAAAAACCGTGGCAGATAACCTATTCCCCGGAACAGACCCTGTTGGGCAATCAATACGCTTCAAAAACATTCCATTTAAGGTGATAGGCACTTTGAAAAGCAAGGGCACCGGCGGTTTTGGCCAAGATCAAGATGATATTATTTTGGCTCCGTTTGCCGCCGTTCAGCGGCGTGTTTTGGCATCGACAAATGTTCAGCAAATTTATGCTGCTGCCATAGACGAGCAGAGCGCACCCCTTGCTGTAGAAGAGGCTCAGGAAATTTTAACCGAAGAGCATAAACTGCCTCCCGGCAATGACTCCTTTAGAATTCAAACCCAGCAAGAAATTTTGGATATGGTTTCCAGCACGGCAAATCTTTTAACCGTAGTTTTAACCGCCATAGCCGGCATAAGCCTTCTTGTTGGCGGCATAGGCATTATGAACATAATGTATGTTTCCGTAACGGAGCGCACCAGAGAAATCGGACTCCGCATGGCAATAGGAGCTAGAGGTTTTGATATTTTAATGCAGTTCTTGTTTGAGGCTGTTTTAATAAGCTTAACCGGCGGCTTTGTAGGAATTACTCTAGGAGCCTTTGCTTCTTATATAGTCAAATTTTTCGCCAACTGGCCGGTGAGCATCACCGTATCGAGTATTATAATCAGTTTTTCCGTTTGTTTTGCAACCGGCGTTTTTTTTGGGTGGTACCCAGCACGCAAGGCTGCAAGGCTGGATCCCATTGAAGCTTTGAGGTATGAATGAGCAAGAATACGATCATAGGTATAATTTTAATAGTCCTCCTATTTGTGTGGTCTATAAATAATTCCAACAAGCAGCAGGAAATTGCGCAAGCAGAGATGCAAAAAAGGGCAAAAGAATTCGCTTTGGAAAAAGCAAAGCAAGATTCTCTCGCTGCCGTAAAAGGCGAAAAGCCTCACGGCGTTCCGGAGTTCACGGCTCCGGTTGCACCTGCACCCGCAGCCGCCGAACAGGATTCCCCTTTTGCGGACGAACCGGCAGAGGACATCGCGGAGGAAAAAGATGCACAGCCGAGCATCAAGGAAATTCGTGTTGAAACAGACCGTTTTTGGATGACTTTAAACTCCATCGGGGCAAAGATCACGAGCATAGTTCCCAAAACCTTGGCGGATAGCCTTGGGAATTTCCCGGAACTTTTGCAGAACAAAGAAGCCGGTGCGTTGAGCATCAGCTTTGACAAGGCGGATTTTAGCGATATCGCTTTTTCGGTCGGTGAAATTGCCACGGATAATATTGTTGTGAAAGATTCCGCAACCATTGCTTTTGAATGGAAGGATGAAAAGGGGCGGGTGGTGATTAGGGAATACAAATTCACAAAGGAAGGTTTTTCCGTTAAGCATATAACAAGAATAAAGGGTTTTGCCTCTAAACTTTACACCTTGAGCTGGAAAGGCGGGATGAGGGAAACCGAAGAAATTCCGGTTGGCAAATCTTTTGGGATGAATTATCTGTTCAGCGAAGTTATTTTGAACAACACTTACAATGTGGATAGGGAAACCGTGACAAAGCAAACATGGTTTAATCGTGAACAGGGCAAAGCATTGTGGTTTGGACTGAGGCGAAAATACATAGCGGGCATAATAAACTTTGACGGCATAAGCGAAGCATCTCTCGGCGCGGAACCCATAAAAGAAAAGCGAAATGAAAAAGACCCGGGTACCTATGCTTTGACAATAACGGATAATATGCCGGAACATGACTCCATTGCGGTGGATTTCACAATTTTGCCGCTTCATTGGAAAGAGATTGAGAATATGGGTCAAGGCTATGAGAAAATTATAGTCAGCGGTTGGGAATGGATGGGTGCAGACAAATGGTTTGTGTGGCTGTGCGGCCTTCTTTTGCAAATACTGAACGCTTTTTATTCCATAATACCCAACTACGGAGTTTCAATTATTCTTTTGACAATTTTGGTAAAGATTGTAACCACTCCTTTGGCCTTAAAGCAGATACGTTCCACCCGCTCAATGATGGTTTTAAAACCGGAGTTGGATGCTATTCGGGCGAAGAACCGTGGCGATATGCGTGCCCAGCAAGAAGAGATAATGAAGCTTTATGCAAAGCACGGAATTTCGCCGTTCAGCGGGTTTGCGGGCTGTTTGCCTATGCTTTTGCAGATGCCGATTTTCATAGGTTTGTTTATAGTTCTGGGCAGGTCAATAGAGCTTCGGGAAGCTCCGTTTGTCGCATGGATTAGCGATCTTTCAAAGAGCGATATTGTGTGGAGCGGGTTCAGCATTCCTTACCTTATGCCGGAAGGGGTTGCGATTTTGCCGTTTATAATGGTAGTCACCACTTGGCTCCAAACAAAGCAGACCATCACAGACCCAAATCAAAAAATGATGGTATGGATGATGCCGGCGATGATGTTCGTATTCAGTTCGGTAATGCCGAGCGGTTTGGTTCTTTATTGGACAATTTCCAATATATGGAGCGTAGCTCAATACATGCTGATAAGCCGCAAAGCAGCCCTCCCAGATAGTAGCGGAGAGAAAGGCAAGGTTATTGAAGCGAAGATTGTTAAGGGGAAGAAGAAGTAGTAATGGTGGGATCAGCGTTTGCCAAAGCGTCCTGAAAGCTACAGCCATGTGTTTCGGAATTAGCAAAATTTCTTTTCGGGGTTGAATAGCGCATCACATTCTTTTAAGTCAGGAAATGCCGCATCTAAGCCGGCTTCTTTAAGGATTGGTAGTATTTGATTTGGTTTTTCGGGAAAAGCTTTTAGGCAGCCCACGGTCATGCCTATGTCCGTTAATTTCCTTACCTTTGGCAAATAGCTAAGCGGTATGCTGTGGTTGCCGGCAAGGTAGGCAAGGCTTGGCGTTGGTATCTATGCTCAGAGATGAATTTCAACCTCTATAAACTTATTTATACCATCCTTTGCATAGTTCCACACATTTTCTATTTTGTTTACCAAATCTTCCATTACAGACCATTCCAATTGAAATCCATAAGCGTGTCGAATAAAATGCCTGAATTTCAAATAGCAATTTTACCTTCAGCTTATTATTCAACCTCAATCACCTCGCCCAAAGAATTGAGAAGATTGTAGAAATCTTTATGAATATCAAAATCAACTAGCTCTACTTTGCTTGACATTTTTTTATCCAAGTCTGCATATATTCTGAAAAACTTTTTCGGTGGCAGTCCCGATATTCCGATATCTACATCGGAATTGTTATGAATTTTACCCGTTACCATAGACCCAAATAAAAAAACTTTACATCCTTCATTTTTGAGGAAATCAGTTGCTTTTCTAATATCTTCTCGATATCTTGCCGGGATTTTTCCCATAAATTCAGTTGCCATGTTCAAAATATACAAAATGAAAAGCACTTACCTCACCGCCACCTTCAACACTTCCTTCCCTTTGGCAAATGCCTAAGCGATATGCTGGGGTTAAGCCGACTTGCGCACACCGAACATTTTACCAAACTCCCGGGCTGAGACACCCAAAGCGCGGAACGCTTGAAAAAATGAATCAAGAGTAGTATGCTCCGCATTTTCCAAAGCGACAATGCGTGGCTGGGAAGTTCCCATTCTAGCCGAAAGCTCCGTTTGCGTAATACCACCTGCAGAACGCAATTCTTTTACTTTACGTGCCATCTGAAACTTCGTTTCCGCAAGTTCCGCTTCTTCCGGAGCCATGCCTACCGCCTCCCAAGCTGTGTCATAGCTTTTCCAGCCCTTGGATTCCCAAAATTCTTTCTCCGACATTTTGCGTTTGCTCATAAAGCCTCCTTTTTTAATTCTCTTTCCGCCTGCTCATACAAATGCAAGCGGCTTTTGCAAGTTTTAATAGTGGATTTTGATATTGAATCGGATTTTTTATCTTCAATAACCAAAACCACTATATCAGTTCGTATCGCCAAATAAACTCGCCAGTTATGTTGCACCGTTTTGTACCGTATCTCATAACACAGTTTGCCTACCTGATGAATAGGCTTAACCATAGGCTCTCCCGGAATTTCCCCTTCTTGAAACGAGCGCAAAGTTCCCCCAATCTCTAAACGCACCTCGCTTTCGAACGGCGGGCTTTTGATTTCTGCGAAGAACTTTATCTTTTTCGCCATAAGTATAATATAACAAATTTAGTATATCAGTGCCTACCTAACCGCCACCCTCAACACTTCCTTCCCGCTGCCAAACGACGCTTTTACAATATACATCCCCTTTGGCAAATGGCTAAGCGATATGCTGTGGTTGCCGGCAGTATAGTTTTGTCGGCTGATTAGGTTGCCGCTTAGGTTGTAAAGTTCTATTGTTGCGTTGGTTTTTGTGGTTAGGTTTAGGGCGTTTTGGGTTTGCGTGAGATGGTTGTTGGTGGCGATTTGGGGTGGGAGAGTGGGGGTTATTGCCTCATACACCGCCATAACAGTGAGGTTTCTTGTGACATTGTCAAATTCAACATCCCAGCCAGTGAATGTGTAATCCGTTCTTATGGGAGCGGTTGGGGCAATAGCTGAGGAGCTTTCGTTTACGGTTTGGGTTTCTAACACTGTGCCGTCCCAGTCCACAAAGGTGACAGTGTGGGTTTTAATATATTGTGCTGTGACGGTGAGGTCACCAGTAACATTGCTAAACGTTTTATCCCAGCCAGTGAATGCGTAGCCTTCTCTTGTGGGAGCGGTTGGGGCGATGGCAGCAGTATTCTCATTTACGATTTGCGTTTTTAGCACTGTGCCGTTCCAGTCTGCAAAGGTGACGGTGTAAGTGGGTTGCGAGTCGTCTGTATACAATGCCGTAACGGTTAAGTCGTCAGTAACATTGCTAAACGCTTTGTCCCAGCCGGAGAATGTGTAGCCAACTCTTGTTGGAGTGGTTGGGGCAGTTGCTGAGGAGCCATGATTTACGGTTTGCGTTTTTAGTATTGTGCTGTTCCAGTCCACAAATGTAACAGTGTAGGAGGTTATCTCATACACCGCCATAACGGTTAGGTTGCTTGTGACATTGTTAAAGTTAACATCCCAGCCGATGAATGTATAGCCTTCTCTTGTTGGAGCGGTTGGAGCGATGGCAGCCGTGTTCTCATTTACGATTTGTGTTTTTAGTACTGCACCGTTCCAATCTACAAAAGTTACAGTGTAGGTGGGTTGCAAGTCGTCCGTATACAGTGCTGTAACGGTTAGGTCGCTTGTGACATTACCAAACTCAACATCCCAGCCTGTGAATGTGTGGCCTGCTCTTGTTGGAGCGGTTGCCGGAGCGATGGCAGCCGAGCCGTGGTTCACTGTCTGCTGCGACAGTTCCATGCCGTCATGGTCAATGAATGTCACTGTGTAGGTATTGAGTGTCCAGTTCGCTGTATAATTTTTGTTGCCAAAACTTCCCAGTGCGATAGACACAGTTGTCTGTGGAGTTGCGCCATTCGCTCCTGTCCAACCCGCGAATGTGTAACCAGTTTTAGACGGGTTGCTCAGCGTAAAGACAGAAGTCTCAACAGTGTAACTCGCAGGATTGGCTGATGATATTATTCCGCCGTCTAAGTCGTAAGTTATAGTGTATGTGATAGGTACACATTTGTAATTCTCGTTGTGCTCGTAGTAAGCTTCGCATGGAATAGATACCGATTCAAAGAATGCCCGCAAATGCGGATAGCCGTTATTTATTTCAGAGTTAATTCTCCAAATTGCATCAAAATCCCAATCGGCAAAGGTAGTTTGGGTTTTCATCTCTGCCGATGATTTTGAAATTCCTTTGCCAATATCATTTTGACCGCTTGTTTCACTGTCATAATAGCTGTTGGTGATGGTGCCATAGTTGCTTCCCGCTAGGCCACCTACATCATTTCCTATTCCCTCCACATTCCCCGCAGCATAGCTATTGGTGATGGTACCATAGTTGTTTCCCGCTAGACCACCTACATCATTTCCTATTCCCTCCACATTCCCCGCGGCATAGCTATTGGTGATGGTGCCACCATTGTTGTTTCCTATCAAGCCGCCTACACTGGAGTTTCCAGACATATTCCCAGTAACATAGCAGTTGGTGATGGTGCCACGGTGGAATCCCACCAAGCCGCCTACATTATTTCTGGTTCCCTTCACATTTCCAGTAGCATAGCAGTTGGTGATGGTGCCATAATCGTTTAATCCCACCAAGCCACCTACATAGGAAATTCCCTCTACATTCCCTGTTACGTAGCTGTTGGTGATGATGCCGTAGTCGTTTAATCCCACCAAACCGCCTACAATGCTACCTCCCTTGATATACGAAGCTACCACTCCTAGATTTTTTATTGTGCCTTTGTTATATCCGAACAAGCCCTGATTATCATTTGAGTTGTTGATATAAACACCGCTAACAACATAGCCATCGCCATCAAAGGTTCCTCGGAATGAAGAGGAACTTGTTGCCCCTATTGCTGCCCACTGGTTTAATCCAGTGTTCCCATCCCAATCTCTCCAATGTGTAGTATCATTAAGAGTAATATCATTGCCGAGTTTGATATATTCATCGCTAAAGGAGGATAAGTATGAATTTACAAGAAAAGAAAAATCTTCCAATTGCTCTTTTGTCTCTATAATATAAGGATTTCCGTCTGTACCGTCTCCTCTGGCAAAAAAGCTACCAATATTGATAATTGTATTGCTTAATGTTGGATAGCCACCCGATGTGTAAACCCATGTATTGGAATAGCGATAGTTGCTCGAGACGTAAATTTCTGCATTGGCAGAAAATATTGCTATTGCTCCGCGTCGTAAAATATTAGCAAATTCCGGGCTTTGCATATATCCTGTTGTTTTGGGATTTCCTTTGTCGGTATCGGTTTGACCGCTAGTTTGACTGTCGTAATAGCTGTTGGCGATGGTACTGTAGCCTTTATATCCCACCAAACCACCTACATTATTTGTTCCCACCACATTCCCCGTTGCGTAGCTGTTGATGATGATACCAGAGTAGTTGTATCCTACCAAGCCTCCTACATAATCTCCAGTTCCCATCACATTTCCCGTTGCGTAGCTGTTGATGGTGGTGCCTCCGTATCCCACCAAGCCGCCTACACGGTTTGTTCCCGACACATTTCCCGTTGCGTAACTGTTGGTGGTGGTGCCGTAACTATGGCCCGCCAAACCGCCTACATAATCTCCAGCTCCTGACACATTCCCCGTTGTGTAGCTGTTGATGATGGCACTAGTACCATCAGAGTTAAATCCCACCAAGCCACCTACATAACTTGTTCCCACCACATTTCCCATTGTGTAGCTGTTGATGATGGTGCCGCCATTACTGGTGCCCGCCAAGCCACCTACAGAACTGTATCCCTTGATATACGAAGCCATCACTCCGAGATTTTTTATTGTTCCTTCGTTATATCCAAACAAGCCTTGATTATTACTCGTGGAGTTAATATAAATGCCGCTGATAACATGACCATCGCCGTCAAAGGTTCCTTGGAATGAATAGCTAACGTTTCCTATTGCAATCCATTGTGTTAATTCTACAGTTTCTTCATTCCAATTTTGCCAATCTGTCGTATCATTGACGGCAATATCTTTGCCAAGTTTAAGGTATTTTCCGCTATAGGATATCCTAAAATTCACAGCCAAAGAAAAAGCATTCAATTGTCCTTTTGTTTCTATTATATAAGGATTTTTCTCTGTGCCTTCTCCTTTTAAATAATGGGCAGCAATTGCATTGCTTAATTTTGGGTATTTGCCTTCAGAGTAAATCCAGGCACTAGCAGACAGAAATCCTGCTACTAATTGCAAAGTTTCAATAAATTCTTCGCTTTGCATATATTGGGTTGTTTTGGGAATTCCTTTGCCGGTATCATTTTGACCGCTTGTTCCACTATCGTAATAGCTGTTGGTGATGGTACTGCTTTCGTTCATTCCCACCAAGCCGCCTACACGATTTATATTTATTCCCGACACATTCCCAATCGCGTAGCTGTTGATGATGGTGCCATTGCTGTTGTATCCCGCTAAGCCACCTACATAACTATACTGTCCGGTTCCCGACACATTCCCAGTCGCGTAGCTGTTGATGATGGTGCCTTGATTGATTCCCACCAAGCCACCTACATAGATGACTCCATTGATATACGAAGCTACAACTCCAAGATTTTTTATTGTGCCAGAGTTATATCCGAACAAGCCACTACCGCTACTTCCATTGATATACACTCCGCTTACAGTATAACCATCGCCGTCAAAGGTTCCTCTGAAAGATCCTATGGGCGTCCACTGCATTAACCCAGAATTGCTAGTAGCCCAATTTCTCCAATATGTAGTATCGTTAAGGGTAATATCATTGCCAAGTTTAATTGTTTTGCCTTCCATATCATAAGTGCCGTTACCTCCGTTCCCATTCACCAACCTAGCCAACCCCGCCAACTCCTCAGCGGTGCTTATGGTATATTCAGTTGCATCTTTATTATTTGTGTACCAAGTTGTATCTGCCGTGCCGTCCCATTCCTGAACGATTGGGAAGGTTTTGATGACAGCACCGATGTAGTTGCCGATGCCGTTTATGATTATTGTGCCTGTGCCGACACTAGCGTTGTCGCCGTAGTGGATGGTGTAATCTCGGTTTTTTGCAAGGGTGATTGATTCGGAGTTGTAAATGACGAGCACTTCGGGGGTTATCTTGCTACCATTACAGACATATCTTACGGAGTCAACTATGCTGACGGTTATGTTTCCTAGAAGTCGCTTTAATTCTTTCAATTGAGATTGCAAAATAGGATAACCGTCGTTTATGGAAGGAACAATAGCCCAAGTTAAATCAAAATCCCAATTGCCAGCGATATAGGTAAAAATATCTTTCATTTTATCTGTGGTCAAGCCGGTGCCATAATAGCCAGTTGCTCCGCTCTTGTCTTTATCATAATAGCTATTGATGATTGTGCCGCCGCTGTTGACTC
>LIUG01000196.1 GCA_001462245.1 Candidatus Fibrimonas termitidis
AATCAGCGTTTACTATAGAAAAAGAAAAGGAGGTTTGTCAAGGGGGATGCAAAAATATTTTTTGTTTTTGGGCAAATCCATACAGAAAGCCAAACGCCGACCGAATTAACGAATTCAGAGCGGCTTTGGCATCTTCCTATTTTCTTATGCCAGCTTGTAATGCTCTTTAAGCTGCCCTTTAAGTTCCACTATTTCCGTGCGTAGCTTGTCGTTTTCTTCCCTAAGCTCCTTAATTTCCGCCTTTAAATCCCTGATTTCCAGCGTAGCGGCTTCCCACAAGCCTTTCCATGAATTGACAGATTCGGTAAGAGCCTTTAGCTGCAGGTCAAAGCCTATTTGCATGGCTTGTATTTGAGCTCGGAATGCCTCTGAACTGTTCCTAGATTCAACTTGTATAGATTCAAGTCGGCTGTCAAAGCTTGTTTGCATGGCTTGCATTTGAGCTCGGAATGCCTCCGAACCGTTCTTAGATTCAACCTGCATGGATTCCAACCGGCTGTCAAAGCTTGTTTGCATGGCTTGCATTTGAGCACGGAATGCCTCGGCGTTGCTTTTTGAATCCGCTTGCATGGCTTGTATTTGGGTTTGCAAGGTTTCTAGGTTGTTTTCCCGCTTGTATCTGAAATGGTTTACGAAAACGGTCAGTACGGCAGCTACTCCAGCTAAACCACCTACATAAGCGAATATCTGCCCGATCTCCATACTTGTAATATACAAAAAACAAAACCGCCCCGAATTAACGAATTCAGAGCGGCTTTGGCATCATCTCTTTTTATCTAACAACTACTTTAACAACCTGCTTTTCTGCACCGGATTGAACAACGGCGTAGTAGAGGCCTGTTTTCTGCTCCTTCAAAGCAAGAACACTGTAGCCGGCAGCAACCTTTGTGCTGAATAACTGTTTGCCTTGCATATCAAATAAAGACACGGCAGCTTCTTTTGACGAAGATATATGCAAACTGCCTCCGTTGACCAAAACCGTCAAACTCGCAAGCGAAGCTCCGGGAAGAACTGCGGTGATTGCTTGAGTGCAAGTGCTATTGGAATATGCCGTATTGCTGGGGCTATTAGTAGCGCAATTTGCAATTGCCTCAGCACAAGTAGTGGTAGGAGTGCAGTCGCCCGTAACACCTGAACAATCATCCGGGGCTACCGGAGTGCAACTGCTGCCCCAATTGCACCAAGCGTTGCAATTCACGCCTGGGGTAACATCGGGATGAGGAGTGGTACAAGTGGCATTGGAATATACTGTTTTGCTAGAGCTATTCTTAGAACAATTCTCAATTGCCGCCGAGCAAGTGGCAACTACACTACCATTATTACCGGCTTTATCTGTGGTAATAACACTGCAAGAGCCCCAATCGCAGTAATAACCGGTGCATATCTCATCAGCTTCACCCTCTTCTTCAGATACTGTGTAGCTACCTAATGCGAGACCTGTACCGCTGCAACTCGAATTCTTACTCAACTTACCATAATTGGCACAGTTATCAACTTCACCCTGACAAGTCGCAGTGCTTGGATTTTCTGCATATAACAGATTAATAGGATTGCAAGCATCCCATTCACAATAAGCTGTAACCCCGTCAATTAGGCAAAGACCCGTCCCTGCTTGCGCAAGCCCTGCTACCACGAAAATCGGCAATAAATACCGCTTTCTCATAAAACCTCCGTTTTGTAAAAACTATTTCATTTTTAATATATATAATTTATTGACAAAACGGCAAAGAAAAATGACAAAAAGGTGATTTTTTTAAGGTAAAGACCGGTTAATTATAAAATCTTTCATGCGAAATCTGGCTTTTGAATGTCACAGAATCGCCGGATTCGGGGTTTTGCATACCATGAACGCCGAATTTTAACTCATATTCCAAACAAGGAATGCCGTTTTCAAGATTTAAAGCCACATTATACCGATTTTGATACACAGCCTCCCTCGGGGCATAACTCTTAAAAGGCATACCGCTCTTAACGCTATTAACATGCTGCTCCCATATAAAATATGGAAAAGGGTCCTTCTCCTGCAAAAAAACCGTATATTCAAGGCATTTCTTCCCATTTATATTCCTTATGCCCTTTGTCAACACGGAATCTATCTGAACATTAGGCATCACCGGCAAACGACCCTGAGCCGCAAGCATCTCCGTCACATTCGTATTCAAAGGAATTTCTCCCAAAAGCAAATGGGTTATTTCCCAACGTCGCCTCTCAATCCGATCCAAATCTATCTGACGAGTCATCCGGCTAATTTGCTTCCTCCACCTATCCGGTATGGAAACCTTTGCCACCACAGCGGAATCAAAATCTTCGTAGCCTTTAATATCAATAACTTTTAACCCCTGCGCAGTGAGCTTTAAATTCGGAGTTCGGTAAGCAAGCTCGCCCGGATGAGACTTCTTTAAATAACCCTCGGAAGCATCGGAAGTATATACCCTATCCAAATAAAGCATATTCTCGTTTTGGCTATACTCGCTTGTATAATATATTTTGATTATTGTGCCAACCTGCTCAATATCGCCATCCATTGTAGAATAGTTGCTTTGAGCAAAAACCTCAGTCTTAACAGGAGAGGCCAAATTGTAATTTATAGTTACGGTTTTTTCGCCGGAACAAGAGATTAAGAAGAGTGCGAATATTATGGTTAGTTGAGAGTTGAGAGTTGAGAGTAGAGAGTAGTTCATTTTATCAGTTCCAGTCTCTTTTCTGCTATAATGGAATCGCCTACGGCGAAGGCTATGCGGTAAATGCCCGGGGTGGCGGTTCGCAGAATTTCCCTTGCGGTTAAGGGTTTGGAATCCGGGCCTTTTAATACGGCTATGGCATCGTTGCTTTTAACCGGCTGGGAGCGTTTGAACAAAATGCGGTCTGTTTCTCCTTGGTAAACCCTGAGTTCAACTTCAAGAGATTTAAAAGGCTTGTTGCCGTTATCCATTTGGATAACTATTATATCGTTGGCCTTGAACACGGAAGCAGTATCTGCCACAACCTTTGCCGTGGCATTCCATTCATGCCCCAAAACAACTTTAGGGTCATATTCAGCGGCATTGCAACCGAGCAAAACGGCTAAAAGGGCTGGAAAAATGAAGTAGCGCATGAGGGTAATATAGAAAATGTTTAATCTCATTACATCTCAAAAAAACGCTATAAAATCCTAAAATAACTCCCAATCGCATACAAAGGAACATTATGCAACTCACACCCTGTGCCATACGCATTATTTACCACATTATAATTTTGCAACGAAGCTTTTACGGCTATTTCCACAGCGAAATCCTCTTTTGAAGCATAAGAACGCAAACTCTCGGATTTAACGCTCTTGCCGGATTTTACTTCCACGGGGATAATTTTATTGCTTGATTGCAAAATAAATTCTATCTCTGCTCTGTTTGTTTCGTTGGCCCAAAAATATATGGGCAATCTTTCGTTGCAGGCTTTCAATTCCTGCAATGCAAACTGCTCTGCCAAAACACCTTTGCAATGATTGAATATCGCATTGTTAGGTTCAAGATAAGCACGTAAATCCAAAGCGGTTATAGAAGATAATAAGCCTATATCCGGCATGTATAACTTGAAAATATTCTCTTCCGCATACGCTTTTAACGGCATATTCGGACGGCTTATGCGGCAAATTTTATGTGCCATGCCGGCATCCAAAAGCCACTGCAAAGCTATTTCGTAATTGCGGCCACGGCTTCCTTTTTTTAAATCGGAATATAAAAATCGCTTGTTTTCCTTGCCCAACTGCAAAGGAATGGAATCCCATAATTTGCGGACTTTGGCTATATCTTCTTTGGGAACATGTTTTGCAAAATCGGCATAATAATCATTTACCAAGCTATGCTGAATATCTTGAACATCCGGCAAAAAACGCGTATCAACATATTTTTTTACAGCAGCAGGCATTCCGCCAACATAAAAATACAGCTTCATAAGGTCGGATATTTTATCCGCAAACGTTGAAATTGTTTTGAAATCCAAATCTTGAATTAATTTGGCAAAACGTTCTTCGCCAATAGCAATTAAAAACTCCAAAAAATTCATCGGATATATGGTTATCCTGTCAACTTTGCCAACAGGAAAACCCGTATTAGCATCGCCGAGCAAGCTTCCGGCGGTCATTACATGATATTCACCGGCATCTTCGTTGAAATATTTTAAGGATGTTATAGCTCGTTTGCATGTTTGAATTTCATCCAAAATAATCAAGGTTTCACCCGGGGTTATTTTTTCATTGGCTTCAATTTCCAATTCTTGGATTATGCGTTTGGTATCAAAATCATCGTTGAATATAGCCTTGGCCCTAGGGTTGTTGTCAAATGTCACATACACCGCATTTTTATAATTATTTGCCCCAAAATCTTTCATAAGCCAGCTTTTGCCAACCTGACGAATACCGTAAATCATCAAAGGCCTACGGCTTTGGGATTCTTTCCATTTCAATAAATCATCATACGCTTTTCTCTGCATATTTCAAAATATACAAAAAATTGCGTAAATTATGTGTATAACTCGCACGTTTTAAGCGTGAATTGTGTGTAATGTCAAA
>LIUG01000197.1 GCA_001462245.1 Candidatus Fibrimonas termitidis
CATTCCAACCAATGCGATGGTATGAACGAAGGGAATTCTTGGTCTGTTTATATAGCCATTTCTCAGTTGCCTTAAAAAAGTAATTAAGGTGCCTTCGCTGAGGCAGTCAGATTCGTCAAAGAGAACTATTAAAGGCTTGTCTAAACTTTTGCAATATGCGCTGAGCGATGTTCTCAACACATTGGCAGTATCGCTGTAATCCGCATTTTCTGCAAAACCACTGGGCATATTATAATCACTAAGGGCAATCTTTATGCTTTTTACAATAGCGGGAATGCCTTTTTCCAGTTCTGTAAATGCTTGCATTCCTTCCAAAGAACAATACAGAGCGTGATATCTGCCTTCCGCATTTATTTTGTCCGTAAGCTCCCACAAAAGCGTAGTTTTCCCGCTCTGCCTTGCGGCGTGGATAACAAAATAGCTTTCTTGGTCTATTAAATTTGCCACTTCTTTGCCCATATTGCGCAAAGGGGCTAGCATATAGTGCTTGTTTGGGTGGCAGGGACCGGCTATGTTGAAGTATTTTTGAGGCATTTAGGGTAAGGTAGAAAAAGCAACCACCCGCTTCAAGGTGAGTTTTGGACACAACGCACAGAGAGCAGGCTAGACTTGTCGTCATAGTAACTGTACACGCCGCTGTAGCTGTAGTACATGATATAGCTGTAGGCGGTGTTGCTAGCCTTTTTAAGCTCGGTGGAACTCCACCAAGAACCGTATTCGCTGATATAGCTGAAAACACTATCCGAGATGCCGTAGCCGCCGGGGAGAGCCGAAAACCCGTGAGTGTCCTCGCCGTAATTATAATACCAGCCTGTCTCTGACTTCAATTCTACTCCCGCACAAGAAGAACAACCGCTATAGCTTTCAACAAAATCAATCAATGCTGTCCATTCCTCATCGCTTGGCAAATGCCAGCCCGCCGGGCAAACCGTCTTAGCTGTTGACCAATCATATAAGCGGCCATATTTAATGCAGTTGGCAGAGTTGCTGCCGTAGCAGTCGGAAGTGCCTGTGTCGGGGGTGTAATTCAAATTCTCCGCCATCCAAACTCGCCCATTTATATTCACAGTCCTGTAGGATTGACCGCCACAGGACATCGATTTACCCGAAAGGTACGGATTGGGGCATCCACCGGACGAACTGGAATTGTCACCGCCACTGCTAACAATACCAACCCGGTCTTTAAACGGCGGCAGTTCATCCACATTCTCGCCGCCGCAACCCAAAATCGCTAAAACAGCGCACACAGAAAACAAAAGCTTCTTCATAGATTTACCCCAAAATTTAAGCCAAATGTACGGTTGGAATAATCATAGTCATAAAACATGCCTATGTAAAACATCCCTATATCAAAGCCAAAGCCCGTGCTGATACCAATATCAATATCGCCGCATTCAATATAATCCCCACTCAGGCATATACCCAAATACGGGCCGGCATTAAGCCTGAGCGCAGAAAACTTAAGCGAAAGCAACAACGGAATTTCAATATTGTGCGAAGTCGCAACAGTGCCATAATTATCTTCCGCACCTTTTTGGATATACATAACGCCGGGCTGAACATGAAACCAATCACTTGCAGCTATGTCAAGAACCAAGCCCGCTTGAAACCCCAAGGTTGGATTATAAGAACCGCTTCCGCTTCTGCCATTATAATAATAATCTGCTACGTATAAGTGCGAAAAATTCAAGCCTGCCCTAAAACCCAGAGACAACATTTTCCCGCCTTCCTCATCATCCGAATCCTCTCCATCCTCACCCTCTTTCGGCTCATAAGGCTCATCCGCCATGCACTTATCATTGGCTGCAATCGTCTTTAGCTCATCTATAAGCTCATTCACATTCAGCCCGCTAATAATGCCGGGAAGTTTTTTAATATCCAAACCACCGCCGCTCGCAGAAGCTGCGCTCATAATATTCTGCAAAAATTCCTCAATAGGCTTAACATATTCCCCTGCAATGCTTGGCAATTTCTTCTTGAGGCCGTCAATCGTGCATTCCTTCATAAACTCCACTGGTTCCTTCTGTGCCTTCTTTTTGCCAAAGATCTTGCCTATGAAGGGAATGGCATCCAAAGCCATATCCTTGGCAAGAGTACCGGAACACTTCTCCAATTGGGCGATGAAGGTATTCTGAATCTTGGAAGTTATCTCGTTGATGTTCGATTTGCTTTCGCACTCCTCCTTGGCTGCCGCTGCCATTGGGGTACTGTCGCTTGGGTCTGCGGCTGAAAAAAGCTGATCGACTAACTCATTGGAAACCTTGGTGAGGTCATCAAGAGTATTCAGAGAATGGTCTAGCTGGGCTGTTCCGATTGCCTCCGAATCGGAGGTCTTTATTATGCGGGCCAAGATGGAATAGGCACCAAGCGCTTTGGTCATGCTCACTATGCAAACAAAATCCGCACCGTGCTGCTTGGCCGTTTTGGTAATTTGGCCGATGCCCTCCTCATTGTTTTTTGCAAGTTCCTTGTAAAAGGTTTCCGAATCCTTTATCTCCGCATATATGCTGCTTTGCACAATTGTCGCGAGCAGTTTGTTGCCAAAAGACTTGTTTATGCCGGCTTCACCGGCGCCGAATACATAAATGGCTATTTGTTGCTCTTGCGCAAACGCACTCACTAAAAAACACGCAAAAACGAGAGCGAGAGTATATTTACTATAGCTCATAACGAACCTCTTTGTTGAAGGGAAATTCTGGATTTATGTGATGGGAAAAACGGGTGCAAGTCTAATATACTATTTTTTTGACGTATGTTAACTTTTATGTCATTTCTTTGTAAAAAAGTGCTAGGCCGGGCCTGCACCGTAGGCTCCTTTTTTCGCATTGGGGACGTTATACCACATCATAAAGGCAAATGTAGAAAAAATTTCCGGGCTTGTCAAGTTTTTTAGACAGTTTTTTAGAACTACGCCCCCGCAACTGTAATGCGCTTTCCTTTATGCTCCTCAAAACGCATATACAGCTTATCTTCCCAAGACTTACAGGAATCACGGTCAAAAAGAACTAGCCAACCCTCAGTTGAGCCTACCTTGTCAATATAAACTGACAACTGCTCCAAGCCCTCCGAATAACTCTTTTCTGCTCTCAATATCTTTAATTCTATAGGGTACTTTTGACCATCGTAAACTACGCATAAATCCGCTCGCTTTGTGCCAAGCGCCATCTCTCGAATGATATAACCGCCGCCGTTAAGAACACGCTGCAAAAATGCTTGAAATACCAAATGGGGAGCCGCTTCA
>LIUG01000198.1 GCA_001462245.1 Candidatus Fibrimonas termitidis
TTGGCTTTTTGTATTTGACCGTCGTAAAAAACGCACTTGGAAAGACAAGCTTTTTGTTAGGAAGCGGAGCTTCAACAGAATTAAAGTTGCAATCTTTGGGGGGTGACGAACCAACAATAAGAGGGGAAAAATGAAAATAATTTGAAAATTACCCTCAGGAGGGCTGCCGAATGGCTGGATGGAATTAGCATTAGAAGTAGAAAGCGGATATTTTTAACACTTCCTTAACATTTTCTTAACATTTTGTAAAAAAAATATGTAGTTTTAGTGTATGATGTATAAAATGCTGCTTTTGCTTGTATTTTGGGTATTTGTTTCATGCTCTTCCAGTGATCCTGATGATCCTAGTGAACCCGGCAACGTTAGCTGGACGCCTTTTGATAATTCCGGCGAAAATTTGCAGGCAACACCTACGTGCCCAGACCCGGAAAACCCAATTGAAATCAGATACAACAACGGAGGTTCTCCGGAAATAATCAACCCTTACGAAGAGGTTTCGGTAGATAAAAACGGCGAAAATGTGACCGTGACTTTAGGAACAGCGGAATACGATTTGCTTCTAAGCGGAACGGCGAAAAACGGTTCGCTCAAGGTTTACGGCAAGGAGAGGACAGGGCTTTACTTAAACGGTGTGAATATCACGAACAATTCAGGCCCTGCAATAAACATTCAAGAGGGCAAAAGGGTAAATGTCTGCTTGGTGAGTAGCAAGGAAAACTATTTAGAGGGAAGAGCAACTGGTGTTGAGAAAACAGAAAAGGGTGCGTTCTTTAGCGAAAAAAAGCTCTATTTCACGGGTAACGGCTCTTTGGAAGTAAAATCAAAGGTTGGCCACGCAATAGTGGTAGATAACGATTTTGAAATAGAAAACGGAAAAATAATTATCAGCGAAGCCGCCGGTGATGGCATTCATGCAAACGATAAAATTGAGGTTAAGGGCGGGGTTATAAAAATTGCAAGCAAAGGCGATGCCCTGCAAAGCGAAAAAGCAAACTCGGTAATAATTACCGGCGGAAAAATTGCTGCCACAACCACAGGCATAAAATCCCACGGAATATCAAGCGAAGGTACCATCACCATAAAGGAGAATGCCATAATTCAAATAAGCGTTTTGGGCAACGGCTCAAAGGGAATAAAATCAACCGGCTATACGGAAATTTTAGGCGGAACCACGGCAATACTGGCAAACGGGGCGCAAGATAAGAATAATGCCGACACAAGCACTGCCGCCGGAATAAAGGTGGATGATAACCTATATATTGATGGCGGAAAATTAACCATAAAAAGCCCCGGAAGCAAGGCAAAGGGAATAAATGTTAGCGGAGACCTTGTAATGACGGCAGGCAATGTTGATGTTGAAGCAGACGACGACGGCATAAAAGTACACAAAATTTTGAAAATGACAGGCGGAAGCATTACTGTTGCATCAAAGAAAAGCGATAATATAGACGGAACAATACAAAAAACCGGAGGCACTATAAATGGTAATTGATCTTAAAGCTGCGCTTTTTCAAAACTCTTTGCAGGGCTTTTCGCACTCTTCTCTTGAGGAGTCCAAAGCGATGTCCTTTTTAAATCGTTTTGATACCAAATTTGTTTTAAGGGCCGAAAATGCCCTTGATTTTTTGGAAAATATTAAAAACGATTATTCCGTGCTTGATATAAACGATAGCGTTATTCAAAGCTACAAAACGGTTTATTTTGACACCCCGGATTTACTCTGCTTTAACCTGCACCACAACAAAAGGGCAAAGAGGTTCAAATTCCGCACCCGGCAATATATGAGCAACGGAAAAATCTTCAATGAAATAAAGCAAAAGTTAAATACGGGGAAAACAATTAAATTCCGCCAGCGCAGAGATAGAATAAACGAAAGCACTCCGGATATCCCCATATTGCAAGATATTTCCGATTTCGATAGCGGCTTTTCGTTTTTGATGCAAAACAACGGATACAATGTTGAGAATTTAACTCCGTCTCTATTTGTTTTCTTTAACCGCATAACGCTCTTGAACAAACACTTCCCCGAAAGAATGACCCTTGACTTCGGTTTGAAATACAGTTACAATAACGAAGAATTCATATTGAGCAATACTTCAATAGTTGAACTGAAAAGGGAAAGAAGCCCGGAAAAAACGGCTTCGCAGGATTTTTTTCGCAAAATCCACAAAAATCCCGGCAGTTTTTCCAAATACGCAATTGGAGTTGCGCTTACACATGATGAAGCGAAGAAAAATCGCTTTTTGCCGAGAATAAAGAATTTATCTTACGAAAGGAGCATTGTATGAACGTTTTTATAAACGCTGAAGATCTGAGTTTTATTTATTCGCTTTGCATTCGCTTTGCGGTAAATATACTATTCGCTTACATTTTGATTTGCGGGATATACGCAAAAGAGCATCGCATAAAAGAGTATTCTTTTAGCTTTTTTATATCCAATATCCTGATTTTCATGGTTACCTCGCTCCTTGCCTCTGTAAAGGTGAAAACGGGTTTTGCATTCGGTTTGTTTGCGATACTCTCAATACTCCGTTACAGAACAGAGCAAATACAAATTCGTGAAATGACCTTCCTCTTTGCCTCCATTATTCTGGGCGTTATGAATTCGCTTGCCACCGAGGAACTTCCGCTGCTCGCTGTTCTTTTGGCAGATGTAATGCTGTGCGCAAGCATGTTTGTTTGCGAAAGAGCCTTTATGGGCAAAGTTGATTCCGTGGTTTTGGTATATGATAATACCAAGCTGCTTGCAAAAGGAAAAAAACAGGAACTCTTTGAGGATATAAAAACCCGTTTTGGCTACGAAGTTCTTAAAGTCGCTTTAATGGAAATGAATTATTTAACAGATAGCGCAAAAGTTAAACTGGTTTATAAGAGGGTATAAAAAATGCGGTTTTGTGCTTTAATTTTGGGTTTATTTCTAGTAGTTGCGGCTGTTGCTGCCAAACCGGAAAAGCTTGCCAAATCCGAAAAGCCGGCCAAGGCTGAAAAACAAGCCAAGGCAGATACCACCGCTCCCGCAGAAAGGGATGAATTGAAGGTAAGCGGAGTTTTAGAAGCGGGGCTTGATATAAACAATAAGGCGAACAAAAATGAAACCGATTACAATAGAATTGGCTATGGAAAAATTGAGATTTCCGCTCGCCCGGTAAAAAAGGTGAGAGCGGAGTTTGGCTTTGAATACAAAGACCGAGACTCTGCGATGACAATAGACAAGCTATATTCTCAATACAACTTTGCCGATTTTGGCGGTGTGCGCATTGGCTATATGAAAAAGTCTTTTGGCTTGGAGGAACGCTCCGGTGTAGAGGATCGTTATTTTCACAAACGTTCCATAGTAAACGATGGCTTGGAAGAAGTTCAGGCTAATCTTTTGAAACACGATTTAACCTTCCAGTATCGCCACAAAATAGGCGAAAGCTGGCGTTTGGTAGGGGGAGTCTCTTGGGCGGCGGATTCCGTATATGGCAGTGGTGTTTCTTGGGATCCAACTAGGTTCCACCAAAATTATTACCAGAACTACAGCGCAGAATACGAAGATTCAACCAAAAATTTGATTTTAGCCGGCATAATAGGGCATTACACACATCCGGCTTACGATTTAACCGCATGGGCAACTTCGCTTTCCTTTAAGTATAAGGCACGCCTTTTTGTGAGCGAAACAGAGCTTACTTTCGGCAATAAGCCTATAGAATATCTTGACGATGAGAGGGCATACTTTTGGGGCGCAAGGTTGCAGGAGTATTTTCCCTTGGAAACCGGGCTTAAAACTTTGCGGCAGGTGATTCCCGTGACGGAGGTAGCTCTTTATTCCAAAGATATGGATAGCGATTTTGATGATTTTGATGCCCAATTAAGGGCGGGTTTAACGCTCGGTTTTGCAAAAAATTCAGCGTTCCAGTGGCGAAACACTTACGGAACGGTTTTGAGAGTAGTTGATGGAAAAAAAGAACTGAGGCGGCGCAGATTTGACAGCGAAGCCGTGGTTATTTTTTAAGATTTTTAACAAGGAGGTACTCATGAAGTACAATACATTGAAATTTGTGTTGGCGGCAATAGCTTGCTTGAGCGTTTTTTCATTTGCGGCAATTCCTGTGATAAGGATTACTACGCAGAACAATCAGGAGGTAAAACCAACTTGCAGTGGGATGGAGTTCATGGGCCAGTGCATGGGTACGCAAACCATGGACTACGTTAAAATCACGAGATTTCAATTGGAGGGTGCAGGCAGCTACAATCTTGACCTGACCCCGGAGCCTCAGGGCGAATCTGACTCCATACGTGTGCGTGGGAATTCTACTGCGGGTATTGCGGATAAAAGGCCGTACAGGATAAAGTTCGATAAAGAACAGGCACTATTCGGAAAGCCAAAAGCGAACAGTTGGGTGTTGCTCGCCAACTATTATGACCAGACACTTGCGCTAAACGCTATCGCTTTCAGGCTTGGGCAGAAACTAGGGCTTGAGTTCACGCCTACTTCTCAACACGTGGATTTGTATTTGAATGGCGACTACAAAGGAATTTACCAATTGACGGAACAGATACAGGTCAAAAAAAATCGGGTTAATGTTGATAAGGATAACGGCTTCTTAGTCGAGTTTGACTACCACGAAAAAGCATCGGACGAAATTAAATTCACGGCACTCCAATACAGTTTGGGGACTTTCATAAAATCGCCGGAGGTAGAGAGTTGCGATGCAAAACCTCCCCAGAGTTGCAATGAAGACAATGCGAAGGTAAAATGGGTAAAGGACGAAATTAATGCGCTGATGAATAAAATGGCCGAAAGCGGATTTCCTGCAAACGGCTATCGTGATATAATTGATATTGAGAGTTTTGCCAAATATGTGTTGATACAGCAGTTCATGGATAACTTTGACTTCAACAGCAAGATACAGAATGGTGCTGTGCCCGGCTCAAACTATGCGTATAAAGACTACAGGCAAAAAATTAAGGCAGGGCCTCTTTGGGATTTTGACTTGTCCGCAGTTCCTGTCTCGGGGCAGCAATTCGGCACACGTTTTTCTACTTATCAAGAGGCTATTAGACCCAAACACACTTTCTACCAAAGGCTGTGGTCAGACCCTGAGTTCATAGGTTATTTAAAAGCGGCATGGATTGCGCACAAAAGCGATTTTGAAGCTATTCCGGCCTTTGTTGATTCAATTTCCACTGCTTTGAGCAACGGTTTCAAGGACAATAAAGCCGCTAGTCCGAGCAATTTGATGATGGGCGGCACCGTTACTCTCACTTCGACTATGTTCAGTCAAGAGATAGCAAAGTTAAAAACTTGGTGGGGTAACCGTGTAACTTTCTTCAATACGGAAGTAAACAAGCTTACCGGCGGCACGCCGCCCAACTCTGGCTACACACTGGCAGTCGCCCGCAACCCAAGCGCAGGCGGCAATGTGTCCGTAAAAATCGGCAGTGGCAGTGCCCAAAACAATCCGTCCGGACAGTTGTCCGCTGATGCAAATGCGTCCATTACCATAACGGCAACGCCAAACAGCGGCTACACGTTCGTGAATTGGACAGCGGTATCGGGGTCATTGCCATCCGGCGTTACAGCGACAAACCCGAACATCACGTTCAACATATCGAGCAACGTGAATATAAGGGCGAATTTCGAGTCGCAGAGCACTCAGCCTACGAATTACACGCTTCAGGTAAGCCGCCAAACGACTACCCGTGGCAACGTATCCGTAACGGTTGGCAACGGCACAGCCCAATCCAATCCGGCTAACAGCATATCTGTTGCGCCCAATACATCTGTCACCATAACGGCGACGCCCAATGATGGGGTTACGTTCGTGAACTGGACGGCGGCGGCGGGAACAAGCTTGCCGTCAGGTATTACCGAAACATCACCAAGCATCACGTTCACCATGAACGCCAATGTGAACATTACGGCGAACTTCTTACGTGGCGGTACAACCACATATACGCTTACTATCAACGGCAATACGGCGGAAGGAAGCGTTAGTGTCAATGGCCAATCGTACACTTTTGGGCAAGCAAGGAACATTGCGGCCAATGAATCCGTTACCTTAGCGGCGTCGGCGAACAGTGGCTATATGTTCTTGAACTGGTCGGCGGCGGGGACGGCATTGCCGTCGGGAATTAATCAAGCAAACGCGAGCAATGCGAGTGTTACATTCACCCCAACCGGCAACGTGAACATAACGGCAAACTTCCGGGTCAACTCAGGCGGGGCTAAGACGGATACTCTTGCTACGATTGAGGCGGAGGAATATACTAGTAAGGTCGGTACCAATATGCAAATCTCCACAAACAACGCCGGAATCACAAATATCGGTTATATCGAAAACGGATACTCCACGACTTACGAAGGGGTAAATATGGCCGCAGACGGTTCGTACAAGCTGGCGTTCAAAATAGCCAGCAACGGTGCAGCCTCGTTCAGGGTAGTCGTGAACGGTACGAATATGGGAACGATAAGCGGCAACACAAACGACTGGGACGGCTACACTTATGTAACGCTTGATCAGGACGTATATCTCGACGCCGGTTCAAATACGATTAGGTTGGAGTTCCAGTCAGCGGTGAATGTTGACCATTTCGTGATAATCGGCGAAGCGGTTACACCGATATACAATGCGCCCAAATCAATAAAAGCACACGTGGCTGTAACGCTTAAAATAGGTCCAAAGAGTTTCTCCGCCTTGCTGCCGCCGAACCACGGCTACACGTCGTATAGGCTCATGGATATGCAGGGCAGGGAGGTCAGAAGCGGAAAAGTTGGCACTGATGCGACGGATTTGCGCTTTGATGGTCTGAAAAGCGGTGTCTTATTCTTGAAATTATACGGAAAAGGCACACCATTGGTGCTGAAGGCGGTGGCGTATTAAGCGGATTACTTTCTATATTTATAATACATGAAAGTTCTTGACAAAAACGGCGAAAGTCTGAATTTGATGGCTTTGAACTTTGGACCTAGCCATAATGCGACGCACGGTTGCTTGCGCTATCTCACTGCTTTGGATGGCGAAACCATTACGGCTTGCGTTGGCGAAATAGGCTACCTGCACAGGGGCTTTGAGAAAATGGCGGAACAAGGGACTTGGCAAATGGTGCTGCCTTATACGGACCGCCTGAACTACTGCTCCGCAATTCTGAACAATATTGGCTACGCAAAAGCGGTGGAAAAAATGCTTGGCGTGGAAATCCCCGAAAGGGCAAAAGTTATACGTGTTATAGTCAGCGAACTCTCAAGAATTTTTGACCACTTTATTTGCGTTGCGGCCGCCTGCGTGGATTTGGGGGCTTTGAGCAACTTCTGGTATTTCTTTGATTCAAGGGAAGAAGCTTTGGTGCTTTGGGAAAAACTCACAGGCGCAAGATTGACTAATTCCTACGCTCGCATAGGCGGCTTGTACCGAGACACCTACGAAGGCTTTGAACAAGATGTTGAAAAACTCCTGAAAATGAGCGAAGGCTCTTTAAGCGATGTGCATAGACTTTTGGATGGCAACCGCATATTTTTAGACCGCACCACAAACATAGGCGCAATCAGCCCGGAAAGAGCCTTGGCCTGGGGCTGGACCGGCCCTTGCTTGCGAGCTACGGGAGCCGCTTTTGACCTGCGCAAAGATGAACCCTATTATGATTACGAAACTTATAACTGGGAAGTGGTTACAGGCACCAAAGGCGATATTTACGACCGCTTGATGGTAAGGCTTGTGGAAAGCGAGGAATCCATTAAAATAATAAGGCAGGCTCTAAGGCGTTTGAAGCCCGGGCCTATAAACATAGACAATCCGAAAATCAGAGTTCCTGAACGAGAAAAAGTTTATCAAGACATGGAAGCGTTGATTGGAAATTTCAAAACCGTGGCAGAAGGCATTCGTGTTCCCGCCGGTGAATTTTACGACTCATCGGAGGCGGCAAATGGAGAACTCGGTTTTACATTGATTTCCAATGGAACAGGAAAGCCTTGGCGAATTAAAGTACGTCCCCCGTGCTTTACACAGTTTGCCGCATTCCATGAACTTGTTGAGGGCGGTATGATTGCGGATTCCATTGCGGTACTTTCTAGCATAAACATAATAGCGGGGGAATTGGATAGATGATAACTTTTGCCGAATACAATGCAAGGCTTTGCAATAAAGACCTACAGGAGTATTTTCAACATCTGCTTTTGAAGCGGCTCGAAAGGCCGCAGGATGATTCCGTCAAGGATGTAATCGCAGAATTGCAGGGTGTGGTGTTACCCGGCCATTTAAACGGCAAAACGGTTATCGAGTTGAGGGAGCAAAATAAGATTGCCGAAGACTTGGCGCAGCAGGGGAAAATAAAAGAGAGCATTGCTGTGCTTCAGCAGATTTTGACGGTTTATTCGGAGCATTACTTTGCATTTTATACGTTTGGCGTTATAGCTTTTGAACAGGGGAATTATACGGAAGCCCTTGATTGTTTTAAGCAGGCTTTTGAATATAACCCGTTTTTTACGGATGCGATTTTAAGGATTTTTGACTGTTCCGTTTGCACTGGCAGCACAAGCGATGTAAGCGAGTTTTTGAGCAAGGCCTTAACCTTGCAACCAAATGACCCTGAACTTTTGGAAACAAAGCGGCATTTGGAAAACGGCACTTATCCCGAGCGGTTGGCAAAATACATCAACCCTCCCGAAAAAGAGAGCGATTTGAAGCAAGAGCTTTTGAAACTGAAAAATATGCTGGAAAACGGCAATTCAAGCGAAGCACTGGAGAAATTGAAGGTATTAACATGCAAATAGCCCTTGAACTTGTGCCCAAGACTTTGGATTCTTTTTTGGAAGAGTCCAAAACGCATATGAATAATTTCCCGAAGATAAGGGCTATAAATGTGCCGGAACTTCGCAGTGTTGAAATAAAGAGCTTTGAAGCTTCGGAACACTTGCTGAAAAACGGGGTAGCTGCAATTCCGCATTTCAGGTTGATAGACCGCACTCTTGACGATTTGGAGATGAAAATTGAAAAATTGGTTTCGCTCGGCTTGAAACAGGTTCTTTTAATCAGCGGCGACCCTCCGCTAGATGCACCGGATTTTGTCCCGAGCGGCATAAAAATCCCGCAGGCTATTAAACACCTAAAGACAAAGTTCAAGCAATTAAAAGTTTATGCAGGGCAAGATACCTACCGTCAATCCTTCAAAAAAGAATTCGATTATTGCAAAGAAAAACTGGATGCCGGCGCAGATGGCTTTTTTACCCAGCCCTTTTTCTCGGAAAGCATTCTAAACCAATGGCTTGAACAATTGCCCGGAATTGAAATGTGGATAGGGCTTAGCCCCGTTGCGAGCAAAACCTCCCGCAATTACTGGGAAACCATTAACCAGGTGGTGTTTCCTCCGGATTTTCGCTTTGATTTAGAGGGCAACGCCATCACAAGCAGGCGAATTCTAACTCAAATAGAAGCCGCCGGCAAAAATGCTTATCTAATGCCCATAGCCATTTCCGCAGAAAAGTATTTGAATGAACTTAGAACGTTTTAACCGTAAAAAGTTCTATTGTCCGGTGCTTTTAGATAATTTTTAATAACTCCAACATTGTGCCTGAATTCTATGGATTCTTGGCGCAGGGAGTTTAGGTGTATCTCTATGCTTTTTTTGATTGCTAAGTTTTGTTTGGCAAATAAAGGGGATAAATCCTGAACGCAGGTTATTTTTTCGCTTAAAAAAGCTTTGTCTGCGGTTGTGGCGGTTGGGTCTTCTTCTATTGTTTGGTAGGAGCCGTTTATTGCATTCAATTCCTGAATGGCAACCCTTGTGGCACGGCCCCTGTCTTCGGTGCGCCGAATTAGTTCTTCGGCATAGGATTCCATCCCGATGTCCAACGGAGAGAGTTCCCTAATTCTTTCTCCGCATTCGATAACGTTTTTGCAGAGCTGCATCGCGGTATCTATTTTTGAAGACAAGGTTTTCACGTCTTGACGCATATTAACCTACCATGCTCACATAGCTGCGAGGAGTTCCGGTTGCCAGTTTGCTCGCGAATTCCCTATTCTGGCGCATATCTCCGAGTGCCTTTTGCCAAGATTCCCTCAATTGCCCCATCATCTCCTGAACATCTGTGAAATTCTTGGCTATGTTTTTCATATTGCCTTCATGGATGTGAAAACTGTAAAAGTCGTAGAGTCTCCAGAGATTTTTTGCAACATCGCCGCCTTTTTGCATATCGAGGGAAGCCATCAGTTCGTTTATGCCGGCTTCAACCTTGTGGCAAGCTTCTGCTTTGCGGGCAAAGCGGCCGGCTTCCAGAGCTTCTTTGGCTATGCCGCACCATTTGATGCAGTGGTCGTAAATCATGATTATCAATTGCCCGCGATCTGCTGTTTCAACAGATGCTTGGCGATATTGACCTAAACCCGGTTTGCCGTAAGTTGCGTTTTGCATTTTGAAATCCTCGCTTTAAGTTACCTGTAAGATGTTTGGCTAAGTGCCGCCATCATATTTGCCGTTTGGGACTGCAAGTTTGCCATGCTTCTTTCCAAGGAGGAAAATTGCCTGGTAATTCTGGCATTGTAATTATCTACACGAATTTGCAGTACATCAACTCTTTTTTGAATCTCATCGATTCTGTTTTGATAAGTTTTTTCCGACTGTTTGAAATAGCCGTCCACGGAACTTTTTGCCTTTTCTACAAAATTTGCAAACTGGCTTGCTATGCCGCGCACAAAGGTGACCTTTGCGGTTCCGGAAGAGGGAACTTCAAAGGAAATTCCGTTAGGGAGGGTAATTATGTTGCCGCCGGTCATTTTACCTTGTATCGTTTCTCCATTTATTGTCACTTGGCCTGTTGCGGCATCTACTTCATATACACCTGTTGTAGAATTTTTATTGAAATTTCCTACGCTAAAACCAGGAGTATTGCTAAAGCTGTTTGCGGTGAACAGTCTGCGTACGCCTTCAAAATCTGCGTTCAAGGCTTTTGTCAATTTGTCTTTGTCCACGCTTATTGAACCGTCTTTTTGGGTCGTTATGCCTAAGCGGGCTGCAGATGAATAAGCAGTTGAATAGCCATTGTTCAAAGTTCCGGTTAATGCATCTATGGTGCCTGTCATCATTTGCCTTAAATTTTCACGCAGGGAAGATATGTTTGTATCACCCGTAAACGCACCGACTTCACGTGTGCTTGTTTTTTTGCCTGTATTTTTGTCTGTTTCCTCTTTTACAGTGGCTTTCGCATTTTCATCTATGAATTTTATTAACGCATTGTATTCCTCTACAAATTCGTTTATTTTGCTCGAAAGGGCGTCCCTGTCAAGTTCCAAAGAAACTTTTATCTTTTCCATTCCGGGCTGGCTAACTTTTTTCAGAGTGAAAACAGATCCGCTTATGGTTTTATCATCGCTGTTGCTCTGCGAGTTAATCCACATTCCATCTATGGAGTAAATGGCATTTTGCCCTTCGCTTATCGGATTGGCAAATTTATCACGCGTAGCAAAAGCTCCCATATCTTTTTTTACATCTTCAAATATGCTATCGGCGGAGGCGAAAGTATCTCCAGGATTACCACTTCCAAGTTTTCCTATTTGGATTTTTACGCCGCTCATATCACCCAAACTACTTCCACTCAAAACTATTTCACCGTTTTTAATACTGGCTGTTGCACCTAAAGCAGTTCCTATATCAGTCAGCATATCGTTTACGGTTGTATAGCTGGATAAACTAAAGGTCCTCCAGCTACCATCTTGCAAACGTATGCCTAGTGCATCAAGCGCAGGGTCTATCGTATTTAAAGCTGTGTCAATATCGGCAAAAGAGGTGGCTGCCGTTGCAACTTCGCCTTTGTTTAGTCCATGTCCAACGATTAAAGCGTTACCGGATACAGCATCGCTACTATCCCCTGATAAAACACCTAGGTATTCCATTAAGCTTTTAGTAGCTGTACCTATATCATCTTGGGTTATAGAAAAACCTTTTGTGCCGGTATCAACGGCTGTTAAAACAAGCCTGTTGTCACCATCTGCCATTGTCATTATGCTCGCTTTAACGCCAGTACCTTCAGCAGCATTTATTTTATTGACAATGTCTTTTAATGTATCGCTCTTGGTAATTACTACATCAACGGTTTTTTGAGTGGAATTGGTTTTAAGAGCGGCTGCGCTTTTGGATAGGTTTAATGTAAGAGTATCATCTACACCGAAAACATCTCCCCAATCCCCTGAGTCAACCAAAGGTGCAATTATCGAATCAATTTTTTTTGAAGCCACTTTTTGTGTTGTGGCTAACTGTTTTACCTCAAGCTCGTAATTGCCGGCGGTTGCTCCTTCTTTGCCGGAAACAACTGCATAATCCTCATAATTTGAAAGTGCTTTGAAAACATTGAATTTGTCCGGAGTTTCCAGTGCACTTGCTTTTTGTGCCAAATTGCCGAGCCGGGTTTGCAGATCTTTGAACTTATCTAGTGTTTTTTGCGCATTATCCTTCTTCTGCATTTCACGTGTCACTTTAGACTGCTCAAGCGCTGTGAGCTGCGCTATTATACTGTTGGTATCCAACCCTGAGACCAATCCACCTACTGACATTGCCGGCATAAGAACCTCGCTTTCCTTAAATTCACACTCTTTATATCGGCATAACCGAATAAAAACTTTAATCCTTATTTAGTATGCAAAAAATATGCCATTTCTTCAATTTATTGCGAATTCCATACATAAATCCTTGCCTTGCGCATAAATTTTGTCCAAAATCAAGCTTTTTGGGATATCCCAAGGCAAACCCCTGCCTATTCTCAGCGGAGAAGTCCACAACAAAAACCTCTGAAAGGAATTTGGCAGCCCAAATAAATTCTTTGCAAGCATAGCCCCGGCCTCAACCAAAATATGGTGCATCCCCTTTTTTGCGCAATCCTCAAGCATTAAACGCCAGTTTTCCTCAAAAGTCCCACCTTTAAAATTGCCCCTGCTAAAAATAATCTTCTGCGGATTTGCCCCCTTTACCTTTCTCACCGTTAATTGCGGATTATCACAGCGAAAGGTGCCGCCGCCAATTACAACGGCATCGCAAAAACTCCGCAATCTGTGCAGTTCAATTTGGGATTCCTCACCGGTGATTTTCAACGGAGTTTTATCGCTGTTTGCAATAAAACCGTCCATGGTTTGGGCTATTTTTAATGTCACAAAAGGGGTTTTATTCTTCACAAACCAAGAATAGGACTCATAAAAACGGTCTATTTGCCCATTTAAGTTTTCCTTTACCGTCTCTATTCCGGCCCCTTTCAGCTTTTCAATTCCCTTTCCGGCCACTTGGCTGTTCGGGTCCAAATAACCATAGCAAACTTTTTTAATTCCGGCCTTTATTATAGCATCTGCGCAAGGCGGGGTTCGCCCATAGTGGCTGCACGGCTCTAAAGTGACATGCAGTTCCGCATCCTTTGCATTTTCGCCCGCATTTTTCAGGGCAACTATTTCCGCATGGTCATTGCCGGGTTCCTGTGTATAGCCCTCCCCAACCGCAACGCCGTTTTTCACAATAACAGCCCCCACCGCCGGATTGGGACGGCAGTTTTTTATCGCATAAGTCGCAAGCTCCAAAGCACGGAGCATTCTACGGTTTCCTTTCAGGAGAAAAAAGCATAACAAGGGGTATCATGCAACCCCCCAGCAAATTCCCAATAGCAGCTACGGCACTGAACTTTATAGCTTCAATGCCCCATGCATTGGCAGCAGAGATATAGAATAAATCCGCTATGGAATGTTCAAATCCGGAGTTAATAAAAACCATCACAGGCAAAATAACAACCAAATGCTTGCCCACGCTGTCCTCAATTCTTTTAAAACCCGTCACCGCTACATACATCAAAATTCCGCAGAAAAACGAGAGAACAAGGACGTCTAAAAGAGAGAGTGACAATTTATATTGCGCAATGCCTTCCACATTTAAAAGTGCCTCTGCCCTGCTGCAAAACCTGATCAAATACCCCGCAAAAAGAGTTCCGGCCAAATTCCCCAAATAAACTATTACAAGTTCGGGTATGGTATTCTTTACAGAGACCTCAACAAGATTTTGCACACGCCCGGTGTACAAGCCCCATTTGAAATGGCAAATCAAAAACAACCCCAAGCTAAACAAAAATGAACCTATAACCGCATTAGGAGCATTTATAAAAACCGTCCCCCCAATAGAAATAGAAACCCCACCCAAAACGGAGATCAAAAACAACGGAAGCTTTTTCATATGGGGAAGATAGTAAAAATTTTGTATATTTACGCCCTCACGTGGAACCCATAAATAGGAGTGTCATTATGCCAAAAAATATGCTCTCGCAAAAAGCCATAGAGCTTGTAACCGAAAACGGTGGCAGTTTCGGCAAAGCTAAAGTTCGGTTGCAAGAATTGCTACAACCGAAAAATAGCGAAATGAGTGTAAAAAAAGTTAAATGGCAACCTTGCAAAGGGGATTGGTGAACCTATGGATGAAAAGAACTTCGGTAATTTGTGGAATAAGATAACATTAAAAGAAATAGATAGTATTATCACCCTTTGCAAAAGCAATGGATTAAGGACAGAGCAAAGAAACAAAAATACTAGCGATTTTAAGAAAGACATACATAGCCGATATGAATGCGAAAGGGCTAATTTTAGAAGCAGGACAAAAATAAAAGACAACGACAAATTGGATAGGCATAAAGTCGCAGCTTTATTTTATGTTGCTTTTGTAGATAAAGATTCCAACGGAAAAGGCAAAGCTGAATTTCCTTTTATTGTGTATTATAATAACAACAGGGTGTACGATTTGGATGCCATAATAACCCATGAAATAGCCTTTAACGTAGCTCGCGGTATAATGGAGTCTTTTATATTAAGCGATTCTAAAATAGATTTGGGTTATAGGGAGTATGTAAATAAAAACGGAATAATAGAACCTAAACTGATATGTTTTGGCGAAAAAGACAAAACAAGCTATAAAGAAGAGATTTTGAAATTGCTCATCTACTCCCAGAAAGAAAAAAAGCTATCTGTTGCCCAGCTTTCTATTTTATTTTCTTCAATAGAAAACAACACTCTTGTCAAATATGAATCTTCAAAGTAGCTATACAAATAAGATGCGGATTTGCCGGACCCGCTGCTCATTCTTAGAATGAAATTCTAATTTATTTTACGCTCACAAATGCCATTTGCGAGAATACCAGCACGAACAAGGCTATTGTTTCCACAACGCCAAGCACCATCAAGTAGTTCGCAAAACCTTTTCCGGTCTCGTTAAGAGCGTCTGCTGCTGCTGCGCCGGCCTTGCCCTGGAACCAAGCGGAAGTCGCCATGCCCAGACCGCCAAAAATGCCTGCGCCTAGGTACGCCGCCCAGTTTTCCGGATTTGCTTGAACAGCATTGTTTATGAAGATCAGCATAATCATGCCGTAAATGGTTTGCGACATCGGTGCGCCAACAAACACCAGCAGTGTGAACAAAGCTCCCTTGCCTTGGGCATAAGCCTTTTTCCAAGCACCTATAGCGGCGGAACCCGCCATACCTATGCCTACGGCTGAACCTACCGCAGATATGCCAAGAGCGGCTGTTGCACCCATCTCGCCAAGCGTCTTCATCGTCTGTATTTCCATGACTTCCTCTTTGTTGAAAGGTTAAATGTTCTTCTTGAAGGGTGCATAAGCGTTGCCGCTCCACTCCACTCCAATATTGTTTGAGAATTCCAAAGTGTTCAAGCGCACAGCGTGAACCGCAACGCCCATAGCCGCAAGCGCAACATTCAAAGCGTGCACCAGCAAAAGTATCAAAGCCGCCCCTATTGCGCCCGGAATAGAACCGAACAAAGGAGCCACCATATTATTAAAGGCATTCGCAACGCTATAACCGGCCATGCCCACCGCAAACAAACGGATATAACTTATAACGTCAACAAGGTTGCTGACCAAATTCAAAGGCAACATACCGATGCTGAACCACTCCGCTTTTAAAACTGCGCCGGCAATAATTAAAACTGCGCCGCCTATGCCAACATAAAGAATTTCCTGGGGAAACTCATGAGCAAGAACCATATTTCTCGCAAGGAAGAACATCATCCAAGTGGTGCAAAGCCAGCCTATTTGCGAAACAACCGTTGCTTTCTCATCTCTATGTGCCCAAGCATTCCAAATATGCGCAATTGTCAAATGAATAACGGCAAGTATAAAGCAAAGAAATTTTGTGTTTTCCGAGTCTCTAATCCAAGATGCCAGATTTTTTAAGCCTTCCGGTGCCCAGCCAGCCTTCACTATATCCAAAACCGCAGGAACCACCATCGTTTCGCCTTCGGTATTCAAACCTAAGTAGCTCGCATTTAAGATACCCCAAATTATTGTGCAACCGCTCATCAAATAGAGGAAATGGAAAGGATAGCGTGGGGCATCTTTAAACTTTTTTGAAGCAAAGAATGTTACGCTCATGAACAGCAAACCGTAAGCTGCATCGCCCACAATCATGGCAAAGAAAATGCTGAAAAAGCACAGGAATACGGAGCTTACATCTATTTCTTTGTAACCGGGAGTTATGCCTAAAACACTGTAAAGAGCATCCATAGGCTTGACCGCTTTTTTGTGTTTTAATAGTGTTGGAACTGCTTCGTTTTCGGTTGGCTCATACGCAGAAACTCCCCAGCCGTTCTTTGCCGCAAGTTCGTTAAGCGAAGCGAGCTTTTCTTTTGGGCAATAACCTTGTATAAAACAAACCCCGATTTCCGAACGCATGCCTGCACCTGCGGCTCTAAACGCAAGTTCATCGGAAGCCTTTACCACAAGCTCTCCGACCTTGGTTCTTTTGCCGGCATAAGAGGCTAGTTTTTTTTCGCATTCTTCAATTGTCTTTATCGCATTGTTTATGTCCGCTTTCAATTCCGAAACGGACTTTGAGGGCAAGGCTATCTCGGTATAGGGCAAATCTATAGGGGCTTCGCTAAAAACCGCAAAAAATACTTCGCCTTTTGCCCTTTTGAATTCCTCAACAACAAATTTGCCACCGCCTTTGTAAACCTTTTCTTCTGCACTGTAAATTTTGATGTTTATGCCGCCTTTTTGAAGTTCTTTTATGCTGTGGGGGTCAAATTCGCCAAAGGCTTCCACCTTTTTTAATTCCGCCGAGCTTTGGGCCAAGGCTTCTTCCGCTTCTTTTTTGCTTTGTGTTGTGTTATTTATTTGGGAAAGCAAATCGCTTTCTTCTCGGGTTGCCCACTCCGGGCCGGGCTTTGAGGGTAAGGCTTCAAGAGCCTTTTGCGCACTTGCCAAGGCGGCTTTAGCAACCGAAACCTGCTCATTTTCCGGGGTTTGCAGAGGTAAAATGTGCAACAAGCCCCATCTACGGAGAATATCCAGAGTTTCCTCTTTGCTTGTATCCGTGGCTGCCACCACAACTCTGCTCATTGGAGTTATCATAAGGGGGAATATAGAAAACTCACTTACTATATTTATTCCTATGCCAATACAGATGTTATCTTTGCCGTTAGCAATTATTCTGGCATTATTTTTAATGTCATGTTCTCAGCAACCCGCTCCGACTTTTCAGAGCACGCCACCGCCTAATCCTGATGCGCCAATAGCGTTTTTCAGCAAAGGCAATGTGAGCAGCGAAATGCAGTTGGAATACGCTGCTGCTCTTCAAAATTCGGGGATTTATAACTTTGTTATAGAAAGTTTCTCAGAAGAACAGATAGAGAATGCTGTGGAAATTCGCCTGAATTACAGCGAAGAAAGGGGAGCATTCAGAGGCATTCCGACCTTGATTTTAAAAGCGGAATTTCTAAAAGACGGTTCTCCGTGGTTCAACGTCGCAATAAGAGAATCGAGCGACAGGAATAATCTATCCAACCCAAGGAGCAAGAGTTCCGAGAAAAAATTCCGCAAGCGGGTTCTTTTGGAAAGATTTCTGGAAGAGACAAGGAGAGTAGCTAAATCTCCCGAACCGGCCTCTAAAAGCTGCAAAGGATAGTGAAAAAATCCCAAGTTCCCATGGAATTTTTATCCGAGCTTCGAGAAGCAGGAAGCTATTCTGCCGTTGCCGAGGTGTGTATTCCCAATACCGTTTTGGAGAGTTTGTCTTTTGGCACGGATGAAAGCGTTAAAAAAGGGGCCGTTGTTTGGGTTTCGCTAAAAGGGCGCAAAGAACCCTTGCTCGCTCTTGTGCTGGATCTTCATAAAAACTTTCCAAAGTTCAAACTCAAACCGGCTATTATTCATGAATCGGGTTATGTGTTCTCTGAGCGATATGTAGAAACGCTTTTGTGGTGCGCTAACTATTATATGTGTTCGCTAAGCGAGGCACTCACCGCATTTTGGCCTGCTGATTTGAGAAAATATTTAAATGCCTAATCCGCCGCCATTAACACCGGAGCAACAAAATGCGTTAGAGCAACTGGAAACCTTGCTGGCAGGAGATGGATTTCGAGGAGCGCTTTTGCATGGCGTAACAGGCAGCGGAAAAACAAGAGTTTATTTGGAATTAGTTCGCAAAGCCATAAACTTAGGTTTAAAAACCCTAATACTAGTGCCGGAAATAAACTTAACACCACAAACAAGAAAACGTTTTGAAGACTTTCTAGAATGCGAAATCCCAATATTGCATTCCGCACTAGGAGCAAAAGAAAAAACAAAAACCTGGACAACCTTGCTCAACTCTCAACTCTCAACTNNCAACTCTCAACTCTCAACTCCCCCAATCCTAATGGGCACCCGTTCCGCAATCCTCGCTCCTTTTGAACCGCAATTGATAATTATCGATGAGGAACACGACTCCTCTTATAAACAGCAAGATCCTGCACCACGTTATAATGTTCGGGAAATGGCTTTTCATATTGCACACAAATATGGGGCATTGGTGGTTTTGGGGTCTGCTACGCCTTCATTGGAAACTTATGGAAATGCTAAAAACGGCAATCTGAAACTTATTGAGATGAAAAGCAGGCCGGGGGGTTTGCCTTTGCCAAAGGTGCTAATTGCAGACATGAAGGAGGAGAGAAAAAAACAGGATAAGGATTTGATGCTTTCGCCTGCTCTGCGCGATGCCCTTTCAAAAACCATCTCTGAAGGAAATCAAGCGATAATTTTGATGAACCGCAGGGGATACAATACGAATAGAATTTGCGAAGAATGCGGAAATCCATTGCAATGCACGGATTGCAATGTTGTTCTTGTTTATCACAAACAATTCGGCAAACTCGTATGCCATTATTGCGGAAAATCTTTCCCTTCGGATACTCATTGCAGATGCGGTTCAAAAAAGTTCGCATTCTTTGGAAGCGGCATAGAAAGGGCAGAAGAGGAAATCAAGGAATGGCTGCCGGATGCAAAAATTCTTCGCTTGGATGCCGATACCACAAGCGGTTTGGGAACTACAGAAAAACTGCTGCAAAAATTCAGAGACAAGGAATGCAATATTCTTTTAGGGACTCAAATGGTGGCAAAGGGGCACGATTTTCCTGATGTCTCTCTTGTAGGCGTGCTCTGCGCAGACATAGGAAGCAGCATTCCGGATTTTCGTGCCGGCGAAAGATATTTCCAGCTTTTAACGCAGGTAGCAGGGCGGGCGGGCAGATTTTTGGAAAATTCCCAAGTGATAATCCAAACTTTTTGTCCGGAAAATCCGGTTATGCAATTTGCAATTAAACACGACTACCTAGGATTTTCCAAAGCAGAACTCACAGAAAGGCAAGAAGCCTTCTACCCGCCCTTCTGCAAAATTGCCCAAATAAGGCTGCAAGGAAAAACCAAAAAAAAATTAGAGACGGTAGCAAACGCGCTTGCGGAAATTTTGCGAAAAAGGGCAAGGCACGCCTTGCCCCTACTCTCAATTCTAGGCCCTGCCGAACCGCTCATTTCCAAAGTGCAGAAATTTTATCGCTTGGTTATAACCATAAAGGCGGCGAACCCGGCGGATATTAAGAATTCCATTAAGAATGCGCTGGCAAATCCGGATTTTGCCAAAATCGCGAAGGGGGTGGAAATTCGTGTGGATAGGGATTGCTAGCCTTTCGGGAAATCCACGCTGTTTACTATATTTACCACAATGAAACCCTCTCTATTTGCCCTGCTCGTTCTTTGTGCTGTTGCTTTTGCTCAAAACAAGCAAAATGTAACCGTAAAATCTTTCACGGATACCAAAACCGGTAAAAAACACAAGATTTTTAGCACAGAAGACCGAACTTGGTTTATGCAGGATTTGGGAAATTATGCATGGGATGCCGCAATGAAAGCCTGCCCCACCGATTGGCGCTTGCCCAACAATGAAGACTGGAAAAGATTGGAAGGATTTTTGGCAATGCACCCGGAACTAAGGGAAGAGTTCAGAAAAGGGGCGAAAATAAAGGAAAAAGCCATTCCTGAGGACGGGATAAAACCCAGCAGCGGTTACTGGTGGAGCGCTACGGAGTCAGAAGAAATACCCGGCGGGGCCTATTTCCATTTTATGTACGATGGCTTCAATGACTTTTATGATGGCTACGACCCCAAAGATGCCCAACGGGCAGTTCGTTGCGTAAAGGACTGAGAAAGGAATATGAAAATCTTATTTATCGGCGGGAACGGGAATATCAGTTGGAATTGCGCTGTGCAAGCTCTTGAAAAGGGTTTTGAGGTGTGGGTTCTGAACAGAGATAGCGGGTCTGTAATGAGGCGGGAACTTCCCAACGAGGTTCGCAAGTTAAAGGCGGATATCGGGGACAAGAGTTCGGTGAAAAATGTTCTGAAAGGCTTGAAATTTGATGTTATTGCTGACTTTATATGCTTTACGCCGGAGCAGGCAAAACAGGATTTGGAAATTTACAGCGGGATATGCGAGCAGTTCATATTTATAAGCACCGCCTCGGCGTATCAAAAACCGCTTGCTGCCGTGCCTATAACGGAAAGCACTCCGCTGAAAAATCCGTATTGGCCTTACTCACGCAACAAAATCGCTTGCGAAGAACTATTCTTCAACGAATATAGGGAAAAGGATTTTCCCATCACCGTGGTTCGCCCCTCACACACTTATGATACCATCATACCCGCCGCCATGGGCAGTTCAGGCTGGACAAATTCCGCTAGGATGCTTGCCAAGAAACCCATTATCCTTCACGGGGACGGAACCACGCTCTGGACTCTTACCCATGCCGAGGATTTTGCAAAAGCATTTACGGCCTTGCTCGGCAACTCTGCTGCAATCGGTCATGCTTTTCACATAACAAGCGATGAATGGCTAACTTGGCGGCAAATTTCGGAAATAGTAGCAGAGGCTCTTGGTGCACCCAAGCCGAACTTTGTTTGTGTCCCAAGCGAAAAAATCGCAGAAAAAAATCCCGATTTGGGCGCAGGCCTTTTGGGTGACAAAACATGGTGCGCAGTTTTTGACAATTCAAAAATAAAGAAATTCGCTCCGGGCTGGCAAGCTGCAATTCCTTTCCGGGAAGGAATAAAGAGAACCTTAGCTTGGTTTATGGAGAATTCGGAGAGAAGAAAAGTGAGCCGGACTTTGGATACGTTTTTGGATGCTTTACTATATTCCTCCAATGCGTAATTTTTCCTATCAAAATCCGACAAAGCTCATCTTTGGCAAAAACACCATTGGCGAGCTTGCAAATGAAATTCCCAAAAATGCTAAAGTTCTTTTAACTTATGGAGGTGGTTCCATTAAAAAGAATGGCGTTTACGATGCGACAAAAAAAGCCTTGGGAAACAGGACTGTTTTTGAATTCGGCGGCATTGAACCGAACCCCCGCTATGAAACCTGCATAAAAACCTTGGACATAATTAAAAAAGAAGGCATAGATTTTCTGCTCTCTGTTGGCGGAGGCTCTGTTTTGGACGGCACAAAATTTATAGCCCTTGCGGCAAAATACCAAGGCGAAGACCCATGGGATTTTATGTGCGGCAAAGCGAAAACCCCCGACGAGGCATTGCCGTTAGCAAGCGTACTAACGCTCCCGGCCACGGGTTCCGAAAGCAATGCGAACTTTGTAGTTTCACGAAATTCCACTCAGGAAAAATTTGGCGGATGGTCTCCTTTGATTTACCCCAAATTCAGCATTCTAGACCCGGAAACAACTTACACCTTGCCTGCAAGGCAAACCGGAAACGGCATTGTGGATACCTTTGTGCACACAATGGAACAATATTTAACATACCCGGAATACGCACCGCTCCAAGACCGCTGGGCGGAATCCATTTTAACAACGCTGGTGGAATTGGGACGCAGTGGCATAGATGAGCCGAATAATTATGACGCACGTGCTGCCCTTATGTGGACTGCGACAATGGCTCTTAACGGTTTGATAAGCAGAGGAGTTCCGGAAGATTGGGCAACGCATGGCATAGGTCATGAGCTTACGGCGTTTTATGGCTTAGACCACGGGCAAACCCTTGCGGTTGTTATGCCGGGTTTATGGCGCAACCAATTTGAAAAAAAGAAAGCGAAATTAGCGCAATACGGTCACCGTGTTTGGGGGATTTTTTCCAAGAAACCCGGACAGGAAGGTCACGATGAGGTTGCAAATTTGGCAATAGAAAAAACCGAAGAATTTTTTGAGTCCGTTGGCGTTCCCACAAAGCTTAAAGATTATGGAGTGAATGCCGCCGAGGCTGCGGAAAAGATTTCCAAAAGGTTTGCGGAGCGAGGCTTGACGAGCGAGCATGGGCTTGGTGAGAACGGGTGTATTGGGCCAAAAGAGATTAAAGAGATTTTGGAGTCGAGGTAAAATTAAACAGAGGCAATATGATTGACGTATCAAAAAAATGGGTTCTAGTCACAGGCGCAGCACGTGGCATCGGCAGGCAAGCAGCTTTAACCTTTGCAGAGCGGGGTGCGAACTTAATTTTGCATAGCCGCAATTTGGAGCACACAAAAGCCCTTGAAGCAGAGGTTAAGGCAAAAGGCGTTGAGGCTTTTTCCATAGCTGCAGAACTCGGCGATGGCAAGGCTAGGGAAAAATTTTTGGCGGAACTGGACTCCAAAAATTTGGAAATATCCGTTGTTTGCAACAACGCAGGCTTGCAAACTCCATATAGAGTGGATTTTTGGGAAGTTCACGAAGCCGATTACCTGACAAGTTTTCAGGTGAATACAATAGCCCCCATTCAAATAAGCTGCCACTTCTTGCCCAAAATGCTCAAAGCCGGTTTTGGCAGAGTTATATGCACAACCAGCGGAATAGCTAAAGAACCGGAGCAAATGGCTTATGCTGCCGGCAAAGCTGCGCTCGATAAATTTGTTAAAGACCTCTCGCCGAAATTAAACGGCACAGATATAACCTTAAACCTGCTGGACCCGGGCTGGCTCCGCACAGACTTAGGCGGGCCAAATGCTCCCAATGCTGTGGAAACGGTAATCCCCGGTGCCGTAATCGCTGCATTTGCTAGCAACAAGGTAAACGGCAGGTGGATCAGTGCGCAAGACTATGCTAAGTTGTCGCTTGAAGAAGCGGTGGCAAAATTGGAAAATGCTACCACAACAGCATAATTCTCGAACAGAACGGGGGCAAAAATCGTGCCAAAAAAGCCAATATTTAACAGTATAGGCTTTAATGCCTACTGAACAAATGCTCCTAAAAATTTATGTCCGTTAAAATGAACTAAATGATCTGGGTTATCCGCAGTCCACACTTCTGTTTCCCAAGCAATTTCAAGAATCCATTTTTTAAATATTTCTTTTGTTAAAAATGCAGTTACAAAAATCAACTCCGCTTTGCATTTTTCCAACATATTTCTCAATTCTAAAACTCTCGTTTCACTCATAGCACCAGAAGAATGAACTGCTTCAATTAGATAGAGCCAATTTTTTGACTTGCTGTAGGCGACTATATCCGGCAATTCTTTATGGGATAATTCAAAAAAATTTAATTCCTTTAATCTTTCTGTTTCTGCATGCAGCATTTTATTTGCCGTATCTCCTATATACAAAATTTCACAATCATTGCCAAACCTCGGCAAAAACTCTTCTATTATTGCTTTTTGCAAAACATTGTGTTCCCCAAGAGAAAATTCTAACAACTTTCCATTTGGCAATTTTACTGGAATTTTTTTTATGTTTCTTTTTCTAGCCAAAACCTCAGATAGCTTCAGTTTATTTTTATTAAATTTTTTTAACATTTTGTTCCATGTTTTTGTTTTATATGTTAAAACTAAATTTCTGAAATCTTTTTGCAATGCATATCCCCTTGTTGGATCATTTGTAGCAGAACCTTTATTTTCGCTGCTGTTGGTTACCAAATTAGCCAAAACAAGCAATTTTAAATCTTTTCTGCGAATATCATCATAAGAACCTGGCGATATATTTTCCTCAAAATTTTCATTGATAAACTTTATTATATCTCTTGATTTTAAATTCACGTTCTCTTTTGCTTGTTGCCAATTAGCAGAAATATTTGCAACGGATAAAAAACACATAGCCATTCTTTCTTTAGCTCTTTCGGTTTTATCGCTCAATGGTATGCCAACGAGTTCTAGAATATCCAAAGCTTCGTTTATTAAATTCTGAACATGCTCAGATTTTTTATCTATAGATTTCTTCATAACCGAATAAAGTTGGAATTTGATTTGGCTGCAATTTTTTTTCAAAAATCTCTTTTACAGAATAAATTTTGCCTTTGTTGTAGCAGTCTTTTACAGATAAGGCCATTTTGTATGCAAGAAGAGGCGGAACGGCATTGCCTATTTGATAAAATTGCTGCATTTCATTTCCGTGAAATTCAAACCAATCCGGAAAGCTTTGCAATCTTGCTGCCTCTCTAACCAGCAAACGCCTCCGCCTGCCGTCTCTAAGTTTTACCCTTTGCATATCGCTAGTTGCCGCTGCTAAATTCCTGCAAGTCAAAGTTCTTGCAGACTTGTTCGCATAAAGATCCCTGGGATTTACGCAATAAGATGCTTTCTCGTAAACAGCGATATAGGCATCCATTGATGGAGTTAAAAATTTGCTTTCTTTGGGAGCGGTGAGCATTGTATCGCCAATAGCTTCACCAACCGTAACTTGATTTAATTCCTCATTTGGAAATTTAAATTTTGCTCTATGCCCAACAACAAATAGCCTTTCCCTATTTTGCGGCACTCCATAATTAACAGCGTTTAAAAGTTTGTAATCTATTATATAGCCTAAATTTCTTAATTCAAAAAGTATTTTTTCAAAATATTTTTTGCCGGCATATAGCAAACCGCGAACATTTTCAAAAACGAAAATTTGCGGCTGAATTTTTTTTATAGCATCTATGAATATTGGAAATCCATCCCTAGCATCGTTTTTCCCCTTTCTTGTTCCTCTAAGGCTAAACGGCTGGCAAGGCGGCCCGCCTATAATTATATCTGCATCAGGATATTCAAAATCTAAATTTAATTTTACGGCGTGGCATTTGCCTTTTAAATTCCTATTGTATGTTTCATAAGCCACTGAATCTATTTCATAGCCAATAGTCTTAAATCCTGCAGCTTCAAAGCCTAATGACAAGCCGCCGCAGCCTGCAAATAAATCCAAAACCAACACCCTTTCGGTTATATGAGGGCGAAGGATGGAATTTATAAGGTCTCGATAACTCATATTGCAATTTCTCGCGATATGAAAATATACAAAAATACCTTGAAGGTGGAACTACAATTGATGCGTACGCCTAATAATTGATATTGGCAGTACCATTGCCACCGCAAAATGCGGAATATCGGGTAAATCCTGTTAATCGGGGGTATCGGGGTTCTGACAAATTGTGAAACAACGTTAATGCCGGAAATGCTCACAACCGATACGCTACCACAACAGCATAATTCTCGAACAGAAAGCATTTCTGCCAAAGAACGAATATTCCGTGCTGATTGCGTAATGCGATGTGCTATAAGATATTGCCGGAGTTAGCGAATATTCCATTTTTGCGCCTTTCAAAAAATGCTTTTCGGTTTTGAAATGGTTTACGATTGGCGTTGTGTCATTGATTGCACTGCCGTAATTCGTGCCTTTCCAAGCCCATTCCTGCCCAAGCTGGAATTGAAAAGCCTCTTTGTGTTTTGCATAAATTAGCCAGTTTATCGTTTGGCTGTTGGGACCGTTCGGTGCGCCAATGGGGTAGCCGAGGTGCGCTATTTGAGCGGTGTTGGGGTGGAAGTGAGAATATACATATGGCTCAACCCTTGAATATTCGGCAATGCTTCCCGTTTTGAAATCCCCGAAATTTCCGGCATATGCCAAACCGGCCATCCACGCCCATTTTGCCTCAATGTTATCGTTCTTGACTAAACTTGTGGGGCTTTCCATATCATCAAGCAAAAATTCGGAATAGACTCTAAAGCCAAAGGGCAAGCGTTGGCTGAAATCAAAACTCAATGTGCCGTTGTTGTTATTTTCCGTATAATTTCCTTTTTCAATAAACAAGGGAACTATCGGCACAAAAAGCCAAGGTTTATTTAGGTCGTGCAGAACGGTAATTTCATTTATGCCAATTTGAGTATTTCCAAAATTCAATTCATAGCGATGCGCATAGAGATTTCTGCTTTTAAGATTTTCCGTGCCCATAGAATGCCCGCCAATCCGCAAATCTCCATAAAGGCTAATTACCGTAAGCGGGCCTATGCTCGTGGAAAAAATCATTTGGTTAAAAGGAACCGCATTTTGGTTTAGCGAAAGGTTGCCGAAATATCCGGGACCCCAATGCGGAACATCACGCGCAAGCCCCAAATTTCCAAACCCCGTGCGAATATTCAAACTCCCCCTATACCTGGAATAACTTGAATATTTAACCTCGCCTTCTATATCTTTATCCCCCTGATTTTCCAAAAACTCCCTATCCCAAGACCTCGGAGGATCAGCGGAATGCCTTTCGGTAAACATCCGAGCATCCAACCAAAAATCAATGGAATCCTTATACCCCCTTATAAACACCCCCCCTTCATAACCCTGAATAGTATCGCCCAAATCCTTCCCGCCCCGCACATCAAAACCCAGCACCGGGCTAACAGCAATCATAGCAGAACTATCATCCGCAAACCAATGCAACAGGGACAGACCTATGCGTTTGCCCTCCCGATAATTCAAATTAACCTGCGGATAATAAAAAGATTGCGGAGCATCACCTATGGTTATATCGTGGTACCTATAAAGAAGCGGAGAATAATCCAGTGTTCGCAAAGTATAATGGCGGTCTGCATTGTGAGTAGGGTAAGTTTGTGCAAGAACCTCTGCGAAGCAGAAGGCGATTAAAAGGAAAATTTTCCTAGATGTCATTGGATGAAGGTAGAAAATTTCAACGCCGCCACATCCCTAAGGTTGCGATATGAATGCTAACTGCAACGCCTATTATTAGCAAAATTACAATGACCGTTCTGCTCAAATCCGCAAAATAAAATGTAGAGCCAAGGCCGGCCCATAAAAAGGCTATGGAAACAATCTTTTCTTTCAATGGAATTGGAACATTGTTGAAATAATTATAAAGATATTTGCCGAACACCTTATTTTTCAAAAGCATATCATGCAGCTTAGTTGAACTGCGAGAGAACAAAAACGCCGCCAAAAGCAAAAAGGGTGTTGTGGGCAAAACAGGAGTGACTACCCCTATGCAGCCAAGGACTACACAAAGAATGCCGAGGGAAATATAAATGTACTTCTTCATCTTTCAAAATAACAAAAAACGTGGTTTTCCAAAATCCAATCCAAATTAGCCAAAATTTGCGGCAAAAGCAAAATATCGCTATTGCTTAAACGCTCCGCTAAATTTTCCGCCGTAAAATTATGCTCAATTTCTCTTGCCTCCGGAGAATAACTCAAATGCCAAGGTTCCGGTTGCACCCTGCCGATGCCCGGCAAAAAAACCCGCTTAAATCCGAAGGCGTTTTTGCCCTCAATTTGAAGATCCAGCCATTTGTGGAACTTTCCGAACACTCCCAGAGTTTCCTCTATCGTTAGCTCTGCTTCGTAATCTTTAGGAACCGCAGCGGCATCTATAACATCTATATCCGTTCCCCATTCGTGCCTGCTTGTGCCGGGCAATGCGCTCCAAAGCAAAATCGCTTTCATAAGTTCTGTTTCACAAAGTTCGGCTATGTTTAAAGGCTTGCCGTTTTTGTCTAATACCTTTCTTTTTCCCAAAACCTTTTCGTTCCAAATCAAAAGCTGACGCTCAAAACTGCGGTAACCGCTTTCGATTTTCGGTTCAAAATCGTATTTTTTCGCTTCCTCGCAAAAGTTCTCAAAAGCGTTTAATGTTTGGGGTTTTAGCATTAATCGGGGATTGGGATTAACGAGAGTTTGGGGGCGGTTTTGCCTTCCGCTACACGCATCGTTTCTTTAAGGGCTGTGCGGAGCGATAAATTTTCACCGATGCTTTCCCATGTGCCGGTTTGAGAATTCAACCACAAAACCGTTTCGCCGTTTTGGCTTATGAATATAGAAGCTGTGGTTCCATAGCGAAAGAATTTGCCGGCAACATTTTTGCCCTCCAATTCCAAATTTCCGCTCCAAGTTTCCGCCGTATAGCCAAGGCGAACTCTTTCCAGCATCGCTTCCCAAGCCCTGCCAAAAGCAGCTTCCGGGCTTATCACGGCTCTTTTCAATTGCGAGGATATTTCACGCAGAGTTTCTGCCGCTTCGCCGTTTTTATGCGGAAATCCCTGCTCAACAAACAAAGCCAGAGAGTCTATTGTATTTGCCAAGTCTTCGGTGTACTTGATTTTGCGGCTTTCGTAGTAGCGAGCCGTCCCAAGTGCTTTTTGCCTTGCGCCCTTTAGCTTTTCTATTTCCGCTTTAAGAGAGTCTATTTGCCCTGCCAGCTCCTTTTCCTGAGACTCCAAAATCGCCGTTTTTTGCTTTGCGTTTTCTACAAAAGCGGCATGTCTTTTAGCTTCCGCCTGTGTTAAACCGTTTTCCCTCTCCGTTTCCGCATTTACCGTTTTTATATTACGGCGAATTTCCGAAACACTCTCCTGCGCAAAGAGGGTGCTAGCAGCAAAGAAAAGAAACAATAGGAAAAAAGGCATAGGAGGGAATGTAGTAAATCCTACCTAAAAGAATCGATGCCGATGCTAAAAAATACTTGCCAACTCGCCTACCTTAGCTGAAAAAGTTTTCTATATTTACTCCACATGATTTCGCCTCTTTATATTCAAGTTCTAGCGGCTGTGCTGTTTTGCCTTGGCATAGCTACGGTTATCTCCAAAAGGAATATATTTTTCGCCTTTATGGGTTTGGAACTTGCTATAAATGCGGCAAATTTGAGTTTTATCGGATTTTCAAAAAGCCTGCCTGCGCTTCAAAGCGTGGCCGGGCAAATAGCGCCGATTTTTGTTATAGCTGTTGCCGCAGCCGAGGCTTGCATAGGCCTAGCCATAGTGGTTTTGATTTTCCGCAACCAAGAAACAATTGATTCCGATGAATATTCACAGATGCAAGGTTAAAAGGAGATAATATGTCCGGACATTCAAAGTGGGCTACAATAAAACGCAAAAAAGCAAAAACCGATGTGGGCAGGGCAAAGGCTTGGAATAAACTGATAAAAGAGATTTCCGTAGCCGCAAAAATGGGCGGTGGAAATCCGGACGGAAACCCTCGTTTGAGAACAGCGATACTCAAAGCCAAGGGGCAAAGCTTGCCGGCAAAGAACATTGAGAGCGCAATAGCAAAAGGCGTGGGCGGAGGCTCCGGAGCAAACATGGAAGAACCCATGTACGAGGGCTATGGCCCAAACGGCTGTGCTATTCTGGTGCAATGCCTAACGGATAATCGTGTTCGCTCCGTTGCGGATGTGAGAAACATTTTCAACAAAAACGGCGGAAGCATGGGAGAGAAAGGTTCCGTGGCGTGGACATTCAAACACAAAGGGATTATAGTGGTGGACTCCTCCGCCTATTCCGAAGATAAAGTCATGGATCTGATACTGGAAGCCGGCGCAACTGACATGAGCGTACAAGATGATGTTTACGAAATAGAAACCTCTCCCGAAACTTTTGAGCCGGTGACCAAAGCCCTTGAAGATGCAAAAATAGAGATGCTCTCCGCCGAATTGACTTATGTCCCGGAAAACACCGTTAAGCTGGAAGGCGAAGATGTCCAAAAACTCCTGCGAATTATTGAGCGGCTAGAAGACAACGAAGACGTGCAAGATGTTTATCACAATGCGGAGTTGCCGGAAGATTGATTTTCTTTTGCCATGCGTTTTAATTTAGACGCATTCATCGCTTTGTCTGCTACGGAAATTTTATCCACAAACAAAATTCCATTCAAGTGGTCAACTTCATGCAGAGCACAGCGGGCCAGTTTGCCTTCGGCATTTCGTATGTCTATCCTTTCGCCGTTTTCGTTTGTGTAGGATAAATGAACCTTGCCCGGTCTGGAAACCTTCACCCAGATATCCGGCACGGAAAGGCAGCCTTCTTCGTCGGAGACCAAAGGGTTGTCGCCTTCTTCCGGTTCAACTTTGGGGTTGAAAAGAATAATGGGGTCGCGTTCCTCTTCTTCCTTTGCAAGGTCAATCACAACAAGGCGAATGCTTTTGCCTATTTGCGGAGCAGCCAAGCCTACGCCATTAGCTTTATACATGGTTTCAAGCATGTTATGGGCCAACTCCACAAGCTCAGGGGTTATCTCCCCAACAGGCTCGGCTTTTTTTCTCAGAATCGAAGAACCGTAAGTGTTGATCGGAAGGATCACTTCTTTTCAGCCTCACGTTTTTCCGCATCGGCCTCCAATAATTTGACCACCGCAGCTTTTTCAAAGTCAATTTTCGTATCACCGGTTTTAATGCTTATAAAACGGTCATCTATATGAGAGACTATGCCTACAATGCCGGCCATCGTGAGAACCTTATCTCCTTTTTTCAAAGAAGTGCGCATCTGTTCGGTTTTTTTGCTTTCCCTCTGTTTGGGCAGTATAAAAAATATATACATAACCACGAACATGAGCAAAAACGGCAGGAACGCATTCATCATCGAAGGCTGTTCCGGTGTAGCCGGAGCCTCCTGTGCCATTGCAAAAATCGGCAATGTTAAGATCACTATTAACTTTTTCATTTTGAAAATATAGAAAATTACCCTTTTGTCTCTTTTTTCTCTCTCAACTTCTGTGCCAAACTGCGCAGGTCCAGAATTTTTTCCTCTTTGTGCTGCAAAGCGGCTTTGTTTTCTATAGCTATTTGCCTATAAACTTCGTCCCTGTGAACGGTTATATTTTTTGGGGCTTCTATGCCGACTTTTACATAACCCTTACCGTCCGCATCTGCTATCAGAATTTTTATGTTATCGCCTATTTGGATACTTTCGCCAACTTTGCGGGAGAGTATTAGCATTATGCCTCCTCTGCGAATATCGGTTCGCTATGGGAATACATTCCGTCGTCCAGCAAAAGTTGAACGGCTCTGTATTCGTTTACGTTGAACATCAGCGGGGAAGCCAAGTTTGCGGTTGATTTTTCGTAGTATTCATTTAAGGTGACCATTACTAAGATGCGTAAATCTTCTTTTCTGTTGATATTTAAAGCCTTCATGTGTTCTTTTGTCAAGCGGGGCGCATAGTCGGGTCTAAAGAGCATCGGGTTGACAACTATAAAACGAACATCCGGATCTTCGGCGCAAACCAGCCATTCAAGCGGAGCAAGCGACTCGTCCCATTCAAGACGAAACTTGCGAAGCTTAGGAAACCCCGGCAGCCCCGACTCAAAAATAAAATTTCTGTTTTGATCCATAGGGGTAATATAGAAAACGTCTGAACCCCGATACCCCCGATTAACAGGATTTTCCCGATATTGTGCATTTTGTGGCAAAATGTGCGAATTTTGCGGTAAATATGGCAAAAATCACCGTAAATTCGGCAATTTTTCTATATTTATCCTTAAATGTTGCTTATTTCGCAAAATAACGCCCTTCGCCAGACCCTCCTACGGAGGCTCTGCGGCTCGTTACATTTGGGGGCAAAAAACTCTCAACTCTTCACTCTCAATTCT
>LIUG01000199.1 GCA_001462245.1 Candidatus Fibrimonas termitidis
CAGAGATATCCGGAACAATTTTCCGGCAATCAACGATTCCCTCACGAGGCTTTATTCATCCGGTAGCGTGGAACTTCAAATGGGAAAATATGTGACGGAGCAAGATTTGCTTTCCAAAGAAGAAAGTTTCAAAGACTATAGTTTTCTTTCGTAACAGGATTTTTACATGAGTGACAAAAAAGAACTAATCAAGGTTTTGTGTTATGATTTTGAGCAAGCCGATAAAATCATTCAGGATGTGAAAAGTATCACGAATGAGGAAGTCATACCTGCGATTTCCCAATTGAGGTATTCTGGTTGGCATTTGGTTCGTTGGATGAGTTTGTTCATAGAAGGAAAGGAGGGGGAGGATTCCGAGAAGGAATTTCTAGAAGCAATCAATCATTCAAAGAGAGCGCTGTTCGATGCGTCGAGACATGGGATACTGTTTTGCATGGAAGGCATAAAATCTTTCAGAGACACATATGGCGGGGAAATTCTGCCCGAGATTGTCACAGGATATTCTGAAAAAATGTACAAGGTGGAGGAATCAAGGAAATTCGTGATATCCGTGTCCAAAGCGGAAAGAGATGTCAGGGCGGATGTATGTTATAAGCATTTTGTTACGATAAAGGATATTTTTCAAGAACTGATTTACTGCCAGCCAGACCTCAACAAACTGAAGATGAAAAAAGAAAACGAGAACAAAAGGCATAATCAATTGTTTGTGATTTCAATAGCAAGCGTTGTTGTTGCTATAATAAGCATCGCTGTTGCCATAGCCTTAGCAACATAAAATCTTCATAGAAAATGTTTAAAAAAAAAGGAGCGCATTCACATGCGCTCCTTGGGGTCGTCCCCCGCCTTTGGGGCGGGGAGCGAGGGGAGGGGTTAGGTTATTTTACGCAACGGACGGAGAGCCTGGTAGTTGTCTTGTCGCTGCCGCCTCTGTCGATTACACTGCTGCCATCTCTGATGGTGAAGTAGTTGCCCACGTCGTAATTAGTGCCATATCTCCAATCACCATCCTGAGTGGTAGTCCAGCCTCTTTCGCCTGTAGTCCACCAGTAAGCGTAGCTTGTGGAAGGAAGATTTGCGATTCCAGTGACTGTGGCTGCAACAGCGGCAAAGTTGGTAGCACTGGATGCCGCTGGAGATTGTGTCCACCCGCTTGGAGCTTTCAGATTCACTGCGTAGCCAATACCGCCTGCAGCTTTCGTCAAGGAATTATTTGGAGATTGTGTGCCAGGGGGATCTGTTATTTCGCCGGGATCACCTGGCATAAAACCAACTTGTCCATCTGTGGGCAGAGCCCATGGGCCATCACCTTTGTCAAATGAAGCGCAAGCATCATTAGCCTCGTTCCAAGTGAATGTGCTGACGCCGCCGATGCTCACATTTGTAAGAAGCCACTTTTTGGTGGTAATATCATTGCCAGATTTGCCCTCTGCTTTGATTTCATCATAGTCATAAAGCACTTTGTCGGTTAGCTCGCACACCTTTTCAGATGGGTCGTATAAACCGGCGGCTTGCCCGGCTGCTGAAGCGGTTGCAAACTTATTGTCCGTTTGAGTAGGAGCAACAGCGTCGTTGCAGGTGCTGTATGTTTTTCCCGTAGTTAATGCGGTCCCCGGGGTGGGCGAGGTCGTAACGCAGAATTGTGTCTGCGGATCGTAAGGATCAGTATTATGTGAACCCGTATTAGTGGTATTGGCATTGCAGAAGGGGGTATTATCAAGTCCACTATTGAGAGTGCAATACTGGGTACTTTTGAAGCCCTGCTTTTCAGTTATTTTAGTTCCGATAGTTCCAGTTCCGCATTTGGGCAGAATTCTTCCTGACCCTGCCTCGCTGTAAGTAAGCTTGTCCGTGCCATATGTGCCAAATTTAACTCCGTTTTGGCAGAACTCGTGGACTGTGTAGGTTTTTCTGTTAGCCAGAGGCGTAGCCTGGCTATTAATGCCGCACAGGAATTGAACGCTGTCTCTTGGTGTCTCTGCCGATGGCGTTGAGGTGCTGATATGCTGGCAGAACTGGGTTATGCCGAAAGATGTATTCACAAGACCAGCAGGAGGAGTTCCAGTGGGATCATAGACAGAGCAGTAGTCTTTGATTTTTCCAGCTTCAAGCTTAGTCTTATTTGCGCCGCTGGGGTCAGAGGCCTCGGAGAGGTCTGCGCCGTTGTCAATATCACTTTCCGTCTGTGACTGGCAGAACTGGGTAGCCGTATAAGTTCTTTGAGATAAAGGCACGTCAGCTCCAGCGGCGGTTTTGGGGTTGCCGCAGAGGTTTCTGACTTTTCCTGCGCTCTGGCAAAACGTGTATGTTGCGTCAAAGAGATCGGCACCGCAGATGCCCATGACATCACCAGCTTGGCACGACTGGACGGTTGTGAATGTTTTGCCATTAGTTGCAGCACCATATTTGGTTGTAGCATTAGAGCATTTCTCGGTAATCTCGGCGTTATTGTAGCAGAACTGATACGCAGCATACGGTCTGCCGACGCAACGAGGTTGAATCGTTCCACTCGCAGCTACCTGCGCTTGCTGGACAAGAGTTCTAGTTGGATTCGCAGCTTTATCCTCGGGGCTATCGGGCAAGGTATCTAGAGCAGCAACTGTAGCTGCAGCTGGGTTCCCATCAATAGGGAAGGAGTTCGCTACGTTGCCATTAGTGGTAGTAATGGCAGGCTGGCAGAATTCGTTTTCGTTGTAAATTCTCTCTGCTAGAGGCTTGCTCGGAGAGCCGCAAAGCAATCGAACCGCATTTTTGGATGCGTCTTGGCAGAACTGTACAGTCGGGTCAGTAATAGCAGCGGTACCGCATTTGTCTTTGGTAATCCCTACTCCGGTTTCGCAAGCAAAAAGCTTGGGGTCGTAAGCAACATTAGCGCCGCTAACAAGGCATACTGCCTTTGCCAATTCAAACTCTTCAGTTCCGCAGGTAAAGATATAATAGCCGTTCCACTCATCGGTAAGGTCGTTTGCTATCGTGCAACCGCCGCCAGTGCCCGTAACGAGCGGGCCTAAATTAGCACCGTCGCAATACACATCGTAGCCGTTGGGGGGCGTTTCTTTCAGATAGCAGCCGCCTTCCGGAAGGCCTTCGCCATCTGCGCCTTTCTCGCCGGTGTCGCCTTTTTCGCCTTTCTCACCGGGAGTGCCGGGAGCACCTGGGGCACCGGTATCGCCTTTGTCACCTTTATCGCCCTTGTCGCCTTTCTCGGTGGCTGTGCCGGGGATGCCTTGAGGGCCTTGGATGCCCTGCTCGCCGGTGTCGCCTTTATCGCCCTTGTCGCCTTTGGGACCGTTAGGGCCGATGGGACCTTGAACGCCGACTCCGTCTGAGCCGTTTAGAAGGAAACCGGCTGGCTGGCCACCGCAGTAAACGTCCAAGCCTGAGACCGTAGTAGATGCCTGCACTTCGCAGCCGGCGCCGGCAGCACCTGCTGCCCCGTCTTTTCCGTCATCGCCGGAACAGGCAAGGTAGATGATTGAGGCCGCGGCTATGTTGACTATGGCCGCAGCTTTGAATAGAACTCTATTCATAGAGAACCTCCATTTTGGGGTTGAGGGGTTGTTGTTTCCAAGCGGATTGCTTGAAATCGCTTGCGGCCAAGGACGTGACAGTCCTACGGCCGCTAATTCCGTTGATTTCTGCTAAGTAATTGGGAGTAGGGAGTGGGGAGTAGGGAGTAGGAAAACACTTGAATTCGGGTTTTTTCCACTCCCCACTCCCTACTAGCCACTCCCTAAGTAATAGACTTAGAAGTCGTCGTGAGGGG
>LIUG01000200.1 GCA_001462245.1 Candidatus Fibrimonas termitidis
GCAACGTGCCGCAGAGCCTGTGTAGGATGGTCATTTTAACCTCACTCCAGCATTTATTTCAAAATTTTCGGAGTCCATTTAGAGACATCCAAATTTTTCAAATCTGCGGGCAAATTATTTGCATCAAAAACATGCCATACCTGCGTACGGCCTATGGGGCCGATTTTGCCACGCACACGCAGCAAATTGGCATTGTCCTTGTCTTGCCATATTACACAGGAATAAATGCTGCCGGATTTGGGGTCTAAAATTTTTCCGCCGGAATATTCACTTTTGTCCCATTTCATATTCCAAATTATATCCAGACCAGCCATCTTCGGCGAGCCTTCAACTTTATCGGCAATTCGGGAAGGAGCAGATAATGTTTCCTCTATTTTAGTGCCTTTTTCATCATAAAGCGCAACTATGCGCCCACACAAAGCACCCCCGCATTCATACAACCTGATGATTGACTTTGCATTTCCGGTTTTATCGTCAATGGTCTTGTAGAAACCTTCAAACTGAGCGGCTGAAATTGATACGCACAGCAAAAGCAAGGTGATGAGGGCTGTTTTCATTATAAACTCCTATGAGAAAAATTTATGCAAATATAGTAATTTCAACAACATATATATCCCCAATTGGTAAAATTACCCATGCTCGCTGATTAGCGCCATTATTAATTCGCTTTTCATGAATTTCGCAAAATTCGCAAAAATGTGAGAATTCGTACTGTTCTTTTAGGAAATACCAGCATCAAAGCTCCCAAAACAATTATGATTATGCCTGCAATGAGCAAGGGGGTTAAAAATGAACTGCCTGTTTTGAGTAACTCTGCCAAAGCACGGTCTTGAGTAAAAAGGCTTTTTGCCATTTTGCCGGTGAAGTTAGAATAACGTGCGGTAGCGGTAGCTACAATCATTGCCAGAATTCTCCAAAATACAATAAGAACAGCACCTTGTGCAATAATCAGGCATCCTATCACTCTAGCGGTTCGTTTTGGATCTAGCATTTCGTTCCTACAGGCAGCACCTGAACCCTACAAAGGGATATTCATTCTGTGGGTAAAAGCTGAATTTTGTTTCTGCGCAACTGCTGGCATTTTGTGTATTCCACGCACCGCCCGCCACCAAAAACAAACCCTCTCTCTGCGCAGGCGTGCTAGTCCATTCCCACAAGTTGCCGCTCATATCATACATGCCGTAGTAGCTGCGGCAATGCTCGGCAAAGCCGGAACGGTTGGGTTCTTTTGCGGATTTCATATCTGTTGCGCATTTTGTTTGATTGTATGAATTTCCATAAGGATAGCGAGAATTTGAATTGCCTCTGCATGCGGCTTGCCATTCCTCCACGGAACACAGTCTTTTTCCCGCATTTTCGCATAGGCGGTTAGCTAAGTCATGGCTAACCATATTGCGAGGTTTTTCGCCGGCCTTGTTCGGAAATTCATAAGCATCCACGCAAACAATTTTCCCCTTAACCGAAACCGGGTAGGAATTTTCCGCACAGTTATTATCGCTGGCCATATCATAAGCGGCGGCCTCCCAAGGGCTTGCATTGCCGGCAGAATCCGTAGCCCTAAAATAAACCCGTCCCGTTTTATTATAATTTTCAATTTTACCCATCACCGCATTCAATGAATCCCCAATGGAAATTTCCGTATCGCATTTAGGTTCCCCGCATTCAACCCGCAAATTCACAGGTTTATAATAACGCCCAGCCGGCGGCAAAATAGAAGGTTGCGGCGGCAACGAATCCGCAACCGTCGCAACCGTCGTAGGGGCAGTCCCTTGCGGTGGTCCTTCTTTCGGGGGCTCGCGCATTGCAGGCAAGGGGGAGACCTCCCCCTCCGTATCCAAAGCCTTCCTAAGCGAATCTTCCCTAATAGAATCCGCCCTTCTTTTAACGGAATCCGCTATTTTCTGGGCCTTTTCCACCGCAAGTTCAAAAGCCTGCTGCCGGAGGGTAGCCTCGTAAGCCCGTTGCTCTGCTGCGAGCCTGTCGTTTCTTTCATTTATTTTCCACTGGAAAAGAAAAAACAAAAGCAGGAGCAAAAATATTATTATGAGCAAGGCCAAAAAGCGGCGGCGGCCTTTTTTCTTTTCTTCTTCATCTTCTTTTTTTTCGGGGTCAGTCTTCATAGAGTTCTTTCCAATGGCGTTTAATTTCTTCTTCCAGTTCTTTTCTGCTTTGCCTTGTGCGGAAGCTGTTGCGGTAGGCTATGGATATATAGCCGGTTTCTTCGGATATTACTATGATAAGGGCATCTGTTTCGGCGGCTAGGGCTTTGGCGGCTCGGTGGCGCATACCACCCGAAAGTTCGGCGGCGGCGACTCCTGTTGGCATGGGAAGCACGCAACCTGCCGCTAAAATTTTGTCTCTGGAAATTATCACTGCGCCGTCGTGGAGCGGGGTTCCGGGGTAGAAAAGCGTGCATAAGAGTTTTTTTGAAAAAAGGCCGTTTATCACTTCGCCGGAATCCATGTAGGTTCTTAAGCCCACTCTTTTTTCAAGCACAATCAATGCTCCGTGCGTTTTTTTTTGCAGTTCCAAAACGGAATCCACAATTTTTTCGGTTATTTCTTCTAAGCCGCTGGATTTGAAAAATATGGTTTTTATACTGAAAACATTGGCTATTTGCCCTATTCTCGTTAGCATTCCGCGAATTTCCGGCTGGAATACTATGACTATTGCGACTACACCCAGCGCCCCTAGGCCGCCTATTATCCATGCAAGCCCCCTTAGGTCAAAGAGCAGCGAGAAAAACCATGTTGCGATTATGAGTACCACTCCAAAGAACATTTGAACGGCACGTGTTCCCTTGAAAAGCCAAAAAAAGCAGTATATTATGCAAGAAATCAGAAAAATATCTATAATATCCGAAAAACGGACATCTACTACGCCAAAAAGTTTAAAATCTAGAATTTCGCTGAACACGTTGGAAAAAATAGAAAAAAAAATGTATATTATATACTATGTGCAAGTTCTCTTTATTTTTTTTAGTTCTTGTCTGTGTCTCTTTTTCGTTTGCTCAGGAGATTCTGGTAAATGTGGTGGGGTATGAGAAAAGCGGTGCAAAGCGCGCCGTTATTCAGTCTTCAACTGCAATTACGGCTACTGAGTTCGAAATAATCAACGCACAAGGCAATAGTTTTGTACCCCCCAAAAACAAAAACCTTGGGCCGCAGACCACCGTCCCGGGTTGGAGCGGTCGCAATTTTAAGGTGGCTGATTTCAGCGATTTAACAGATGACGGAGAATACAGGCTGAGGGTCGGCTCTGTAACCTCGGAGAAGTTTGCTATCGGTGAAAAAATTTTGCAAAGGGAAACCGGGGCCGCTCAGGTGGGTTTTTTCAAAGGAATGAGGCACACAATCGGTGACAACAATGTGAAAATTTATGGTAGCAATGAATACCGTGATATACGTGGCGGTTGGTGGGATGCAAACGGAGATCCGGGTAAACATCTTTCCCATTTATCTTATGCAAATTATTTCAACCCCCAGCAAATTCCGCTTGTAGTATGGGCTCTCGTTCATGCGATTGAATTACAACCAGACGCTTTCGGTACGGCGGCGGCTAAGGAAGAAGCGGCATGGGGAGCGGATTATCTCTTGCGTTCTCTATCTACAGCCGGTTATTTTTATATGTCTGTGTTTGATAACTGGGGCGGTTGGGGTGGTGCGTCTCGTGAAATCTGCGAATGGACCGGAGAAGATGGAATACGCTCAAGCAATTACCAATCGGCTATGCGTGAAGGCGGCGGTGTATCAATAGCGGCTCTTGCTAGAGCAAGCAAGGCGAGTATAAGCGGTGATAGCACTTCTGCTCAGTATCTTGCGGGGGCAAGACGTGCTTATACTCATCTTAAAAACAATAATTTTCCATATCAGAACGATGGCAAAGAAAACATTATAGATGATTACACAGGCCTTCTCGCTACAACCGAGCTATACAACGCTACGAATGACCTGGAATATCTTACAGATGCAAATACGCGGGTTGCATCTCTTCTGGCGTATCAATCGGAAGACGGATGGTTTTATAGCGATAGGCAAAAAACACGTCCGTTCTACCATGCCGCAGACGAGGGTTTTCCCGTAGTTGCCCTTGCACGTTATGTGGAAGTATGCGAACCGAGCAATGCGGAAAATATACGGCAAGCAATAAGAAAAAATTTTCAATGGTATATGGATATAACTCACCAAAAGCCAAACCCGTTTGAGTATGTGAAAATGTATGACTTGACCGGAGCCGTTACAGACCCAACTGCTATAAACCTTGCACTCGCCGGTACGGCTACTGCTTCTCGTTCGGAAGCATCCTATACACCCGATAAAGCGATTGACGGAAACAGCACAAGCACCACATCTAGATGGTCAAGCTATACAGATGTAGGAGAGAATGATAATCAATGGATAATAGTTGATTTAGGCGATGTTTATAAAGTGAATAAGGTAACTCTAAAATGGGAAGCAGCGTATGGAACAGTTTATGACATCGATGTTTCTACTGATGGAACTGCTTGGACTACGGTGGCTGCTATTACCGGCAACTCAGTACAGAATAGAGACCATCCTTTTACTCCTGTAAATGCCCGCTATGTTAGAATGTTCGGCAAAGAGCGTGCACTTACATACGGCGGTTTTTCCATTTACGAGTTTGAAATATACGGCGAACAGGAACAACCGATTACTCCCATATACCCGGCCCGTTTCTTTATGCCCCACGATAACGAAACAGGTTATTGGTGGCAGGGGGAAAACGCCCGAATTGCTTCTTTAGCGGCGGCGTTTACAATGGGTGCGCAATTGGCTGCTCCAAACACTCAATCTTGGTTTGATACTCTGTCTGCTATGGCTACTGCACAGCTTGACTGGATACTTGGGAAAAATCCCTTTGGTGCCAGCATGATGCATGGCTTTGGGTCCAGCAGCTATCCTGCTTATCCCGGGCTACAACGCACGCCTCAAAGTCCTGTTCCCGGTGGAATTTGCAACGGAATCACTGCTAAACATGGTAATGAGAGTGATTTGGAATGGTCTAATTTAGCCGATGGCGATAATTGGCGTTGGATTGAGCAATGGCTTCCCCATAACGCTTGGTATCTCACGGCAATCTCGGCTATTTCCAATAGAATAGATAATCCTATTAATCCGATCAGAAAAAGCGATTTGGCAAAAGCGGCTCGTTTTAAGATTTCGGTCATTAACGGTAAAAATGTTAATGTGGAATTGCCTTTTGCTGCGGGGGAACACACTATTATTGATATTTACAATATGCGTGGGCAAAAACTGCTTTCTTACAATGTGCCGGCAGGCAATTTGTCTGCGACTGTTGAAATGCCTTCTAGCATAGTGCATGGCGTATATGTGCTGAATATCAGGAATATGGTTGGAAAAAATGATGCGTCCGGCAAATTTATCTATGGTAAATAGCATTGCCCTGGACTTATACCAGGGCAACATTGGCGTAGCTAACTCTAAGTATTTCAAGCACTTAGGCGAATTGAGCAAATATGAGCCATTTGTAAAAAATGCCGAAAAGGCGCTAAAAATGCAAGAAAATGAGGATTGGGTCGGTTTAGCCGATTTTTTTAGCGAAATTTAGATTTTTATTTTTCTATATTAACTCCCAATGTTTTTTGGAGAATTCTATGGAATGGAATAAGGCGTTTGACAGAAGATTGGATTTTATAGCCAAATATCGTAGTCTAGACAAGAGGGTGCCCTTGGAAAAAAAGAAGGCCCTGCATTATTTGAACCAGCAAAAAGGTTGTTTTCACGCATTTCAATATACAAATAAAATTTTAGAGCTTTTTATATTCTTAGATGAGGAAAATAGCATAGAAACCTCTCTTTCTTATCTATCTTCCGATTTAAAAAACCTTGGCGATGTGCTTTTGCGCACCGCAAACCCCACAAATCCCTTCTTTTTGGCAATAAGAGAAGAAGTTCCCACCTGGCACGTAGCTTCCATTGAATCGGAAACGGAATTGGAACCGGAAACCGATGAAAACGGTGATAGCGATTGCGAACAAAGACTGGAAATTACGGTAATGCGCACAGATGCCGGCAAAGACATAGCCGACTACGAAATGCGCCGTACCCTAAAAGATCTCAGAAAAAGGCTAAAATCGTGGAGAGAAGAACTGCACATAATAGCAGATATTAGCGCAGAATTTGATGATATGGATGATAATGAAGCCGAAGATGCCATTCTCCGGCTCTCTCTGGAAAACTCTCCGCTCAGAATAAAGAGCAAAAGAGGCGAATTATTCGTCGGTTTTGTGCCAATTCAAGAAATTTACGATTACCATTTGGAACTTGGCCGCCGCCATAAGGCAAAGCACAATATGATGATAGTCAGTTCGAATATCCGTACATACTTAGGCAGCCAAACTTACACAAATGCGAGCCTTTTAGACGCTTTTTTGGGCATGAAAAAGAACGGAACAATAGAGGAATTTCCGTTTTTGCACAATGGAATGACTTTAACCGGCGATAATTTGCGTCCGGAACAGGTGGAGGGCAAATGGTTTTTGTCCATAGACCACCCTAAGATAATAAACGGAGCGCAAAGCCTTTTCACCTATGAGCAGTATGCGAGCAGGGAAGACGAGCCTGTGAACCCCCTGGTTTTGGTGAAAGTGGTAATTCCTTATCCATCGGAAAATGAGGAACATGAGTCCGGAAACTTTGTTCGCCTTGTTACAATGGCGAATAACCGTCAAAATCCGGTATTTAGCTACCATTTGCGTGCTGCGGACGATTTGCAATTCTTTATTTGGCAGAAAATGCAGGCAGAGGGTTTTTACTATATATATAAAGAGGGAGTTCGCCCGAAAACACGTACCCGTAAATTAGAAGTCCGCATGCGCCCGGAACTTTCCAAAACCATGCTCCTTTTGGATTCCAAAATTACCGAGAGCCGTGCTAGCGACCAGGTTTTTGACCAGGAAAGTTTTTACCAACGATGTTTTGGTTCTTTTTATAGGCAAACTACCGAACATGAAAGCCCATTTGTTCGCCTTTGCATTATTTACACAAAGGCGTGGCAGCTTTTGGGCAGGCTTCCGCTAAAAATAAAAGCGGTAACTCCGGGGCTTGGAACCCGCATAGAGCCGAACAAGGATAATCCCTTAACCCTGATTTCCTGGCATGGAGGCAAATTGGAAGATAAATTTGCATTCCGTTCCGCAATTCGCGATGTAGCAATTGCTTTAGCGCTTCGTTACTGGCTGCATTATGGCAGGCCTTTCAGGGATTTCCAAACCCTGCAAGACAACGAAAATGAGTTCAATAGTTCCATAGTGAGGTTTGTAAAAAGAGTTTTAGACGGGGTGCTTTCCAAAGTGATAGTGACCGAATACAAAGACAATCCAAAATTCTTTGATGTTTTGAGAGTTATAGACAATGAAACCGGTGAGACCGTTGAAAGACGTATTTGGAAAGGTTTCACAAGTACAGATGTTTATAACCATATTTTGGATATTATGAGCAAAGATGAAATTGCGTGGGAAAAATGCAAAGGCGGCTTGGACGATATTTGGGATTAGTATGCTTTGGGTAGTCATTATAGTACTTTTGCCTGTTGTTTTGATTATAGGCGGCATATTGTATTTTAATATTTATTTGCGAAAACAGATAAGCAAAGACGTAAGCCCCCTGCCTGTTATAGATCAAGCTTATATAGAGGCAGAGAAAACAAGAGCAGACGACGAAGATTTTGGCAGTGTATTTGGTGGAAATGAAAAAAAGTCCGAATAGAGGAGGGGATTCTATGGGCGATATGACGAGCATGGTGAAAAAAGCAGAAGCGTATTTGGAGTCTGCGGGTAAATTAACGGAAGAGTATTTGAGGGGTTATATGCCCAACGAGAATGAGGTTCCGGGGACTTTGCATTCTGCAATGCGCTATGCGCTTTTGATAGGCGGGAAAAGGCTTCGCCCGGCTCTTGCACGGGCCGCTTACGAATTTTTTGGCGGAAAACCGTCTGAATCTATTTGCTTGGCAATGTGCGCTTTGGAAATGCTGCACACTTTTTCCTTGATACACGACGATTTGCCGTGCATGGATGACGATGATTTTCGCCGAGGAAAACCTTCTACTCATAAAGTTTACGGTGAGGCTACCGCTGTTTTGGCGGGCGATGCCCTTTGCATTTTTGCATTTGAACTGATTGCTCGTGCCGGAAATGTTGCCGTTATTGAGGAACTTGCGCATTCGCTCGGCACTAAAGGAATGATAGGCGGGCAAATTATAGATATTGAGTCGGAGGGAAAGTCCGTTGATTCGGCAACGGTGGATTATATTCACTATCATAAAACAGCCGCTTTAATAGAGGCTTCGCTGGTAGTAGGTGCTTTGCTTGCGGGTGCTGAAAAAGAGGATTTGGAACATATAAGAGAATTCGGCAAGGGAATCGGGCTTGTTTTTCAAATTGTAGATGATATTCTAGATATAGAGAGTTCAACTGAGAAGCTGGGCAAAGATGTGGGTTCGGATGTTAAAAACGGAAAGGCAACTTATCCTGCGGTTTTAGGTTTGGAAGCCTCAAAACAAAAAGCGACGGAACTTTATAGCAAGTCCCTGACGCATTTGGAAAAGTTGCAAGGCAAAAACACAGAAACCCTACGAAACGTAGCTGCGTTGATTATTGAAAGAAAGCATTAACTCACCGCCATTTGTAATTTTCTGAAAAACCATCGGCATCATTAAATACGCGGTAAGTATCTACCGGCACTAATGTGTAATCCCCTGGGTCGGAGCCTTTTTCCAGCATAACAAAAGCATATTGAAAATTTCTTATGCCGTCTTTTGTCTTTGTGCCGGAAATAATTGTAGATTGCTTGTTGCTAATACCATTGGATACACTAGTTGTTGTAAAATACGCGGTAAAATTATTGCCGCTTCCGACAACTTCTACGACTACATTATCGCTTCCTCCTTCCGAACTATTCTGTCTCTCCCTATATGAAAGTTTTCCATTTGTCCCTTTGATAAAAGCAACGTATATATCAGAATATCTTTTGCCTATTTCGTCATAGCTAAGATTGCTGCCTATTAATGTAGTATTATCTGCCAAGTACTCACCGCTGATATCCGGTGGTGTGGTGCCGGAATGTACCTGCATTGTATTTTCAAATTCCACCCTGATTTTATCGGGGATTATGTCTGACGGAACAAACTCTATTAGTTTATCCAGGTCTCCTTCTAAAAGCTTTTTCAGGTCTTCTTCGTCACCTTTGACTAATAACGAGCAACCGGAGAAAAAAAACACGGAAACAACAAGCGACAGGCAGAAAAAATGTCTCATAGACTAACTCCTTTTTTAAACATAAATATAATATAGAAATTATCTGCCGGATTTTTCTATCTTCCCCACATGACGAATTATGTGAAAATTATCGCTTTTGACTTGGAAACTACCGGTTTGGATGTTGCTAAAGATGAAATAATAGAAATAGGCGCAATCCTTTTTTCCGTTAAAGAGAGCCGGGGGAGCATGGTTGCGGATGAATTAGAGGTGTTTCAGTCTCTGGTAAAGGCTTCCAAGCCAATTTCCCTTGAAGCCTCCAAAGTAAACAAAATAACAGACGAAATGCTTGCCGGCGCTCCCTCATGCACAGAGGTTCTGCAAAAATTTAAAAGTTTTTGCGATATGTCAAACTGTCTCGTTGCGCATAATTCGGATGCCTTTGATAAAAGATTTCTGAGCGCAGCCTATGGGAAACACTCCGTTCCCGCCCCGACACAGCCCATCTTAGACAGCATAAAAATGGCGCGCAATATAATACAGCTTCCCAACTACAGCCTTGGCACCATAGCTAAAACCCTTAAAACCAGAAACGAAATATCCTTGAAAGTCAAGGAAGATTCCATGCATCGCGCTGTTTATGACTGCGAAATGCTTATGCACGTTTTGGTTGCGCTTTTGCGTGGCAGGCTCTCCAACGAAGAATGGACTGCGCAAGAATTTTTGCAAACCCTCAAAAAGAAAGACATCCATCAGGAATCCACGCAAATAAAACCGGTAAGGCCAAAGGCAACAGGTTTTTTTTGATTCCCTCAAGCCTCAAAATTCAACCACTGAAACATGGGCTTCAAAATAGCGTATCTTACGTGATTCTTTTTATATAGCAAATAGGCATCGTAGCTTCTATTTTCCAAATAATATTTGTTGATATCCAAGCCAAGCCAGTCTGCTATGGTTATTAGCTCCGTTATTTTGTTCACAAGCTTGCTGAGCTTATCGGTGTTATCCAACGTCTGATTTTGCATTTCCTGAACTCTTGAAATCAGTTTCACCAAGCGTTCTACAAACAACTTGTCCAGAACTATTGATTTTAACGGAACATGCAGCGCATCGAATTCTTCCTTCAGTTCTTTTATTTTTTCATATGCGGAAACGGAATCGTTGTAAAGGGCCTCTATGGCTATCTGCCTGATTTTTATGGTCAGGTTGAGAATCATGCTTTGCCTTAGCGGAGCGGCTAGGGAATTTGAACTGTCTGCAAGGCAGTCCAAGCTTATTCCGAATTTCTCGGAAAATTCCAGCAAACCTTTGCTGACAGCGGAGAGCTTTATCATTGAATGCATTTCATTGATTTCCGCCAGAATATCTTGCGGAAGCTCATGCATGCGGAATACAAAGGCGTTGTGATAAAGTTTTTTGAAATCTATTTGATCCAATTCCTCTTTTTCCGCAAAAATCGGTATACGTTTGGAATAGGCATTTGTCGGTTGCAAAACTATTTTCACCCTGCCTATTGAATCCGTGACAACCAGAACACTTGCATTTTTGGTTTCGCAGGTATCCGGGCTTGTGTAGGTGGCTTGCAAAATCAACTGGCTGTCTTTGCTCTTTATGGAATTCGCTTCTATGCATGAAGACGGCTGGTGTGGTAGCTTTAAGTGCAATTTTGCTGCTTCTGCGGCTATTAAGATATAAGGTATCGGCACTTTCGGGCGTACATATTCCGTCCAAATTTCAGTTCCGGTTTTGCCGCGCTCATTGGATTTTACATTGCTCAAAATGGTTAAAACTTCATTTTCCAGAGTGTCCCCGTCCGGCAAAAATTTCTTCAAGAGTTCTATTGCCCGCAAGCAATAACGCATATTCTGCACCGGTTCCAATCCCTCAATATCGTTGAAAAACCATCCGCAACTGGTATAGGAATATAAGCAGAATTTTTGCATTTCCAAAAGGGAGAACAAATTTATTCGGTCTTCCTTTTCCGCGTGGGAATGAAGAACCGATATAGCGAATTCATCTTTGCGCCCGGGATTTTCCGGCTCAAGCATAACATCGATGTATTGATCGCGAACTTCCCAGCACTTGATATCGCTCAATATTGGGAACTCTCTTTCAAAGACTTCGTCTGCGGTTTTCTTTACCTTGTCAAAAGCCTGCCTCAGAGGCCCTCTCCATTTTTGGTTCCAATCCGGTCCTCCGCCGGTTGAGCAACCGCAATCTCTGTACCACCTGCCAACGCCATGCGCGCAACTCCAAGCCGAGCCTTCACCGTAAGCACCTTTGATTTGAACTTCAAATTCAGGTTGATGTTTTTCCAAATACCATCCGTAATTCACAGGGATAATATTGTTTTGCGGGCAAAATCTTTCAAACAGCCATGCTGCGCACATATCGCCGAAAGGCTCGTGATGCCCGTAAGATTCGCCATCTGTTCCTATGGAAATTAATTGGTTTCCAGTTTTGCTGCCGTCTCTGGCTCCTAAAATTTTATTTCCCAAGCTTACGCCGTTTTTCAGCAAATGTTCAAAGCTTACTGCGGTGGAGAGTTCCGCATTGTAAAAAAACACATCCAGATATCCGTTGCAGAGCCTATTTCCTTTTGAATCCACCGGAATTATCCTATAAGGCCTTGTTGTATCGATGTTTCCATCGGAACAATTTACCCATTCCGCTTTTTCTTTGAGCGGTCTGAACGATTCCGCCTGCTTGGGTGATAGGATTGTGAATTTTATTCCCTCTTTTATCAAAGCTACAACAGTAGCCATATCTATGGCTGTTTCGGAGAGCCACATACCTTCCGGCTTCCTGTTGAAATGGAACTCGAAGTCCTGAATACCCCAGCGTATTTGCGTTATCTTGTCTTTTGTGGAAGCAAGAGGCATTATTATATGGTTGTACACCTGAGCTATTGCGTTCCCGTGCCCGTCAAGCCGTTCGGCAGAGAGGACATCTCCCTCTTGTATGCAGGAGTAGATATCCGGCCTTCGGATTCTAATCCAATTCATCAGCGTAGGGCCAATATTGAAACTCATGTAGCCGTAGTTATTCACTATCGCTTCTATGTGGCCGTTTGGGGAGAGAATGCGTGAGGCTCCGTTGGGAGAATAGCATTGTTCTGCTATCCGCTCATTCCAATCGTGATTAGGGGCTGCGCTCTCTTGCAATTCAACAGTTCCGGTCCAGGGGTTTTCCCTAGGCGGCTGGTAAAAATGGCCGTGTATGGTTAAGTAAAGTGGATTTATTCCCATTGAAAAGGTGTCCCGTCTAAATTTAAAACTTCTGCGCCCTGCAAACGTTGATACAGAATTTGCATGGCCTCTTTCACCAACTCATCGCGAGAGTCCGAAACCGGCGTGAACCACAATTCGGGTTCTTGGTTTATGCGCACATAGCAACGATCTGCTATGCGTTGCATGCCAACCATTATCTCCAATGTGCATCTAACGCCATTTACAGTTACATTTCTTATCCAACGAATGCTAGGCATATTCAAAGTAAATATAGAAAACTTTACCTCCACATTCCAACCCCGTAAACCCATTCCATTTCAACGCTTCCATCCCTGTCTGAGCGGAAGATTTGCGTTGTGTCCTGTACAATAAGGCGAAGTTTAGCTAGGGTTTCGGGGTGAGGGTGTCCGTAGGAATTGTTTTTGCCAGCGCTTATAAATGCCATTTTTGGTCGAATTTGGGCCAAAAAATCCCAAGAAGAGGATGTTTTAGAGCCATGATGCCCGGCTTGCAGGGCCACAGCGGAGAGCAAGGGTTCCAGTTCCAAAATGCTTTTTTCCTGTTCGGCCTCTAAATCGCCTGTAAACAGAAAGCTGTTTTCCGAATCGCTTATCCGCATGGCTATGCTTGCGGCATTTTCGGTTAAAGAGGAAGTTTGAACTGGGAATAAAATTCTTGCGCTCCAGGGCAAAAAATCGGCAATGGTATCGCCTCGGGAAATTTCCTGCGTTGCGATGCCGGCTTCTTTTAAAAGGTTCATGTAAGGTTCTTGAGCGGCATCGTTTCCAAAAAGCACCCTGTTTATGTGAAGTTCCCCGTTTTTTGCCATTTCAACAAGCGTAGGCACTCCACCCGTATGGTCATTGTGGCGATGGCTGAGGATAACAGAGCACAAGGTTTTAATCCCCCTGTTTTGGAGCATCGTGTCTATGCCGGAGCTTGGTGTTCCGGTATCGTAGAGCGAGTTGCAGTTTTTCCCTCTTATTAAAAAGGAAAGCCCTTGCCCGACGTCGAGCATTTCTATGTAGAGTTTGTCCTGTTTTTCCAGAGAGCCGGAGGAGCAGGCAAAAAGGAGCGCGCAAAAGAATAAATTTCTCATACTGCATTAGACGGAAAAAAGAGGAAAAAAAATACGGAAAAATGAAAAAAAATATTTTTTTTTCAAATTAACATTTTTCGCACACGCCGGAAATTCTTATGGCGTATTTTATATGTTTGAACTTAGCTTTTTCGGCGGCTGAATTTATAGCCTTATCGAGGTTGTCAATCTGTATTTCGCAAATTGCGCCGCATTTTTCGCAGCTTATGTGTTCATGATGTTTTTTTGCTTTCGGAGCCTCGTAGTGTATGTGTCCGTGCCCAAAGTCAACGGAATTCAAAATGCCGGCTTCTTTCATGGAGGCAAGCGTTCTATAAACCGTGGCTCGGCTTATGTATATTCCGTGGCTGTGCATTTGCGAAGTAAGTTCGTCTGCTGAAAAATGCCACGTGGCGGAGATTGCCTCTTTTAAAACAACCTCGCGCGGCTGCGTGTAGAGCAAGCCTTTGGATTTCAAAAAATCCTTATAAATTTTAATGGCTTTTTCAAAATCCATAAAGGGATGAATATAGAAAATTCTATATTTCCCTTATGCCCAAAAAACTCCCTTACGGCCAATCCAACTTCGCCAACATGATAGAGAGCGGTTATGCATACATAGACAAAACTCGCTATGTTGAGGTATTGGAAAACGAAAACAACACATACCAATTCTT
>LIUG01000201.1 GCA_001462245.1 Candidatus Fibrimonas termitidis
GGGTTTTTCATGCACAATGAAGCCTATGGAGCAAGAAAAAATATCCCCGACTGGCATGCTTTCCACAAAACAACGTCCACATAACCCCTATTTAACCCCGTTGCCTCCCCTATTTCCGTAAACATTTTGTCGCAAAGGGCTTTCACCTCTTCGTTCAAAGGAAAACCCTCATGCAAATCCGATTTGCCAAGCGCAATTCCAAGCCTCTGTATCCAGACATCATATTTTACATTATTAATGCCCAAATTGCGAGCTAGGTGGTTTTTGGTTATTTCTCCGATATGCGGCAGTTTTGCCAAATAGTTTAATTTTTCGCCCTCGGTTTTCAGTTCGTAAAACCCATCTCTAAAACCTTTGCGATTATTCCAAATTTTTACAATCGCTCTTATCTTGTTTGCATTTCCAAAAATCGGCAGCAAATTCTTCTCGCAAACCTCACCGCCGCTATTTATAAAATTCATTATTTCGCCAAACTTCTTCTTGGCAATTTTTTGCCTGAACCCTCCGGCCAAAATAACATAAATACACTCCTTTGCAAATTCCTTAGCATTCAAAACAGGAGGTTCAAGCAGACGCCTTTTTATGGTTTCAAAACTATCTTTATCTTCGCCCAAACCGGAATCTATAATGTGCTTTTCAACGGCAAAAAAGAGCGAAGCGTCTATTTTTTCCACTGTTTTATCGGTTAGTGCGCAAAAAATTCGTTTCATCGGGAAAATTTAGGAAAAAAATTAAAGTTTTTCCTTAAACCAGCCGATATCTATAAAAAAAGGAGTGTGTATCATGGATGTAAACGCCACCAAATCCGCAAGTTCGGCTGTAAAAACCGAAAATCATGGAAAAACAGATAAGCATAAATCTGTTTCCCATCAACCTGAAGATAAAAACGACAGCAAGCCACCATCGGGAGATAAGCTGGAAATCAGCGAGGCGGCCCAAGATAAAAAAGAGGCGGAAAGCGGTAGCGAAGCCAAAGTTGGAAACGGTTTTAAAGACTTTGACATGGATGCTTTCCAAGGTCAAATTCGTTCCAAACTTATGGAATCTATCTATCAGGCAAAAAAGGCCCTGATGGAAGCCGGCGTTGAATTTGCCAAATATAACAGCGATTCCATTCTTTACGACCTTTCCGCTCTAAAAGACGGCGAAAATACTAAAGCTGCAGATGTTCCGGAATATTGGAATGCGGAAAACACTTCCAAGCGCATAGTGGATTTTGCCATGAGTTTCCGAGGGCTGGCTCCGGAACTCTCCGATGAAGAATACATAACTAAAATGCGTGACGCTGTTGAACTGGGCTACAAGCTTGCGAAAAAAGACTTGGGCGGTTTACCCGGCCCCTCGGCCAAGCTCTTTAACGACACATACAGCTTAACCATGAAAAGGTTTGACGAGTTAATGGCAGAGGCTCAAGCTAAGAAAACAGAGAATTCAGCTACATAGCAAAAATTCTACATTAAATAAAATGTATTCTTCCCCGCCTGCACTGGAAAAACTGGTGCAGGAATTTTCAAAACTACCGAGCATAGGGCGAAAAACCGCCCGAAGGCTCGCTTTTTATTTGGTTTCCGGAGATAAGAAAAAGATGGGGGATTTAGCCGAGGCACTTACGGAGGCTCAAAACAGGATTGTTCATTGCAGTTGTTGCTATGGATTTTCCGAGAGCGAAATTTGCCAAATATGCGAGAACCCGCGCAGGAGCAGAGAAATTCTTTGCGTTGTTGAGAGAGCAAGCGATATTTTGCCCTTTGAAAACAGCGGCATACATAAAGGTCTTTATTTTGTGCTAGGCGGAGTTCTTTCCCCTTTGGACGGAATAAAACCCGAAACCCTGCGCATCCCGATACTTATTGAACGCATAGAGAGGGAAGGCGTAAAGGAGTTGATTTTAGCCTTAGGTTCCAGCCCGGAGGCGGAGAGCACAGCCCTTTACATAGACCGAGTTCTTGCAAATTCCCCTGTTCGCCGCACAAAGCTTGCCCGTGGCATACCGGTAGGCAGCGACTTGGAATTCATAGACGATGTGACCATGCTAAGAGCGTTTGAGGAGAGGGTGGGGATATAAAAACGGCAAAATATTTCTACATTACCACCCAAATGCCACTGCCGGAAAAAAGTTACGCCGTGATGACCCAGCAGAGCATAGTTGCTTTTCTAGGCTCGCAAGAGGACATGGTCAGAAAATGCAAGGAATCGGAAGGTTGCTTGGCTAAACTGGGAAGGGAGATAAGCGCAGATGATAGATGCTTTAGAGCTTATCCGAATATACCGAAGCTATGAGGCTAGATACGAATTTTGCAGAAGTATATTTTAGTAAAAAGGGAAAGAATACTCAATTTTAAGGAGTTTGATTGTCAATTATCCCAAATCTTTGCTTCGCCTCGTCTAGAGGCACCCCAGCCTCCCAAAGAGCGAATATCTCTTTACTGGTTTTATAAAGGCAATAACCGTGCCAGCGTAAAAACGGCTAAATTTACTCAAAAACGCCGTTTTGAAGTGTCCAAAAAGTGTTTAAACAGTGTTTAAACCCATGAATTGACCGCCTGCCTTGTAATTTAAAACGGAAATTATCTTTAAGTCGGTATATAAATCCATGCTTTTAGCAATCAACAGACAATTCACCAAAACATCGCCCACCACCATTTTCTGCACACTTCGCCCCATGTGCGGAAGGAATGGAAGTTTTTGAAATAGAATCAGGCATAAAATGCACCCTTACAACCCGGCTATTTCCTCTGTGCTCGCAGTCTCGCCATCCATGTAACCACGAAGCGACGAAGTTCCTCATCGCTCATGCCGGCTTCCTTCAAACGCTCACGAGCTTCGGGCTTGTTCATGCCCCTAAACTCGATTTTTCTAAATTCCACCCCATGCGCAAATGGACTGTTGACGATTCCCGTGAACTTTATAACATAAAGGGTTGGGGAATATCTTATTTTGACATAAACGAAGAAGGGCATGCTACGGTCTCTCCTTTGAAAGATGAAGGACCTACCATAGACCTTGCTGAGGTTATGCGGGAACTCTCACGCAAAGATATCGCAACGCCGGTGTTGCTCCGCTTTCCCGATATTCTGGACTCGCGAATTGAAAAGATAAACAGTTGCTTTGAAAAAGCCATAACGGAATATAAATTCAACGGCAATTTTTACAATGTGTTCCCCATCAAGGTGAACCAGCAACGGGCCGTTTTAGAAGAAGTTTTGCAACATGGGAAAAAATTCAATATAGGCTTGGAGGCAGGCTCAAAGTCCGAGCTGCATGCTGTGCTTGCAAATGTGGATAACCCAAAATCCCTGATAATTTGCAATGGCTACAAAGACGAGGATTTTATAGAACTTGCGTTGCTGGCGCAAAAAATGGGAAAAAAGATTTTTCTGGTTGTTGAAAAATTCAGCGAACTGACTCTCATAATAAAACTATCCAAAAGGCTAAAGGTAAAACCCAACATCGGCATTCGCATAAAATTAGCCAGCAGCGGGTCGGGGCATTGGGAAGAATCCGGTGGCTACCAGAGCAAGTTCGGGCTTGGAAGCTCGGAACTCATAGACGCTTTGCAATATATTAAAAAGAGGGGTTTTGGCGATTGCGTTAAACTCATACATTTTCATTTGGGTAGCCAGATAACCAATATACGCCACATAAAATCAGGTTTAAGGGAAATTGCGCAGTTCTACGCTGAAATAAATACGCTTGGGTTTAGCATAGAGTTTGTGGACGTTGGAGGTGGTTTGGGTGTTGATTATGATGGCACCAACAGCACGCATTCCAGTTCCGTCAATTATTCCGTGCAGGAATATGCAAACGATGTTGTTTACGCCATAGCCGAGACCTGCGAGAGACTGGGGCTTGCGCACCCGAATATAATCGCCGAGTCGGGCAGGGCTTTAACCGCTCACCATAGTTTGCTGGTTTTTGATATTCTGGAGCGGACTGCGCCTGCTTATTTTGAAGAAGCGCAAAGAGAAATAACCGATGAAGACCCCAGCGTTATAAAAGATTTGCATTCCATTTACAAAGGGCTTGTGCAAAAAAATCTGAATGAAAGCTGGCATGATACCGTTCAAATTCACGATGATATTTTGAACAGCTTTCGCGTGGGAACTCTTAGTCTGGAGAACCGTGCCATTGCAGAACGTTTGTTCTGGTCCATTGCCCGCAAAGCGAACCGCATAGTGAAGGATATGCGCCATCCGCCTTATGAACTGGACGAACTGCCCAAGTTGCTAGCAGAAAAATACTTTGGCAATTTCTCCCTTTTTCAGAGCTTGCCGGATGCTTGGGCTATAGACCATATTTTTCCGATTATGCCGCTCGTGCGTTTAAACGAAGAACCCACAGTTGACGTGACAATTCAAGACATAACCTGCGACAGCGATGGGAAAATTGAGTTGTTCGTAAATCACGGCGAAATAAGAAGAACTTTGCCGCTCCACCCTTTAAAGGAAAGGGAGCCTTATTACCTTGGCGTTTACCTCGTTGGAGCATATCAGGAAATTTTGGGTGATTTGCACAATTTGTTTGGCGATACGAACGTTGTTCATATAGGTTGCAAAAAGGATACTTACGAAATTGAGAAGATTATAGCCGGGGAGTCCATTTCCGATGTTTTGGAATATGTGAATTTCTCGGACAAGGTTCTTGTGCGTACAATGGAGAACTGGGTTAAGGATGCCGTGCAAGACGGAAAGATATCCAAACAGGAAGGCCGGGAGTTTTTGAGCATTTACCGCTCAGGGTTGTATGGGTACACTTATTTAGAGTGAGATATCCGAAAAAAATACAGAAAAACGTCAACAGTTGTTTGCAAAATTGAGATTTCCGTATTTTTTTTCCCGAAAATAGCGTCTAACATTAAAAACAAAATGGGAGACTGCTATGAAAAAAGCATATTTCTGCATAGACGGATTTTCGTTCAAACGCATAAACGACTTTTATAAGTACGAGCATAAAAGGCGTTCAAGGCTGAACATAGCCGCTATGGAAACATATTTGCGCTACGAAATAGAACGCAGATTTGAATGGAAAAGCGATCATGAAAATTTGGAGATAGAAAAGCATTTCTACCATCCAAACGAAAATCCGGAAAGGGCTTTTTACGGAGGAGAGACTAGAGAGCTTATCCGAAAATTTGAAAAAAGCCTAGTGGAGCTTGGCTATGTTGTTCATTATGCAAAATACGGAAATGTTTTAAACCCCAAGCCCAATGTAAACATATTTTCGGACTGGGTGATAGCCTGCGAGCTTAGGAAATACGATATTTTCGCCTTGCTTTCAACCCAAGGGCAATATGCAAATCTTTTGCGTCAAACAAGGTTATGCGAAATTCCCAGCATATTAGTGGGTTGGGACTCCGTTTGCAGAAATTCCGCCGGAGAAAGCAGCGTATGGAAAACCGATAAAACTTTGATAGGATATGCAAACGCCTTTTGCCCGCTGGACAGAACGCTAAACCAATCCGATGGCAAACATCCGTTTGTCGATATTATGTTTGAGAAATTCTTTAACTCCGGTTTTCGGCCATTTGCATCTTACCCCAGGTATCCTTTAAGCCAACAATGCGGTTGAACACCGGCTTTTGAGGGGTGGAGTCTTTAGCATCTACGCAAAAATATCCATGCCTCAAAAACTGGAACCTATCGTATGGCTTAATATCAGCGAGCATTGGCTCCGCCTTTGCTTGCTTTGCCGTAAGAGAGTCTTTATCCACATAATCCATGTAGTTCTTCCCTTCCGGAATAGCTGCCGGATTTTCCAAGGTAAAGAGATTTTCAAAAAGACGTGCTTCAATATCAACTGCTGTTTTGCAATTAACCCAGTGCAGGGTTCCCTTTACTCTGCGAGCATCCGGTGTTTCGCCGCCTCTGCTCTCGGGGTCGTAAACGCAATGCAATTCCGTAATTTCACCGGCTTCGTTTTTTATCACTTCCTTGCAGGTTATGTAATATGCGCCCTTCAAGCGAACTTCAAAACCCGGAGAAAGTCTGAAATATTTCTTCGGCGGGTTTTCCATAAAATCGTCACGCTCAATGTAAATCTCTCTGCCGAAAGTTATTTTGCGATTGCCCTGCTCCGGATTTTCCGGATTGTTTTCGGCTTCAAGAATATCTTCCTTGCCCTCTTCCCAATTTGTCACCACAACTTTCAGGGGGTCTAAAACAACCATTACCCTTTGCGCACGCTTATTCAATTCCTCTCTTATGCAAAAATAAAGCAGTTGTATATCCACAATGCTATCGGTTTTGGCAACCCCAATTCTATCCGCAAATTCACGCAGCGAACTCGGCGTATAACCTCTGCGTCTAAGGCCGCTGAGTGTGGGCATACGAGGGTCATCCCAGCCTGAAACATGGTTGTTTTCCACAAGTTCACGCAAAAGCCTTTTGCTCATAACCGTGTATGTCAAGTTAAGACGAGCGAATTCAATTTGCCTTGGCAGGGCCGCCGGCATTTTTTGGCTCGGGGTATAGGAACCGTTGTCGATAAGTGCTTTTATTTCGTTCAAGGTCCATTCGTAAAGCGGGCGGTGAGCTTCAAATTCCAGCGTGCAAATACTGTGAGTGATACCCTCTATCCAGTCGCCTATAGGATGGGCGTAATCGTACATTGGGTACACAACCCATTTATTGCCGGTACGGTGGTGCGCAGTTTTTTTAATGCGGTAAATGGCGGGATCGCGCATATTCATATTTGGGTCTGCCATATCTATTTTGGCTCGCAAAAAAGCCTCGCCCTCTTCTATTTCGCCTGCTCGCATTTTGCGGAAAATTTCAAGGCTTTCCTGTGCCGGGCGGTTTCTCCAAGGGCTATCTTTGCCCGGGCTTGTTAGAGTGCCTCTATACTCGCTTACATCATCGCCTTTTAAATGGCAAATATAAGCCTTGCCCGCTAAAATGAGCTGCTCGGCAAATTCGTAGCACAAGTCGTAGTAGTCGCTCGCATAAAATTCACGCTCTTCCCAGTCAAAGCCCAGCCATTTAACATCTTCCTTTATGCTATCTACATATTCCACATCTTCTTTAGCGGGGTTGGTATCGTCAAAGCGAAGATTGCAAAGCCCTTTGAACTTCAAAGCGGTTCCGAAATTTATGCATATGCTTTTTGCATGGCCAATATGCAGGTAGCCGTTTGGCTCCGGCGGAAAGCGAGTGCGTACTTCATTATACCGCTTGTTTTCCAAATCTTCAACTATAAAATCTTGAATAAAGTTAGAAGGTTCCATTTGCGGAATATAGAAAACGGCCTGTTTGTCAGAACCCCGATACACCCATCTAAACCACCCCCACCACGTCCCTAATCTCCCGCATAAACGGCTTGCTGATAGCCCTTGCCTTTTCTGCGCCATATGCCAAAATTTTATCTATCTGCGTTGTGTCCGCAAGCAATGCGTTATACTTTTCCCTCGGCTTTGCAAGATGCTCTTCCAAAAGCTCACGCAAAGCCTCCTTTGCATGACCCCAGCCAAGCCCGCCCGCCCGGTAGCGGGCTGCTAAAGCCGCTGATTGCTCTTCGCTTGCAAAAAGTTTGTACAAAGCGAACACATTGCATTTTTCAGGATCTTTTGGCTCCTCCATTGACTGGCTATTTGTCACGATTTTCCCGATTTTTGCCTTTAATTCCTTTGGCTCCAAAAAAATCTCTATGGTATTGCCGTAAGACTTGCTCATCTTGCGTCCGTCCAAACCGGGAATAATATCTGTTTCCGCTTGAATAACCGGCTCCGGCAAAATAAAAACATTTTTGCCGTAATGCTTGTTAAAACGCTCCGCAACATCGCGACTGAATTCAACGTGCTGCTTCTGGTCCTTGCCAACAGGAACAACATCGGATTTGAACATCAAAATATCCGCATCCATAAGGCACGGATAACAGTAAAGCCCCATATTAACACCATCATCGGGATCTGCGCCCGCTGCCTGATTTTTTGCAACCTTATCCTTGTAAGCATGGGCACGGTTCATAAAACCCTTTGGCGTGAAGCACGAGAGCAACCACGAAAGCTCAAAAATCTCCGGAATATCGCTCTGCTTGTAAAATAAACCTTCTTCCGGGTTCAGGCCCAAAGCCAGCCAAGTTGCCGCAACTTTGTAAGTGTTGCTGCGCATCTCCTCCCTGTTATGCACCGTTGTCAAAGCGTGGAAGTCTGCTATAAAATAAACCGTAGAGTATTTTTTTCGCAATTCAAGCGCAGGGCGTATAGCCCCTAGATAATTTCCTAAATGCGGTGTTCCCGTAGGTTTTATGCCTGTTAAAGATATGGGTTTAGACATCGGGGGAATTTAGAAAAATATGTTTACCCGCATTCTTCGCATCGCCGTTTGTAAAAGAAATTGGATATACGGCGCAAAAACTTGCCAAAGGCATAAGTTTTGCGCATTGCCTTTCCCTTGTAAGAGTCCGGGAGCATCCAAAAAAAATCCTTCACTTTGGGAACTTCTCTCTCCAACGCATCTATGGCTTCTTTGCCGTATAAAACTTCGCCGTTTGAAAGTTCCAGTTTAAAATCCTTTGCATATTCGCCGAGCGGAATGATTTCCAACTCGTCGCTTAAATGCTTTTGCAATAGCTTGGCAAAAGAACGGCAAACTGGGCAGTTGGAATCATAGTAAAGTTTCAAATTCCGGCCGCTTTAACCAAATCTGTAAAACATCCATTGGCGCAATTTTTGTCTTTTGGGAAATTTTGCCCGCTATTCTTTATACGCTCTGTATTTCTGTTCACTCGTTCGCAAGATGGGGGATGAGTGCTAAATACATCCAAGAGAGAAGATTCCTTGCCTTCGTTGCATTCTCCTGTAGCAGCATTATAACTTCTAAGGCCTCTGCCAAAAAAATCGCTCAAGCCTTGTGAGGAAATGCCTATTTTATTTGTGTAATAAAAACCCAATACATCCGATTCCGATTCATCGTCTTGACCGTTTTTCGTAAGCCAAAAACCGGCACCTAATTCAGCCAAAGTTCCACCTATGCCGGGTCCTAAAAGCAAGTCTATAATTGCGCTTGCTCCAATCTGCTTAACTATTCTGTCTCTGCTATGATGCTTCACCACATGGCCTACTTCATGGCCCAAAACGCTCACAAGCTCGGATTCGCTTTTAAAATCCTTTAAAATTGCGGTGTAAAAATAAACATAGCCGCCCGGCACAGCAAAGGCGTTTCTCGTTTTGCTATTGATTATTTTGAATTCAAAAAAATTGTCTTTAGTGCATGCTTGCTTGTTGCATTCTTTGCCGCTCGGCAAGAGGGCGTCCAAATCGTTTTTATCAATTGCATTCACAACCTCTTTCGCTCTTGCTTGATAGTAATCCCAAAGAACTTTTTTAGCAGCGGTGTTCGGTTCAAAAATGCTTTCCCCCGCACCCATTACACTCTTGTCTCCAATTTTCACAAGGCTGTCAAACTCCCGCCCCATTTGCTTTTCATCTGAAGTGCTAACCAGCATCTCCTGCCAGCTATGCATTCCGCAAGCCTGAAAAAAGACCACAAATGCAAATGAAGCCACCCAAAAAACTTTCCATTTATTAGACATAATTTACCTCCTTCGTGAAACTAGAAAATATTGCCCACCATTCTTCGCTTATAATTTCCTCGCAAACTCTAAATCCCGCCTCTTTGAACCAATCTAGAATAAAATGCTTTTCGCATTCAAGCTGGCCGCTTAAAATAAATTCGCCACCCTGTTCCAAAAGCCGCTCAATATCCGCTCGCATGGGCAAAACCTCCGTGCGAATCATATTGCAAACTATAACATTGAATTTTGCCTTTTCGTTAAAGGTGTCCAAAAATCCGAGAACCGCATTTGGCGGCTTTTCCCCATTCTGTTCAAAATTTTCTGCCAAGCAGGGAATTGTAAGATGGTCTATTTCGGTTTGAACAGCAAAGCTTGCTCCCCTTTTCAAAGCGAACAAAGAGAGAATGCCTGTACCGGTGCCTATATCCAAAACGCTTTTATTTTTGAAATTCACCTTTTCCATTAAACGAGCGGCAAGAGCAGTGCTGCTGTGTTCGCCGGTGCCAAAAGCCGTTTTCGCTTCCAATGCCAAAACCGTATCACCTGCATTCGGTGCGGAAAAATTTACCCAAGGGGGCCGCACCCAGAGGCTTTCGCTAACCTTAACCGGGGTTTGCCGCTCACGCCACCACAAATCCCAATCCTTTTCCTCTTCTTCTCCGCATTCAAAATTTAAATGCGGAAATTCGGTTGTTATTCTGTCCAGTTCATTTTTTGAATTTGTGTAAAACCTAAATGCAATATCGCAGTCCTTTTCCGCCTCCAATTCTTCCAAGCTTGCAACTCCGGCTTCAAAGAGCTTAAAACTCTCCAACTCGTAATCTTCTATTCTGCAAGAACCTATTGCGTAATAGTTCATAGCCCCGGGGTTTTCCAGAAATTTGGCTCCTCTCGGTCTTCCCAGCGGTTTTTCCCCATTCCAAGCCACTTTCTTATAGAGGCTAAACTTTCTTCCGGCGGGTTTTCCAGCTTTTCCAAATCCTGACGGTTTTTATCCAAAACGTTCAGATAATCACGGGCTTCTTTTGCCTTTCCAAAGTAGAGGTTGAGATTGAAAAGAGTGTAGATGGTCTGGCATTCAAGTTCTACCTTTGGAAAATCCGACATATAAAATGCGGTTTTAAAATGTTCAGCAGCTATCCGCAAAGGCATACGGTCATCCATGCCGGCTTGCCTGCAAAGAAGCGCAATGCGAGTCCAATAATTTCCGCGTTTAAAATATGCGCCTTGGATCTTTGCTCCAGCCTCAACTTCTGCGCGAATGTCTGCAAATTGATAGCTTATTATGGCGGCGGCATAACTCCTTGGAATTTTGAACAGAATATCGCCAATACTGGTTTTTTCAAAAAAAGCCTTTCGCTTGTCTGTAGCTTCTTTTAGCTCTCTAATTACCTGCGGCGCAAGCTGGCTGTCTTGGTTTTGCCTTGTGGTTCTGTTATAAAGCACAAAGTCTTTGCGGTCGGGGCTTGCTAATAGGCAACCATCGCATACGGTTACGCTGGCCAGCAGGTAGTTTATTTCTTGAAATTGCCCTGTTGACTTATATACGGGTGCCATAAAAGGGTCATTCATAATTGAGAGGGATTTGGCTCTTAGTTCTTGGGAATTCAATCCCCATTTTTTGCAGATCGGGCAATCTACAACCCTAGGGTAAAGCGGCGATTCTCTGGTAGGATCGCCTTGCGGAGTTTCAAAGGCTTTATCGTTGAATTGGAAAACAATATCCGTAGGATCTTTAGGAGCTTCAACCTCAGGCTCTTCCGTAGGAACCGCTTGTATGGAATTGGTGTCTCCCATGCCGGGGAACTCAGCTCTGATAGTTTGGATATTTTTCATGTTTATGTCCGTACCGAACCGCGCAATATAAGCATCTGCCATATCGCTGTGGTTCTTAAACAACACCATCAATCTGCGGTGCATTTCTTGTGTTTTTTCATCACTCATGTTCAGAAATCTAGTAAAATTTTATCCAACCAAAGCCATCCTTCGCCATTTAGAGCAATTGTCTCTTTTTTTACCGCCAACCAGCCCTTTTTTATAAAAGGCTCCGCTTTTCTGAGGTCAAATTTCTTTCCGAATTCCTGTTCGTAGCTTTTTAGCGATAGCCCTTCCCTTGTTCTCAAAGCGAGCCAAACAGCTTCTATTTCCCTGCCCTCAGCGCTAGGAACATCTTGTGTTAGGCCGATTTGCGGGCAATCGCTTAGAACCCATTTTTTCCAAGGGAGATATTTTCCGTTTACACAACTGCGAATGCCGTTTAAGCAACTATGCGCGGAGGGTCCAATTCCCAGATAAGAGCCTCTTTTCCAGTAAACCATATTATGTTTGCTCTCATGGCCCTGCATGGCGAAGTTTGATACTTCGTACCTGCGCAATCCGGCTGTGTGCAAAATTTCCGTAGCTTTTAGGTACATTTCGGGGTATAGATCTTCCGGTTGCGGCGGTAATTTATTTTTCTTTTTCAAAGCAAGTCCGTAAAAACTTATGTGCTTTGCGTTCAGGTTTATGAGAGTTTTAACATCGCTCAAAAAATTTTCCGTGCTTTGGCCGGGCAGGCAAAACATCAAATCGCAGCATCCTGTGCTAAAAGCCGAGTTCAATTTTTCAAAAGCGTTCAATGCGATTTTTGCCGAGTGCCGCCTGCCCAGCATTTTCAGCAGGTTATCGTTTAGGCTTTGCACCCCAAGGCTAAAGCGGTTTACCCCAAAATCCAAAGCGAGTTTTATTTTTTCGCTATCCGCCTGCTCAGGGTTCCACTCCATTGAAAATTCTTTTAATCCATCTGTTTTCAAACCCAGCAATAATTTCCGCAGATTTTTCATGCTTAGGGCAGAAGGAGAACCCCCGCCTAAATATATGGTTTCAAAATTCGCATTTGTTCTCAATTTTAATTCCCGCAAAACCAAATCCACATATTCGTCGTGCAGCCTCTCCGGCGCAGGCATTGCGCAGAAGTCGCAGTAATTGCAAATGGAGGTGCAAAAGGGGATGTGGATGTAGAGGGAGGGCACTGTTTCCCACTACTTCTGCGCCAAATTCAAAGAAATATGCGTTTCCAATAATTGAACCGGCTCTACCTCGCTGGGGCATTGATCCATCGGCGAACTTGCGCTTGTATTCTTAGGGAAAGCGATAAAATCGCGAATAGAATCCTGGCCCTCTAACGTTGCCACTACCCTATCCAAACCTAGAGCCAAACCGCCGTGCGGAGGAGCGCCGAACTTGAAAGCGTCAACAAAGAAACCGAATTTTTCCCTGACCTGCGCTTCCGTTAAACCTAGCAAACGGAACACCTTTTCCTGCACCTCGGGATTGTGAATACGAACCGAACCGCCGCCTATTTCCACACCGTTCAAAACCAAATCGTAAGCCTGTGCTTTGCAATCCTTTAAGTTGCCCTCTAACATCATGTCGAGGTGTTCGGGGAGGGGGCTTGTGAAGGGATGGTGCATGGACATATAGCGTTTTTCCGTTTCGCTGTATTCAAACATCGGGAATTCCGTAATCCATGCAAATTTGCGAACACCGGGATCCATCAAACCCTTTATGCGGGCTATTTCCAAACGGAGCTGCCCCATCGCCGTAGCTGCGGTTTTTTCCGAACCGGCTATGAAGAAAAGCATATCTCCCGCTTTGCCGCCTATAGCATCTCTGAGCGAATTTAATTGCTCCTTTGTGAAGAATTTTGCAACCTGGGTTTCTACCTCATCTCCATCTTTTACACGCATCCACACCAAGCCCTTTGAACCGTAGCGGCCTACAAATGCCGTTAAATCGTCTATTTGCTTGCGGGTAAAATCAACACAGCCCTTTGCCGCCAAACCTCGCACAGCACCGCCGTTCGCAACAATATTTTTGAACACTCCGAAATCGGAATTTGCCACCACTTCGGATACATCAAAAATCGGCAAATCAAAACGCAAATCCGGTTTGTCGCAGCCATAGCGAAGCATTGCGTCTGTGTACTTTATGCGTGGAATTTCCGGAATTTCAAATTCCCAAACCTTTGACAAAACCTCCTTGACAAAACCGTCTAAGAGTTCCATAACGTCTTCTTGCTTTACAAAAGACATCTCCAAGTCAATCTGCGTAAATTCCGGCTGGCGGTCTGCTCGCAAATCCTCGTCTCTAAAACATTTTGCAATTTGATAATACCTGTCCATGCCGGCTATCATCAAGAGCTGTTTGTATTGCTGGGGGCTTTGGGGCAAGGCGTAAAATTTGCCGGGGTTCACACGGCTCGGCACAAGGTAATCCCTTGCGCCTTCGGGGGTGCTTTTGCAAAGAACAGGGGTTTCAATTTCTTCAAATCCGTTTCTGCGAAAGAAGGCGTGTGTTTCGCCTAATAACCTGCTTTTGAGCATCAGGTTTTTTTGGATCCAAGGGCGGCGCAAATCTAGGTAGCGATAGCGCAGGCGCAAATCATCGTTTTCTTTGCATTCCTCTTTTGGATCGTTGATAGCAAGGGGCGGGTTTTCGGATTTATTCAAAATCACGAGTTCGTCTATTTTAACATCTATATCGCCAGTGGAAAGTTTTTCGTTTTCCATTCCTTCGGGGCGGTTTTGCACCACACCGGTTGCTTGAATCACAAACTCGTTTCTCAGGGTGTCTGCGATTTTGTGCACCTCTGCATTGCGGGCAGGGTCAAAAACAACCTGCGTTTTGCCGTATTTATCGCGCAAATCGACGAATATAACGCCACCCAAATCGCGCCGCCGGTCAACCCAGCCGCAAAGGGTGACTTTCTTTTCAACATCGCTTTTGCGCAACTCGCCGCAGTTATGTGTGCGTCTCATAAGAACCTCGTATGATTTTGAGAGGAATTTAGAAAATTGAATTGTTCTTCCGTTTTCCATGCTCCACAAACAGCGCATGGTATTCCTGAAACAACTCCACAGATGGTTCCAAATTTTCCATAAACCATTTTCGCAAGGTTTCGTAATCGGTTTTTTCGTCAAAAATTTTTAAGGCGGCTAGAACTCTCTTTGTATATGTATCTATCACAAAAGTCGGCAGATGAAAGGCGTAAAGCAAAATGGAATCTGCTGTTTCCCTGCCAACCCCTTTTACTTTCAACAGGTCTTTGCGGAGCGTTTCCAACTCCCCGTTAGTCACTCCAACAAACCACTCAGCGATATTTTTTAAATAAGCCGTTTTTTGGTTGCGATAGCCCGCCGGAGTTATTAAATTTGCAATGACATCGCTATCTGTTTTCAAAATTTTTTCCGCAGTATTTATTTTTGCGGCAAAAAGATTATTCAAAGCCTTTTCCACTTGAATCCAAGATGTGTTTTGTGTTAAAATCGCCCCCATGCAAACTTCAAATTTTCCATTCTTTGTCGCAGGCAAACCGAATTTGCTTGGATGATAACCCCGTCCCTCAAATTCACTCCTAACGGGCCACCAACCCTGTGCCCCGTAAATAGAAAAAAACTTGTTGTATAGCTCAAGAGGATGCATAGACATTTTACCCCCTCGGATGTGCCTGCTTCAAACTTTCCTTTAATTTCTCGGCGCTCACATGCGTGTAAATTTGCGTGGTGTTTGGGCTGCTGTGCCCCAAAAGCTTTTGCACGGTTACGATGTTTGCGCCGTTTTCCAGCAGGTGCGTTGCGAATGTGTGCCTTAGAACATGGGGGCTTGCCTTGCCTTCCCAGCCAATGGAACGGAGCAGGTTGTGAATATCGTTGTAAAGTTTTTTTGTGTTGTAGGGTTTTGTGCCGTCTTTTGAAAATACGAAATTTTTCGGAAAACACGGATTTGCATTTTTGCTCTGAAAATCCTTGTACTTATTAAGCCATTTTATGGAATCCTTTGTCAAAGGCACAATCCTCTCTTTGCTCCCCTTGCCCCACACCCGCACCAGTTCTTCCGTGAAATTCAAACTCGCCCAAGTCAAATTCGCGCACTCTGAAATTCTAAGCCCTGCCCCGTAAAGCAATTCCAAAACCGTTCTCGCTCTTAAAGTATTTTCACTCTCTGCGAATTCCGCCTTAAACGGCTCGCTAATCTCCTTTTGCGATAAAAAAGAAACCAACCTCTGGGGCTTTTTCGGAGTTTTTATCGCAAGAGCAGGGTTGTGTTTTAATACGGTAGAGCGAACCAAATGTTTTCCAAAGCTTTTTAAACAAGCAACCGCCAGAGATTGAGTGGCAACAGCTTTTTTATTTTCCCTTATGCTAAAAAGCCAATCCCTCATCAAATCCGCATTCAAATCTTCTACCGAAATATCGGTCTGCAAAAAATCCTTGAAATCACGCAACACACGAGTATATGCCCTTATTGTGTGCGCCGAAAATTTTTTCTGCGATTCCAGCGATTCCAAATAACGATCTATTTCTTGGGAGAGCATTGGATGGCAAGGTAGAAAATTCTATCTTTCATCAAGTGCTTTTTATATTCGCTATCATTTTCCTCCTTTTCGCTTCTGCAAATGCATCTAGAGTTGTAGGCGCAAATAGCTCTTTGGAAACAGCGCAGGGGGCAAAATCTGCGGGGGTGGGCATGGCGACTTTGCCGGTATTGGACGACTTGCCTTCGCTTGCGAAAAATCCATTGCAGCTTTCCGAACTGGATAAATTATCGCTCGCTTTTACACACGTGGCTTACTTTGAAGAAACTTCCTACAATGGCGTTGCAATGGCACTGCCGCTAAGAGATGCCGGCACTCTTGGCTTTGCGATATCCCGCTTTGGCGCAAGCGATATTCCCTATATAAAAGAAAGCGACCCTCTGCCGGAAGGGGAAAACTACAATACCTTAAACATTTCGGATTGGATTTTTACCAGCGCATGGGGAAAAAGTTTTGGCAAATGGAATCTTGCTCTATCTCTGCATCTGTTGAAAAGGGAACTGGATCAAAGCGGTTGGGGGTTTCGCTCTGATATTGCGGCAGGTTATGAATTTTCGGAAAGATTTATGTTAGCCGGCATCATTGATGGGTGGACTTCGTCTGCGGTAAAGTGGGAGAGCGGATATTTTGAATATTCTTCGCCGGAGGCTTATGCTGCGTTCAGGTTCAGAGAGCCTTTCCCATATTTTTATGGAAAATTAAATATATACTGGCAAAGCACAGGCATTTTGCATTCGGAATCCGAAGAAGAAACAAGAGCGTGGAAAACCCCTGTTGACTGGTTTTTAGCCAGCAATGCAGGCTTGGAATTTGAAACGAATTTCTCCTTTTCCCTGAGGGCCGGTCTAGTGAGAATCAACGATGCAAAAAGCTTGACCTTGGGGGCGGGGATTAAACCCATTTCCAAACTTTCCGCCGACTACGCCTTTCAAATGCACAACTCTCTCTCATCGGTGCACAGAATTTCGATTATAGCGAACTTTTAATTAGAAAGAGCCTTAATAACTTACGAAATCAATTTATGCCAAATTTACTCTCGCTTTGCAATTCATCAGCCCTTTGGATTTACGAGAATATGACTAAAATCTTGAGAATAGGCGAAGAGGGCGGGAATACCTGCTTTGGATTAACCATGCGTTTGCATAGGGAACTTGTTAAACTCGGATACACCCCAAAACTTCTGCTCGGGCATAAAAAGCACGTAAAAAACGCACATTGCGCCCTTAGCATTATAGATAACGGAACAGAACTTTTCCTAGACCCGGGCTACCTGATTTTTGACCCCTTGCCAATTCCGCCCGACATTCCGCAACAAAACAAAATCACCTTCCCTTTGCAACCGAACTGGGTTCGCTTGGAGCGAGACGGCGAAAATCTTTGCCTTTGGACAGGCGTAGCAAAGGAACCAGCAAAATTCCGTTTTTACTTCCCGCTCAAAGGTTGCACCATGCAAGAATTCAACCTCGCTTGGGAAGAAAGCTACACCGGCGAATCCATGAAATACTTAGTATTCAACAAACTGGACAAAAAAAATGCCACGCAATATTATTACCAAAACGGGAAACTTTTAATTAGAACTCCAAATGGCGCAACGCAGCAAAAAATAGGGATTGAACAACTGTCTGAGATTTTTGGGGCGGACAGGGAATTGTTAACTCATTTTTTATCGGAGTAGCCGGATTCGAACCGACGACATGCAGCTCCCAAAGCTGCCGCTCTACCAGACTGAGCTACACTCCGTTAGGCAAAATTTACACCCTGCCCAAAACCAAAACACTGTTATGCCCGCCAAACCCAAAGGAATTTGAAAGAGCGTATTCAAACTTATGCTCAACTACACCTTTTGCGCAACAGTCAAACGGAATTTCCGGATCCTGATCTTCAAGGTTAAGCGTTTGATGCAATTTTTGATCTATCAAAGACTTAATTGTGACTATGGCTTCCATTCCGCTCGCCGCGCCAAGCATATGACCGGTCATAGACTTTGTGCTATTTATCTTTACATTGTCTATCTTTCCGGCGAAGGCTTTGAAAATAGCGTTGCATTCGGCAACATCGCCTCTCGGGGTGCTTGTGCCATGCGTATTGACATAGCCGATTTGCGAAATATCAATGCCGGCATCTTTAAGTGCTAGGGAAATAGCCAAACACACACCATCACCGTCTTCTCTGGGGGCACTCATATGATAAGCATCGCCGCTGGTTCCGCTACCGGCAACACGGGCTAAAATTTTCGCTCCTCGTTTTTTTGCGTGGCTAAGAGATTCCAAAACCAAAATCCCGGCACCCTCGGAAAGCACAAATCCGTTGCGTCCCACATCAAAGGGACGGCTGGCCTTTGCAGGTTCCTCGTTCCTAGTGGAAAGGGCCTTCATAGAAGAAAAACCCGCAAGCCCAATAGGGCAAACCGCTTCTTCCGTGCCACCGGCCAAGGCTATATCTACTCTGCCAAGGCGAATTTGGTCTGCGGCGGTGATAAAGGAATGGTTGGAGGTTGCGCAAGCCGAAACAGGGCTCCAGTTTGGCCCCATCCAGCCGGTTCGGATGGCTATTTCACCTGCTACCATATTGGCTATGGCTTGCGGAACAAAGAAAGGAGACACGCCGCGAGGCCCTTTTACGCTCAAATTCACAGAGCTTTCGTAATAAATTTCCATGCCGCCCATTCCGGAACCCACTATAACACCGGCTCTGGTAACATCTACGGCAGTTTTAGAGTCTTCTATGCCGGCCATTTTAAGAGCGGTTTCCGCCGCATGAACCGCATATTGAATATTTCTTGATATGCGTTTGCGATCGCGTTCGCTATAATAGGGGGAGGCATCAAATTCCTTTATTTGCCCGGCAAACTTAACAGGGTAAGCTTCCGTGTCAAAACGGTCAACAAGCCCTATGCCGGATTTGCCGGCTAGGAGATTATTCCACAATTCATCGGGTGTGTTGCCTAAATCAGTAACGCAACCCATTCCGGTAACAACTACTTCTTCCATAAGGGGGGAATATAGAAAACCGTCAACATATGTTTGCAAAATAATCTTTTTTCATTTTTCCGTATTTTTTTTCCTCTGAAATGCGTCTAATATGCATGAAAAAAAATCTAGAACTGATGCCGCAAGGCAAATACGCCCAGCTTAC
>LIUG01000202.1:0-1970 GCA_001462245.1 Candidatus Fibrimonas termitidis
TTCATCAAGCCCCAGTTCATCGGCGACCGCTTTTCCGATATGCGCATTGTCCCCGGTAAGCATAACGGTTTTGCGAATGCCGAGTTTTTTCAGCTCTGCGATTGCGCTCTTTGCGTTAGGTTTTATCTCATCAGCAATGACAATGCACCCGGCATATTGGCTGTCAACGGCGATATACACTTTTGTTCCAATGTGAGCGCAAGGGGTAAACGTAATGTTGGATTGCCGCATAAGTTTATCGTTTCCCGCCAGTACTTTGGAACTATTGGCTGTTACGCTTATACCGTGGCCGGAAATTTCGTTGTAATCGGCAAGGCATTTTTCGTCTATGGTTTTGTTCCATGCTTGTTTGATTGATACGGCGATTGGGTGGCTGGAAAAAGTCTCCGCATGGGCCGCGTGTTCCAGCAGCGATGTTTCCGTAAAGCCATCTGCCGGGAACAATTTTGTTACTTTGAAAACTCCCTGAGTCAAAGTACCTGTTTTATCAAATACGATAATATCCAGGTTGTTCAGGGCTTCAAGGAAATTGCCTCCTTTGACCAGTATGCCCTTTCGGGACGCGCCGCCTATGCCGCCGAAAAAGCCCAGCGGAATGGAAATAACAAGGGCGCAGGGGCAGGATATAACCAGAAAAATCAGACTGCGGTTTATCCATTCAGACCAGTTGCCGCCGAAAAAGAGCGGCGGTATGACGGCAAGCAGGGTCGCAAGACCAACGACTATGGGCGTGTAGTACCGGGAAAATGTTGTGATGAAGTTTTCCGTGGGGGCCTTATTACTGGCGGCATTCTCTACCAGATCGATAATTTTCGCAACCGTAGATTCGCCAAAGGTTTTTGTTACTTCTATCGTTAATACGCCATTTTGGTTGATGCAACCCGAAAGCGCGGTGTCCCCCGGCTTAATGGAGCGCGGCACTGATTCCCCGGTCAATGCTTTGGTATCCAGCATGGACTGGCCTTCCAGGACGACGCCGTCAAGGGGGATTTTTTCTCCGGGGCGGACCAGTATTGTTTCGCCTATGGCGACCGTATCCGGGGCGACGGTGATAAATTCGCCGTTTCGTTTTACCGTCGCGGTATCGGGGCGTATATCCATAAGACTGGCGATTGAAGCCTTTGATTTACGAACCGCCATCCCCTGGAACAGTTCCCCTATCTGATAAAACAGCATGACGCCGACAGCTTCCGGGTATTCGCCGACAATAAAGGCTCCGATGGTTGCAATGCCCATCAAAAAGTTTTCATCAAAAACATGCCCTTTTAGGATATTTTTTATGGCTTTAAGAATAACATCGCCTCCCAAAATTGCGTAGGCTGCGATAAAAAGGGCAAGTTCAGCGTAAGGCGGCAAGGTCAAGATATGGGAAAGTATGATGGCCAACCCATAGATGACTGCTCCGCCGGCAAGCCGAATAATCCCCCACTTGGCTGAATTATCCACGGCATTTTTTCCCCTTGAGGATGCCGCAGTGTTTTCTTTGGGAACTATAGCTACTTCCGGCTCAAGGTTATGCACGATTTTTTCTATTTTTGTGTTTATATCGCAATAACAGCTTGCTTCATGATCAATCAGCAAGGTGCTGGTTATAAAGTTCACTGATGAACGGGTTATACAGGGCAGGCCGCCAATGTTCCCCTCAATTTGGTTTGCGCAATTGGGGCAATCAAGCCCTTCCAAAGTGTACGTTTTGGTCATTTCGCTGCTCCTTATAACTATTATAATTGCTCAATCATTCAACTGTCAAGCCAAAAAAAATAAAATTGTGAAAAACCGCAAAATCATTCGTGAATATGCTCAAAGCCCTTTTTAAAGATATCTTTAACATGGCTGTCGGCCAACGAATAGTATACTTCCTTGCCCCGCTTGTCATACTTGACTAAATTACTCAGGCGCAGGGCCCTAAGCTGGTGGGAAATTGCCGATTTTGTCATGCCCAGCAATACGGCAATATCGCAAACGCACAT
>LIUG01000202.1:2126-2510 GCA_001462245.1 Candidatus Fibrimonas termitidis
CCAGAGGATGCGGACACGGGTAGAATCCGCAAACATCTTGTAAAGGTCGGCAAGATCGTAAAAATCCTCCTCTTTCGGCATGGTTTTGCGCACACGCTTGACGACTTCCTCATGGATAACCTCGCAATCGCAGACCGGCGTTTTCTGTTTCATCTTTCAAAAATAGAATAAAGCAGATAGATGATCAAGACGGATGGAGCGTTTATACCGGCTTTTTCATGCTATTTCAAAAATCCCTTGACAAAACCAGCCAAGACGGGATATATTTCCAATAATTGAATGGTTGCTCAATTATGGGAGAGTTATACTTAGCATGAGATTATTTGAGGTTATTATCATTGCCATTGGGTTGTCTATGGACGCGTTTGCCGTTTCAATAACATT
>LIUG01000202.1:2821-5587 GCA_001462245.1 Candidatus Fibrimonas termitidis
GGAAAAATGATAAAAGATAGTTTTTCTAAAGATGAAGAAAAAACGCAAGCGAATCCTTTCAATTTTGTTAAAATGCTTATCTTGGCGATTGCGACAAGCATAGACGCTCTTGCAATTGGAATAACTTTTGCCTTTTTCAAAGTAAATATATATTTTGCGATAATTATCATAGGCTCTATAACATTACTTATATCAATGTTCGGGGTGATAATCGGGAAAACAGTTGGCGCTAAATTCAAATCAAAGGCGGAATTAATTGGCGGCCTTGTGCTTGTTGGTATTGGGATTAAGATTTTAATGGAACATTTATTTTTTTACTCTAGCACTATATGACATTCCAATGTGCTATAATAAAGGTATGAAAACCATACTTGCCGCAAACAATGCCAATTCGGTTAATTTCCGGGAAATCCGCATGGGCAGCATTGCGCCCAATACGCTTTACCGCAGCAGCCACCCAATAAAAGACAGCAAACAGGAGAAGGAAATTGCCATGCTTGCGTCTAACGCAAAAATTGCATCGGTGCTTAACTTGTGCGATACCAATTCCGGGATAGCGGGAAAGGCGTTATTCGCCCCCTGGTACAACAGGCTCTATAAAAGCAGCCGTGTCATGGCGCTTGGCATGGACTTTAGCCTTACCAGCGCAAGTTTCAGGGAAAAACTTAAAAGAGGCCTGCAATTTATCATCCATACAGAAGGCCCCTGGCTTATTCATTGCCATGCCGGTGTTGACAGAACGGGTGCTGTCAGCATGGTTTTGGAATCGTTTATGGGCGCATCGCTGGACGATGTAATAAAAGACTACCTTAAATCGTTTAACAGCATATTTGAATCAAGCGTTTACGGGGCACAAAAGACAGATTCGCTTACGGTAATGCAGATTCTTTCTGTTATATACGATTCACAGGCAATAAGCGAGTGGAATTTGCAGAGTATTGCGGAAATCTACCTGCTAAAAAAGATAGGACTTTCTATGGAAGAAGAGGAACTGTTAAGAGCAAAACTTGCGGGAATAGCGGCCAAATAAATTTTTTCACTATAGCACTATATGACAGATCAACGCGCTATATTTTAGGCAAGGAGACTAAAATGACAAAGGCAATCCGGGAAACAGGCGTAAAAAGCAGGCAAGAATCGGCTTTTTCCAACATTAATGCGTTGAGTTTGCAAAAAACAAGGGCAGACGTAAAATTGCCGGTTATAAGGGAAAAAATGATTTCGGTCGAGAAGAAAATTCCTTCCTCCTACCAAATGGTTTTATTTAAAAGCAGGAATGAAGTCAGGCCACTTGGGGAAGTAAAAGCTGACAGGCCCTTTATTCTTCATGAAGAGCTTATGGATTGGCTTTGCGAGGAATTTGATAAATTTGGCATTGATTTTAAACTCCATAAAAATCAGCTGCATCAGGGGAAATTTGCATTGTTCCAGCAATATTTATTCAATTATGATATTGGAACACCGGACCGACAAAAGATAAGCCCGCTTGTTTTTATCAAAAACTCATTTGTCGGAGGTTCCGCGTTTGAGCTGCATTTTGGGACATTCAGGTATATATGCACCAATGGCGCTATACATACCGAAAAGGAACTGTCTCATATCACGGCAAATTCCAATAACTGGAAAAGTCTTAGGCAAAACGGGCTTATCGGGACATTTGAAAGGGCTTTTGCCGCATATAAAAATGTTTCCGGTTTTTTTCGCACTCTGCATGATATGTCATTCACCGATAAATTCGAGAAACTATTTTCTCCCGGACTGCTTCCCATTGGTTTACGAAAACAAGTGCTTGCTTCCCTTGAACTCTCGGAAGACATAATTGTAAACATTGATACACCCAAAAAAAAGGTTAAAGTAAAAAGCCGGTATCTCAAGGAAGAAAATTTGGTACAGATCCGGGACACGATATCCGTTACAGGGAATTTATCCATGTGGGATGTATATAACCGTTTTACCAGCTACACATCCAATCAGCTTGCGTCCGGCAGCGGGATACTGAACGCAAGCCGCCACATAGACCATGCATTTTCGGTTCTCGCCGAAAGAAAAAAGAGCGAAAAGGTAAAAAAATGATATGGCATGCTGGCATTTCCTGAAAGGCAGGAGTGGTATATAGTAAGTCTATCATATAATGCCAGACATAAAAATAAATTATTTTTTTTACTCTAGCATTATATGATAGACATATCTGGTACATTGTTATATGATATGAAAACAGAAAAGAAATTGTCAAGACTGACTCTGCCAAAAACGGCGCTTCCCCGGGTTTTCCGGATTGACGCGGAAATCGCTTCCGGTAGTTATCCCAATTCGGACGATTTGGCGGGAATATGCGAAACCAGCATTGCCACCATCAGCCGTGATATTGAATTTATGCGGGATCAGCTCCTGGCCCCGATTAAGTATGACTCGCATAATCGCGGCTATTATTACTCGCAAAAAACATACCGTCTGCCGGCAAGCTTTACCAGCGCCGAGGATCTGGTGGCCCTGGGCATGGCGAAGAGTATCCTGTCGCTGTACCGGGAAACTCCGCTGTATGAAGCGTCCAGGCATCTTTTGGAAAGCATCATCACGCCAATCGCTTCCGACGGCAATACCGACTGGCTGGAAAACCGAATCGTTGTTCCGCCGGTTGCCTCCGCCAAAGTTGACGGCGGTATTTGGGAAATTATCGTTAAAGGGTTAAAAGAAAACCACGCCGTAACTTTTTATTACCGGGGAATTCGGGACAATGAGGACCAATTCAGGAAGGTTCATCCCTAT
>LIUG01000202.1:5741-10240 GCA_001462245.1 Candidatus Fibrimonas termitidis
TGGTATCTGTACGGTTTTTCCGAGGAACGCGAGGCGACGCGCCTTTTTTCGCTGGCCCGAATTAAAAGTGCCAGGCTTTCAAAGGACAGTTTTACTCTGCCAAAGGATTTCAAATATGCTGATTTTACAGGCGGCAGTTATTTTGGCGTTTTTATTGGATGGGAAAAAAAGCATTTTGCAATAAATTGCTATGGAGAGGCAATAATTTACGCAACGGAACGGCAATGGGCAGCGGATCAAAAAATCACCACTATTGATGAAGGGGTAAAGATTGAGTTTTCCAGCACCCAATACGACAGAGTATTAAAGTGGGTATTGTCCTGCGGCTGTAGCGCAGTTCCTGTAAAGCCGCGAACGCTGGTCAACGACTGGAGATGGCACATACAGGAAATGAAGAAACTGGCAGGGGGAAAGTAAAGAATGAAAATGAATATATCCGCCTTAAAGGCAAAATTATTCCCCGCCAAGACGGGAACCGGAAACAAGACAGAATCCGGAAACGAAATTCCCCGCGAAGGCATGGACATACTGGATCATTTAGAAAAAATAGTCGAAATGACTCAGGAATTGGGCATTGATAAATGCCTTTCTGAAAAGAATGGGGGAACCCATGTCGACTATGTTGCCGGAAAACTCGGCATAAGTCCCGTGCAGGCGGTGATATTTTCCCATTTATTGGACATAGACGGCGATGGTGAATGGTCATACAGCGAAATCGCCGAGTCTTTGCAATGCAGTAAAATCCGAATCAAGAAATACCTCCATGGAGCAGAATGTAAAGAACTTGAAAAGAAAAAATTGGTCCGGTTCTGCAGGGAGACCGGCATTATTACCGCGTTCAGGATACCTCTTGATGTAAAAAACTCCCTGACAAAGTTCAATGAATACAGGCCGGAAAAGAACGAAAACGTAACCATTGCAAAATTTTTTGCCTCGCTTGAACAACTGTTTGATGAACGGGAAACCAGCGAATTAACTTTTGAGAGCATGGCGACGGAACTGCAGGAACTTATCAAATTGAATATGCACCTTGAATTCTGCAAAAAAATAATGAGTTATAATCTTGACGAATCCGATCTGGTTTTACTTGCCTGTTTCTGTCATTTATGCTGCAACAACAATAATGACAGTATCGGCACTGATGATTTCATGTTCCTGTACGAAGACAAAAGTATTTTTACCGATATTAAACTACGTTTCTTCAAAGGAAACCACCCTCTGATCGATTCAAAGTTTATTGAATTCACCAAAACCAGCGACTCTGTAAATTCCTACGCATGGAAACTTTCAAATACGGCAAAAAAGGAATTATTGTCCGAATTAAATGTTAGGGGAAGGGACTACAGGAAAAATCTCATGCTCTTTGATGCCATAAAGCCAAAAAAGATGTTTTACAATGCAAGAGAAAACGAGGCGATTCAAACGCTTGTCTCTCTACTGTCAAACGAAAATTACAATAAAATTCAGGAGAGACTTGAAGGAAAGGGCATGAGAAAAGGGTTTGCCTGCCTTTTTTCGGGTTTGCCGGGAACAGGAAAAACCGAAACCGCTTATCAGATAGCAAGGGAAACAAAACGCAACATAATGAAAATAGACATATCAGAAATAAAAAGCTGCTGGTACGGTGAAAGCGAGAAAAAAACAAGAGCGATTTTTGACACCTACCGGGCGGCGGTAGAAGATTCCGAAACTGCCCCTATTTTATTGATAAACGAAGCAGACGCTGTCATTGGTAAGCGGATAGAATTCAGCCAGGGAAACCGGGCGATTGATCAAGTCGAGAATACCATCCAGAACATCATCCTTGAGGAAATGGAAAACCTCTCTGGCATTTTAATTGCCACTACCAATTTGACGCAAAACATGGACAAAGCCTATGAACGCCGCTTCCTCTATAAAATCTGTTTTGGCAAGCCCGGCAAAGAGAGCCGTATGGGCATCTGGAACACGCTACTGCCCGGTTTGCCGCAAGACACGACAAAGGAATTATCCGGGAGCTTTGAGCTTACGGGCGGCCAAATTGAAAACATAGCCCGCAAGATTGAAGTTGACTCGATTCTAAAAGGCAGCGAACCTTCCATGGATGTCGTCGTCCAGTATTGCAGGTTGGAAAGGCAGAATAGCTTATACGCTTCCAAAACAATAGGATTTGAGCAATGAACTTTTTAGATTTTATTGTTATATTGCTTTTGGATATACTTATAATAGTATTGATAGCCAAGCCCGCGCTATATGTCGACGTAACACTGATTTGCAAAACAATTATGCCTTTTGTAACAATGGCATTTATTGTATTGGCCCCTTTAGGTTTTTTTATCTTATTGGTTAAGGTCTGTAATGCTTTTTGCGCGGCACTTGTCAATGATGCTGCTGTTCAAACCGCGAATGAGAGTACTATTCTGATGAACTTGAAGGAATTAGGCCTTAATTGCATAGTATATTCTCCGATGTTTCTCTTGGTTATGTGTTTCATTTTGCGGCAGCCTTCTGTTACGAAAAACGAAGTAAAGGAGGAGAAAAATATAGAAAAAACGAAAACAGCGTTATTGCGGCTGAAAATATCGCTAATTACAAATAACCTTACGATTTTATTTGGCGTAAGTTTTTTATTTTTCGAGTATTATTTTAATAAAGGTATTCTTGAAATAGATTTTATCCATTATATTCTAAGTTTTACTTTCTCTGGTATTTATTTAGAAGATACAATCCGCATTACCATTATTATGCTGTTAGGAATATTGTATTATATAGGCATATTCTCAATATCAAATTGGTATATTGGACAAGTTATGAATAATAATGAAGATAAAAAACGAAAACTGTGGAAATACAAATGGCTGGCATTTTGCTTTCCTGTAAATCTTTGGATGATACGGTTGTTGCAGAGGGAAGCAAAACAATGAAAGGAGCGTTTTATGGCTAATGAATTTAAGATTGGGGACAGGCAAAAGGATGAACACCCCTCTTTTGCACTGGTAACGAAATTACTCAAGATGAATGATTTTTCAGAAAAATATATTAGCAACATTCTTGAGCGCATGAAAAATGAACTACCTATGGAAATTCTTGATGATTTTGATGAAATTAAGAAGCGTGTAACTACGTGGATTGGAAAAAGCATCAGTTTCTATAAAGAACAACCATGCTGCGATCAAGGTGGAATTATCGTTCTTATTGGCCCTACAGGCGCAGGCAAGACCTTGACTATTGCTAAACTTGCCGCAAACTTCTGTTTTAATGAAAAAGGAAAAACGATTGGAACTGTACATATGATAAATACGGATAATTTTCGTATAGGCGCAGAATATCGACTTGATAGATTCGCTGATATTATGGATATACCTGTTTCGCATATATCCAACAAAGATGATCTTAAGAAAGCGATGGACAAATATGCGGCAAATACTAACCTTTTTCTGGTTGATACCTGTTGCAACTCTATGGACACCGATGAATTCTTAAGAATCAAAGAACTCCTTGATGGCTGTGGAAATGAAGCGGAAATACATTTGGTAATTGCTGCACACACAAAGATAAGCGCCATTGAAGAATATTTGCAGGCATTTTCACTTTTCAATTATCGATCGGTGCTGCTTACAAAAATGGATGAAACAGGGCTAATAGGCGACATTATTTCTATACTGGCGGATAAAGGAATACCGGTATCCTATATAACAAATGGGCAAAATATCCCAAAGGATATAGAGAAGGCCGCCGAGAAACATTTTTTGAGCAAACTAAATTTTCCCCACTCTAGCGTTTCCTGATAGACATTAACTTTACAGTAAGGGAAACGATAATGAAAGGAACGTTTTATGGGAACCGGCAATGAAATTAACTTTGATCAAAAAGTTCTGGAAATCTTTAAAAGCCAAATTCTCTGCATGGTAAGAAAGACCTATCCTGGCGCGAAATATGTTGTAGAACTCAAAGGCGATGATCCATGGTGCTGTCTTGATATTCCACTCGGAGAAAGTTGTAATTATAAACTCAGTGTAAATTATGACATGAAAGCTATTACGGTAGAGTGTGTTAATCCAAAAAGACCGATAACACCTAAAGGGGCTGAATTAATCAGGCATATACTGTCAGAGCAAACAAACGCACACAATGAAGACTGGGGGAAAAGTTTTGTTTGGGTCAGTGCGAGTGTTAAATACCCCGGTCTTGAAGATATAAAGGACGATGGTGTTTACAAATATGAATTGTACCGGATCTATTCAGAAAATCCTCAATCTGTTGTTGATAAAATTCTGGGCTGGGCAGGAGAGTTATACATAATAACGGAGTGTTGTTCATGAGGGTTGGGAAGAATCAAAAGATTGAAGCGAAATTGAATAGCTTCCGTACTACAACGTTTATCCACAACAAATATGTTATGATAATGTATTGACAAATTAGGTTAAATAAGTAATAATCAAAGTAGGAGAATTATAAGAAAAGAAATAATAGAGTTGCCCTATGGCTCGAATATTACGAGCCTATCTTAAAAAATGTGT
>LIUG01000203.1:0-2938 GCA_001462245.1 Candidatus Fibrimonas termitidis
CCAACAAAAACGCCTGTACGAAAGGATAAGCCTGATTGTGTTACAAACTTATAACCGAGGTTTAAGCCTAATGTATTAACGTGGGAATCCCATACATATAAATGATCATCATAAACTCTAACCCCATTAGATTCAGTCCATCCATATTCTTGATGAGCATTAGCAGTCCAAATATATCCAATTCCTCCGCCCAGATAAAAACCTCCAAGACGGCTATGCCATAAATAATTGAACGTTGCTAAAATTCCAACACCTCCGGCTGATTTGCTGGTCAAACCGTACGGGATGATAATATCTATTTGGGAAGTAAAGTTGCCTTTACTAAGATCAACGCTTACCGAAGGTCCGTAAAGCAATAAGCCTGACGGGTTGGCAATTATACCTACAGTCAGCTTTTCAGGGTTTATGGCTGTTTCTCTCTGTCCAGCGGTGGTGTCGGCATTGAAAATTTCAGAAGTGCCGTTTTCGTATCTAATTGAAAGAACATTGGCAACGGGAAGGATAATCGTCGGCCCGTCTAAATTGCCAAAACGTTTGTATCTGATTTCTGAAGGTGATATTTCTATAATTTTTGCCTCAATCATATTTCCGTCTCTCATGACTATTAAATCTTGTGCAGAAATGGAGTATACCCCCAAAAATAAAAACACAACTGCAAAAATATAGAAAGGTTTCATATTATCCCCCATGGCACATAATATTTATATTTCGATAATACCGATTATTCATGCTATTAACTATTTGCTTCATTGTCAAGCTATTGGCATAAATTTTCGGTATAAGGTATAGATTTAATGGAAGAACAGGAACTTAGGGGCATTTTAAGCAACAATATTAAGCGCTGCCGGCTAAAAAAGGATATGTCCCAACTGGCTTTAGCCGAAAAAGTGGATATTTCGACCAACTTTTTAAGTGATATAGAGCGTTGTAAGGCGTGGATTTCCCCCACCACGCTGGTTAAACTAGCCTCGGTGTTGAATATTGAACCCTACGAGCTTTTTAAGGCGGACGCGCTTTTATCGGACACGGAAAAGGACATTTTACAGCAGTATGCAGACGAAAATATAAAAGCGGTTTTAAGCGTTATGAACCAACTGCGCGAAAATTAGGGCAACGCCCCTCGCCCCGGAGACCTACCGCCCAAAAAAGCCAAGTTTCCCGTACTGGATTAAAGCACATCTGGTATTAAACCAGACGGTATAATAAACTTCCTCTCGAACGAGCCTTCGTTCCAGTACAACCAAACGCTAAAGATACCGCAGGGCGGGCTTTTCAAAGCCAAACCCTGCGGAGTCTCATTACTTTAATTTCCAATATCCGCAATATTGCGGAAATGATTAAAATTAAAGTTATTCGCAGCATCACCGTACTCATTAAAAGTGAAAAGTTTACATTTTGGTAGCTTTGAGAACAAAGAAGCCTCATCAGTTATGTCTAATGCACCAACTCCTGTCCAGTCACGATTGCTTGTAAATGCGTAGGTGTTAGCAACATCCTGACCAAAAACAATAAAAACGTGATATTCATTATTATTTCCAACTCCACCCCAATTTTTTTGATTTTCATCTTTTAGGGTAACTATGACTTTTTCATTGGAAATAGTTCCCTGACCTCCCGCTAAAGGTTCAGCGGTAGCATTAAATACTGGATAAATCATAACTGAAGCTAAACCTGTTTTTCCAGTAATTCCAGTAATTTCAATTGTTGTCGCATAGTCCTTTTTTTCTTCTTCTTCGTCACCGCAACCAAGAACCGCCATTCCAAATATCACCGTCATTACCAGTGTTCCTAACCAAAATCTTTTGTTTACCATATAAAACCCCTTTACGGTTTTAATGTCGCCGCCGACATATTTTAAATTCCCATACGGAAATTTATTTACATAAAAAAGCGCCTACTGCGGTGAAACCGCATGCTCTCCTTTAATCTTTGTATCACACAAGCAGAATATAGTAATTACTGTATTTTGTCAATAGGGATCGGGTAAATATCATATTATTTCTACAAATGGGCGTGAATTTTCGGGAAACACTGCGCGAAGAGCTTGATTATCAGGGTTTGACTGTCAAAGAATTGGCCGTAAAGTCTGCGGTAGCTAAAGGGGCTCTCGACAGTTATCTTGGCAAACAGGCTTCCATGCCGCCTGCGGATGCGGCTGTCAGAATAGCAGCCGCTCTGGGGGTAACGGTAGAATATCTGGTAAACGGCCAGGATAACAGTCGGGAAACGCCCTCAAATTTTATATCTAACCCTAAAAAACGGTTTTTGCTGCGCATCTTTGATGAGTTATTGCCAGAGGATCAAAAATTCACACTCGATATTGTAAAACTGTTAAAAAAGAAGAAAGACGGAAATTGACAATTATCAATGAGCAATTATCAATGAACAATGTAAGAGCGAGGTTAGTAAGCGCAACTATCTAACTTCGCTCTTTTTTTGTTCCCCATTGTTAATTGTTCACTGTTCATTGATAATTGTTCTACCGTCCAAAAAAGCCAAGTTTCCCGTACTTGTACCACTTGCCGGAATTCCGCTTTTCCTCTTCCAGGGTTTTAAAAATATAGGTGGCAAAGGCGCTTTCTTCGCCGGGTTCCGAGGAGGAAAAACCCATGACGCCGTAGGGGGCAGTTGCGGAAGAAGCCAGCACTCTTTGGGCAAAGGAACGGAAAACGGAAACGGCCGCCGGGCCTATAAGATCGGGAACATCTTCCTTTGAGCCGGAATTTACTTCTGACACGACCAGCGTCAACATCCCCTGTTTTTTGGTTCGGAACAATGTTGCAAGTTCCCGGACAAGAAAGAACCAACCCTTGATATTGGTGTCGATAAGCCGGTCAATTTCCGCCGGGGAAAGCTCTTCCGCCGTTTTCCGGTAGACCGGGGGGGCGCAGACCAGAATTGCCTCGTCAATGCGCTCCATTTTATTCAGGGCGGAAAG
>LIUG01000203.1:3064-3505 GCA_001462245.1 Candidatus Fibrimonas termitidis
CCATTCCAGCAAAATCTGCCCGTTTGCCGTGTTTTGCTCCTGCGGCGTTTCCGCCGTCTGCCCGCTGGGTATAAACGCAGACGTGTGGGCTTCGACACGTCTGGCGGCTTCCGCGCAGAGGGCGGAAAAAAGGGACGATTCATTCCCGGCGATCAAAATACCCCTGGTCATGGTCTTAGTATATACGGGAAAAAATAAATTTTATAGTATGATAGCGATGAAGATGAACGGGTTTTTTCTTGCGGTTTTTCCCTCTCTTGCTGCGGCGCTTCTTATCGGCCTGGCTTTGCTGCTCTTTTCGGGCTGTTATACCCTTAAACAGGGAACGACCATGCTGGGTTATCTGGGAAAGGCCGTGCCGCTGGAAAAACTTGACGTTTCGGCCCGATCCGATGCCGAAGCGGCGGAAACGCTTGCCTTTGTGGAGCGGGTAGAGGATAT
>LIUG01000203.1:3718-3961 GCA_001462245.1 Candidatus Fibrimonas termitidis
AAACTATACCCGCTATGTAGAAATTGACCGCGATTATCTGGCGGCGGTGGTATCGGCCTGCGCAGTGGATTCTTTTACCCGCCATGAATGGAATTTTCCTGTGGTTGGCTCCGTGCCGTACAAGGGCTTTTTTGATCCGGAGGACGCCAAAAAAGAGGCGGCAAAGCGCAAGGCCGAGGGTCTGGATGTGTGGATACGGGGGGTAGACGCCTTTAGCACGCTGGGCTGGTTCAGGGATCCCCT
>LIUG01000203.1:4096-4881 GCA_001462245.1 Candidatus Fibrimonas termitidis
GTTCAGGGATCCCCTCTATTCGTACATGAAAAAATATACAGCTTACCAGTTGGCGGATCTTATTATCCATGAATTGCTTCATGCTACGGTGTTTGTCCGGGGCAGGGTTCAGTTTAACGAACAGCTTGCGGAATTTGTGGGAACCCAGGGGGCCCGGCTCTACATCGAAAGCCGTTTTGGGGCGGATTCGGAGGAATACCGCGCCATCGACAGCCGTTCTGCGGATAGCCAGGCATTCCGGCTCTTTCTTGTGGAGTTATGCGCCGCACTGGACGCTGTTTATACCAGAGCCGATCTTAACCGGGAAGCAAAACTGGCGGAGAAGGAGCGGATTATCAAGAACGCGCTGGAACGCTTTGAAAACGAATACGAAACCCGCTTCCAAAGCGATAATTACCGGGGCCTTTCTGCTATTCCGGTTAACAACGCGTACCTCGATTTGTACCGTCTTTATTATGAAGAAGACAATTTTTTTGCGAATTTATTTGAAAACGCGAAAGCACTCGAAAAAAAAACCGGCACGGATAAACTCCGTTCGTTTATTACAGCGGCCGCTTCTCTTAACAAGTCCAAACATGCTCGGCAAGATCCCCGAAAAACTTTAGAGTTAGCGCTGTTAAATTAGCAAAATTCGCAAAAAATAAATTCACTAAAAAATTTATTTAGAGCTTCACAAAAATTCACTAAAGCATTTTTCTCAAAAACCGACATTAATAATGAACTGAACTTGAAGGCTATGCGCCCGTTGGGCCTCCGTGGTCGTAAAGTTCGGGGTATCCTCACCC
>LIUG01000204.1 GCA_001462245.1 Candidatus Fibrimonas termitidis
AGACGGAGAAAACGGGAAAAAAAATACAGAAAAATGAAAAAAGATTACTTTGCAAACATATGTTGACAATAAAAAAAAGGAGCGCATTTTCATGCGCTCCTTGGGGTCGTCCCCCGCCTTTTGTGCGGGGAGCGAGGGGAGGGGTTATATTAGTTCTTTACGCAGCGGACGGAGAGCTTGGTAGTTGACTTGTCGCTGCTGCCTCTGGTTACAGTGACGCTACCATCTCTGATGGTAAAGTAGTTGCCCACGTCGTAATTAGAACCAAGACTCCAATTACCAGTTTCAGCATTAGAAACCCAGCCTCTTTGACCTGAAGTCCACCAGTAAGCGTAGTTGCCGGTAGGAGCAGGGGTGATTCCGGTGACCGTGGCTGGAACTGCAGCAAATTCTGTCGCACTACCTACCACTGGACCGGCTGTCCATCCGTTTGCAGCTCTTAGATTCAATCCTGAGCTGCCAAAACCACCAGCTGACCTTATCAATGAGCCAGCCAAGGCTTGAGCAGTAGCAGGAGGAACAAGACTAACACCATCCCATTCGTCGGGAGAGCCAATTTCAAAACCAACTTGGCCATCTGAGGGTAAACCCCATGCACCATCACCATTGTCAAGCGATGCGCAAGCTTCAGCAGCTTCATTCCAGTTAAAGGTATTGACACCACCGATGCTCAAATTCTTAAGAATCCATGCCTTAGTGGTTACCTTACTAGCTTCCGACTCATTGGGGAGGCTGATAAACGCATAGTCATAAAGCACGTTTCCGGTTGTTTCGCACACTTGCTTGGACACATCGTAGGGGTTGCCTTCAGTGCCATCGTAGGGAGAAGCTGGCACATCAGCACGGGCTAAGCAGGTGGAATATTTTTTGTTGCTAGCGCAGAATTGGATTTCCGGATCGTATGCAGTGCCTGCAACCTTAGAATTATCCCCTGTGCATGCATCAAAATCACCATCTGAATCGTATGTTGGCTCGCACCCATCTTTCTTAGCCCCTACGCAACTGGCTTCAACATTAATAGAAGCGCAGGTACTTGCTACAGCTGCTGGTGAGGTACCGCAACCTGGGCTCTTTTTAACTTCTTTTTTGAGATTGCAATAGTGGTCTGACCCGAAGGTCTTTAGCGTTGCGGTTGTGGGTCCGCATTTGCTCTCAATTCTTGCATTTGTTGATTTAGTACCAGTACCAGGAGCACCAACAGCACCGGTATCACCTAGTGCAGTTGGCACGCCATAACCTTCAACTCCAGAGCTTATTTGGCAGAACTGGGTTGACGGGTATGTTTTCCTGCCTGTTTCGCAGCGGAATTGAATTGCCGATACTTGCGATGCAGAGCCGACGGTCTGGCAGAACTGGGATACCCCGAAAGCTTTTAAGTTAGGCACAGATGTGGTGCCAATATTGCAGAAGGTTTCAACTTTTGCCTTAGATACATAACCAAGCTCCACAATAGTAGGAGAAGCAGGATCAGCAAAAGAAATTATAGCTGATGCATCAGCTCCGGTTGAAGGAACATACCCGGTATTTTGCTCAGTGCTCTGGCAGAACTTGGTTGCCGGATACTCTTCCTTGTTTGCGCCGCACAAAATCGCAGTTTTTCCTGTATTGTTGTCTTGGCAGAAGTGGGTTGTTGAATTGAAAGGTGAACCTCCGCAGCTTGCTTCGACTCCTCCACCATCCTGGCAAATCTGACCCTCTTTGTAGGTTTTGCCATTTGTAGCCACCGTCTGTGCTTTTTCACGATCTTGCGTTCTTACGCATAGCAAGCGCACTATTTTGCCCGTGGCGGCACTCTCATAGCAGAATCTATGCGGGCCGAATTCTACTCCGTCGCATTTGTCTACAAGTTTTCCACTCAAAGCTTCAGTATTATTATTAACTCCGGCTCTTGTATCAAGTGGAGCAACATCTGTAAGCACGCTCTTATCCACCTGGCAGAACTTGGTTGCTGGATATGTTTCTTGTTCAACGCCGCAGAGGTACTTAACCGTTCCAGAAGCTTGGCTTTGGCAAAACTGGGTTTCTGTGTTATAAGGAGTATTGCCGCATTTGTCTTTGACAAGACTTTGGTTCACGAAATCGCAAGCATACCTCTCAGGGTCATAGGCAATATTAGCTTTAATATCGTTATCCCAGCATATTGCCTTTGGCAATTCGTAGGTAACATCTCCCGGGCAGGTAAAGACATAGTAGCCGTTGTAGTCATCGTCCACTTTGTTTGCGACCGTGCAACCGCCGCCCGGGCCGCCTGTGACGAGTGGCTTTTTAACGCCATCGCAGACCACATCATAACCGCTGGGGAGCGTTTCTTCCAGATAGCAGCTTCCTGGGGGAAGGCCTTCGCCATCTTTACCATCTTGGCCATCTTTACCGTCCTTGCCGTCTAGACCGGGATCGCCCTTGTCGCCCTTGTCGCCCTTATCGGTGGCACTGCCGTCCAAGCCTTTCGGGCCTTGGTCGCCTTTGTCTCCTTTGTCGCCTTTGTCGCCTTTGTCACCCTTTTCGCCCGGGGTGCCATTGGGACCGGCAGGGCCTTGGGGGCCGGCTGCGCCGACTCCGTTTGTGCCGTTTGAAACGAAACCTTGCAGTTCGCCACCGCAATAAATATCCAAACGACCCGAGATCGTGGTGGATTCCTGGACTTGGCAACCGGCACCAGCTGGGCCGGCCGCTCCGTCTTTTCCGTCATCGCCGGAACAGGCAAGGTAGATGATTGAGGCCGCGGCTATGTTGACTATGGCCGCAGCTTTGAATAGAACTCTATTCATAGAGAACCTCCATTTTGGGGTTGAGGGGTTGTTGTTTCCAAGCGGATTGCTTGAAATCGATTGCGGCCAAGGACGTGACAGTCCTGCGGACGCTAATTCCGTTGATTTCTGCTAAGTGATTACTATTATAAAGAAGACTTAGAAGTCGTCGTGAGGGGGGGGGGGTCTAAAAATGCGCGACTGAGCAGAAGATATCATTCTCTCTGCTTTTGTATGTGTATTTGCAATCACATTTCTGGGTATAGACACCATATGAGCTAAAATATAGAAAAAGAAAACAAAAAAAGCAAGGGTTTTTTGAAAAAAAATTAAAATTTTGTGATAAATGAGCGAAAATGGCGTTTTTTGCGCAAAAACGGGCCTTAATCCCTCACATCCCTCACAAATAAAATAGAACCAGCAAAAACCAAAGCTATTACTATTACCTTTTGAACCGGAAACGGCTCGCCAAAAACCACAATGCCGCCAAGAGCCGGAACAATCAAACCGACTGCGGCAGAAAGAGGAACAACAAATAAAGCCCTGCCCCTGCGAAGCCCTATCTGCGAACACAAAAACGCCGCTATATAAAGTACCGTAAAAACAAAAATACGCAAATCCACGGGCGGCGGAAACAAACCTTCCAAAGAAATACTCTTGTAAAAAACCGCAGAAAGCCCAAAACCCGCTCCGGCACATAAAGAATCCTTTATCTCCGGCTTGCGGAAAACCAAGCAAAACACCGCCAGCAAAGCAAGAACAGCACCGGCATAAAGCCAAAGCCTTTCACCGGAGCGGAGTCCTCCCGAAGCCTCCCCTGCCAAGGTCCCGTCTATCAAAATACCGCAAAAAATCAAACATATGGCAAAAGCAATCTTGCGGCTCGTCTTTTCACCTAAAATCTTCCAACCCAAAATAGCAGTCAACGCCGGATTCAAAGCCATAAAGGGCTGAACCAAACTTATATTATACCTAGCCATAGCCGCATAATAAAGCAAAGTAGCCACTGCGCTCAAAAACAAGCCCCCCAGCCAAAACTTATTCCGGGCCAAAGCCCCAAGGGAATTAACCGCCCTCAACCCAATGCTTTCCAAAATATTCCCAAAAGCAAGGCCCACCGCAGCGCTTAAAGTTAGTAGGAAGAACATGGTAAAAAATTAATCGCTCCCATAAATCTCTCTATAAGTCCAATAATTCCCCATCACTCGCTTTACATAATCCCTTGTTTCCCAATAACTTATCTCTTCAACCCTTGTGTCCCAGGGGAAAGAGCCGTGGGAGGCAAGCCAGCGGTTGGCAGGGGCTGGCCCGGCATTGTATTCGCCGAGAATGCCAATGTAATCGTTTTTGTGCTCAACGGACAAATCGTTCAAATATCTCACTCCCAAACGAATATTCAAATATGCGTTGTATAATAAATCCTTGTCGAATTTTTCTATGCCTTCCCGCTTTGCCAAAAAATCTCCGGTTGTCGGCATAATTTGCATAAGCCCACGGGCACCGGCTGGGGATTGTATTCGGGCATCGAATATGCTCTCTTGCCGCATAATGGAATACACAAAAAACGGATCTACTTTTGCGTGCTTTCTCACTTTTGCCTCGTGAGGCATCGGGTAAAGGAATTTTAAAATCGGCATCGGAACACCCGATAGTTTTTCCCTCGGAACAAGGTCTAAAAAAGTGCGTGCCATTCTGTGCGCCAAGGCGTGTTCGCCGTTTTGCATGAATAAAGAACCGTATCTGTAGTAAAATTCGGGACGATTTTTGTGAAATTTCAGGGCTTCTTCGTAAAGAGCATTAGCCTCCTCCTCAAAACCGCTGCGAAGCAATACGCTGATCTGTTCCAAACGCTCGCCGCTCACAAGGGAATCCTTTTCGTTTTCCTTTTTTTGCAGATTTCTTAGCCAAGCGATGGCGGAATCTGCGGACATTTCAACACCGATTTTGGGAATGCTTTCGGAAAGCCCATACTCCTTTAAATTCTGCTTTGCGCGCCAAGAATAATATCCGAGCGGAAAGTCCGCTATAACCGCAAAATATGCTTTTGCCACATCATCCTTGCCCAGAATTCTTTGGCACTCCGCATAAAAATAAAGAGAGGCGCTCCTAGCCAATAATCCTAAATTTTCGGCGGCCGCTTCTGCGAATATATTTGCCGCTTCTGCGTACTTTTCCTCTTTAAAATTTATAAATCCAACTCTGAATTTTGCCCATTGCCTGCGCTGGTGCTTTCCGAATTTCGGATTGTAGAGTTGTTTATAAACTTCAATAGCTCTTTTATAATCCTTTGCTTGTTCGTATTCCAAAGCTTTTACCCACAGGTTATTCCCGTTTTCCGAGCTATACGGGAATTTTTTTTGGAAAATAGAATCCACCCTTTTCGCCTCGCTCCTATTGCCTGCGTTTCTCAGCATCCTGATCAGGTTTTGCATCCAATTGGTGTTATAATCCACGCTGTCGAGGAGTTTTTTGTACTGCGCAATAGCCAAATCTGTTTTTGACAACTGTTTCCAAGCATCTGCCTGCCACACCATGAGATTAACTCTTTTCGCAGAATCGAGTTTTGAATTTTTATCTTCGAAAATGGAAGTTATTTTTTCTGCGCATTTTTCGCTGTATCCCTTTCTGCATAAAATCCTGACAAAGTCATAGTCCATGGAGCTTGGGTTTAGCCTTTGCAAGGCTTTGAATGCGGAATCCGCATATCTGCCGCCGTTTCTCAAAATAGAGAAATAGGAATTTATCGCGCCTTTTGTATTTTTTTCCTTTTCCAAGAGCAGGGCCAGTTCCCATCTTAAAATTTGCTCGTAGTTTGCGCTCGGTTTTGATTTTATCCGCCATTCTATGGAGTCTTTTTTTGCGTTTTGCGCAATTGCAGTGTCGCGGAGAACGCCTTCCAATAAAATGCGGTCTGCTCGTTCCCATGAGCTTTTGTTGCTTTTTATGCTCTTTATATTCAATAAAAGCCTTCTGCTCTCCTGTATATTCCCTCTTTCCAACTCGCATTTCGCAATCCTGATAACAAGCGGGCCGTATAGGAGGCTGGAAACCGTTTCCAAAAGCGGCATATAATTATGGTATGCGCTGTCCCATTTTTTGTCATAATAGAACACGGCTGCCTGCAAAAGCTGTTTTGAAATGGAATCTTTAGCATTTTCGCTCCCCTCTAGGGCAAGCTCTCTGCGCAAAACTTCATTTTTAAACACATCCGGATGCATCAATTCAAGTTCGCTGTCGTCTTGGGCAGCAGCGAGAGAGAAATTGAGGATTAAAAGTAACAAGAAGAGTTTCATTGTGGCGGAAATATAGAAAGTTTTCCAACCCTTGTCAAAGGTTAAAATAAAAAAGCGGACGGCTTTTTAATATTTTCTACATTACTTCCCTCATATATGCAAAAAATTCGGAACATAATCAAGGGGTATATGCAAGTGCTGCTTGTGGTGCCGGCTTTTGCTTTAATGGTTGTTTTTAGCTATTTTTTTGTTGGAAATATTGAATACAACCATTTGAGAAAAGATGCAGATGTTGTACTGTCTTACACGGAAGATAATATTGAGGCGGAACTATCTAAGGGTAATATCGAAGAGTCAAAGCTCGGCGAAATTATAGAAAAACATGTATCAAAAATGCGAATTACCGAAAATAGCTTCGGAGTTCTGCTTAATAGCCACTTGAGCATAATCGCGCACCCGGACCCTAAATATCTGGGTAAAAAAATATATGATGACGATGTTCCTCTTACGATATTCAGAGATGATTTCACTCAGGGGAAAAAGGTTTTTGAACGCCGATTGGTGGATTACAAAAATGAAACCTCGGTTGCATTTTTCAGACATATGAAAAACGATTGGCAGCTTGGAATTATCACGCCGGAAAAAGAATATTACAAAAGCTTGAAAGATATGAGAATGTACCTTGCAATACTGGGTTCCATATTGGCTTTGATGCTCAGCGGCATTTTAATTCGCATTATCAAAAGAAAAGAGAAAACAGATAAAGATATAAGAAACAAAACTTCGGAATTAAATGAGATGAACCATTGGTATGCCTCCATTCTCGATAATATACCGCTTCCCGTTTTTGTCTTGGACGAGTATGGAAAATGGACACTTATGAATACGGCGGCGGAACTTCTTTTAGGGAAAAAACGAGGGGAGGCCATAGGCTTGCCGTGCCATATATGGAAGCTCGATATTTGCAATACCAACGAATGTGCCATGCTCTGCGCAAAAAACGGAAAAAAGCAAACACTCTTTTTGCATAAAGGTCTTTCGTTCAAAATTGATATGGAAATGCTGAAAGATTTGGACGGCAAAATCTCAGGCTATGTAGAAGTTATACAGGATATCACCGAAATAGAGCAAACCGCAAAAGCTGTGGCGGAAAAAGCCAACAAAGCCAAATCCGTGTTTTTGACAAGGATGAGCCACGAAATCCGCACGCCTATGAATGCGATTTTGGGCATCACGGAAATCCAATTGCAAGATGAAACACTCGCCGCCCATTCAAGAGAAGCCTTTGTGATGATTTACAATTCAAGCAATTTATTGCTCGGCATTATAAACAATATATTAGATCTCTCCAAGATAGAAACCGGCAAAATGGAACTCAAACCCACTAGGTACGATATTGCCAGCTTGATTAACGATGTTGTTCAACTGAACATAATGCGAAACAGCAAGCAAATAGAATTTCAACTTCACGCCGATGAAAATCTTCCCTCGGAATTGATTGGCGATGAAATTCGCATTAAGCAGATTTTGAACAATTTGCTTTCCAACGCCTTTAAATATACGGAAAAAGGCAATGTCAAACTATCTATAACAGCGGAGAATGAAGATAATGAAACGGGTGTCTCGCTTGTTTTTAGTGTGAGCGATACGGGGTACGGCATGACAAAGGAGCAGGTGAGCAAGCTGTTCACAACCGAGTATATCCGCTTTCATTTGGATAACCGTTCAATTGAAGGGACGGGGCTGGGCATGAGCATTACTCAGCACTTGGTACAGATGATGGACGGCAAAATTTCCGTGGAAAGCGAGCATGGCAAGGGAACAACATTTATCGTGCGTTTGCCGCAAAAGAAGGCGGGCTTTGCCGTTATAGGCAAGGAGTGCGCGGAAAATCTGGCGAAGCTGAATATAATGGATGCATCAAAAATCAGGGGCGTGCAATTTATGCGTGAATATATGCCCTACGGCAAAGTGCTGATTGTCGATGATGTGGAATCCAATTTATATGTAGCCAAGGGGCTTATGGCTCCTTATGGTTTGACCATTGATATTGTTTCCAGCGGTTTTAAGGCTATAGATAAAATTAAGGCCGGAAATGTTTACGATATTATATTCATGGACCATATGATGCCCGAAATGGACGGCATTGAAACGGTAAAGATAATACGTGAACTCGGCTATACGCATCCGATTGTCGCATTGACGGCTAATGTTTTGTTGGGGCAAGCCAAAATCTTTTTGGAAAACGGTTTTGAAGATTTTGTGTCAAAGCCTATTGATATCAGGCAGCTCAACACCGTGCTTAACAAGCTTGTCCGTGATAAGCAACCGCCTGAGGTCATTGAAAAAGCCCGAGCGAGCGCACCGATAAAGCCTCCTGGGCAGGTTATGCCCAAACATGATGCAATTCTGCTCTCGGTATTTGCAAAAGACGCAAAAAATATTTTGCCGATTTTTGAGTCCGCGCTAAAAAACATAGAGAGCATTTCGGATAAAGATTTGCATTTATTCGCCATCAAAGCCCATGCTATTAAAAGCGCCCTTGCGAATATCGACGAAATGGAGCTTTCTCGCCTAGCCTTTATGCTTGAAAAAGCGGGCAAGGAACACGATAAAAACACTATTTTGCTAAAAACACAAGAGTTGATAAATGCGCTCAGGGCTATGATTGAGAAAAATGAAGGGAAAATAGAGGAAAATTCCGTGTCCAAGGACGAAGACACGGCTTATTTAAGCGAACAATTGAAAATAATCTGCGAAGCTTGCGCTAATTACGATATAAAAACCGCTAATGCGGCCTTGGAAAATTTAAAAAAGACGCCTTGGACAAAGGAAACCGAGGAATTTATCGACAAAATTTCCGAGCATCTCCTGCACAGTGATTTTGAAGAAGCCGGTACGCTTGCGGGGAGGTAAAAGGGGCAACCGCAAGGGATTGCCCCCACGGTAAATATATTTTCTACATTATCTCCAATGACCCTTTTCCGCAAAATAACCCTCCCCGCTAGG
>LIUG01000205.1:0-4068 GCA_001462245.1 Candidatus Fibrimonas termitidis
TTTCATTGAAAGTTCTGCTTTTCCAGATAGAGCTAAAGAAATTCACAAAAAAGCATACGAAGTAGCTAATGATAATCGTAAATTTGAAATCTCGAATTATTGGAAAAGGGCGAATTATTATTGGCTGTTTCAAGCATCTGTTTATGCGGGATATTTTTATTCCGTTACCGCAGAGAATAATAAGTATTTGTGCGAAAACCCAGAAATTATAGTTGGAATAACCTGTTTGGGATTTTTGACTGCATTTGCATGGTTTTTGACAAATAAAGGAAGCAAGCAATGGCAAGATAATTGGGAAAATCACGTGTATGAATTGGAAGATGGAATAACAGGGCCTTTATATAAAACAACCAGTAATGAGAGTACTTTTTCTGTTTCAAAAGTAAATAAATTGGTTAGTTTATTTTCTGCTATAGCTTGGGTTCTTTTGGGATTGAATACGGTTTGGAGTTTTTGGGGATATAATCTCTTTGCTTTTTTGATATATGTTCTTGTTTTAGGTTTAATTTTGTTTGTGTTTTTGTGGTTTGGAAAAGGACTTAAGAATTACAAAAAGCCAAAGTTTTTCAGAATAGGAGATGGTTAATATGACGGATGGCAATGTCGATTTGGAAGCCGTTAAGGAAATTGTTAAAGTAATTAGAGATTTAGACACTTCCAGAAATTGGATAGGAGGTGTTATGGTAGCTCTATTTATTTTGGCAATATTGGTTATTATATCTTTATGCAACAGCTATAAGCATCAAAATACAGAAAGTAAATCCTTATGCTCTGCAAAAATAGATACTATATATGTTTTGCCTATGCAATTAAAGGTTTATCAGGATTCAACTTTACTAATAGGGGGTTCAAAATGACAAAGTTAGAACCGAACAAACAAAGGGCTGAAAATGCTATTGTTTTAATATGGATTGTATTAGTATTGGAAATTATATGGTTAATGGTATCACCAAAAACTGTAGAAACGAGCGATGCGATAACCGAAACAATATTCTTAATCGTTTTAATAGCTGAAATTATTTCAGCAGTTACTTTTATAGTATGGTTTAGACGTGCCTACTCTAACCTTCATCAAGAAGTTAGATGTCTCTCATATACGAAAAATTGGGCTATTTATTGTTGGTTCATTCCGATATTAAACTTATACAGACCATACCAAATTATGAAAGAGTTATATTGCGAAACGGAAAAATTATTGATAGAAAAAGGAATTTTAAGTAACGAATGTCCTCTACAACTTTATTCATTATATTGGTGGTGGGCTCTTTCTATTATTGGCGGTATTATCCGTTCCATAGGTAGTGAAAAAATAATAACAATTTGTACATTATTTTTTGGTATTCCTTATGCCTTAATAACGATAAAAGTAATAAAAGATTATTCCAAATTGGAATCATTGCTTATTGCGACAGATGAAGAAAATAATGAAATAACTATTTCCGCTAAAGAAAATTATTTAAATGAGCAGAAATTAGAATCGGCAGAAAATGAAATTCCACATTCACCTAACAAAGGAGCAAACCACAATGAGAGATAATAAGCACTATCAGGCAATCCCTGAAAGCATACCAACGGAAACAACTTTTGAAAATGTTGTTCGGTACTATAAGCAACATTTTAGAAAAAAAATGCAAAAGAAAAATAATATTTGGCGAATATTAGAAATTCTCCCCGCTGATGTTGAAAAAATTTCATTTTTTATGCTAAGAAAAGGCAAAAAAGAAAATAAAAATAACTTACTTATAGAATTTCATGTAGAAAAAGGAAGTGGTTCGCTATTGCATACAGTTATAAAACACAAGGAATATTGGGAGGAAGTTGGTATTTTTGACAAAAAAGTTAAATATAAATCTGAATGGGATCAAGGACATATATTTATTGAGTGCGAATACTCGCTTGGCGTAAAAAAGTTATGTGCCTATATAAGTGAGTTTATTTACCAAATAAAGAGTAGAATAGAAAGTTTAATAGGAGGTTCAAAATGAGAAAATATTTCTTCATTTCACTAAGCATAGTCGCTTGCATAGCTTTAACATCTTGCAAGTATAAACTTATCATAACGGCAATACAAAAAGCGAGTAAGCCAGCTACCAAATCAGCAGGAAAAAATAGCGATGAAGTTCTTAAAGAACTAAGGAAATATAATGAAGTTCTTAAAGAACTAAGGAAATATAACGATGAAGAATTTAAGGAACTATTGAAAATAAGAAAAGCCGAAGAGAAGGAGGCTTTTGAGAAATTGGAAAGAAATAGAGGAAACAACGAAATTGCTTTTGAAGAATTTGTCGAAAAAAGTAAAAAAAATGATAAGCGAGCTATTGAAGAAACAAGTGAAGATTTCGATCTGCCAACTAAAATTGCAACGAGATACTTAATATATCAAAGAAAATCTGACTCAGTAATGATATCTGACCTTACTGAAACAATAAGGCAGGAGCCGAAATTATTACCATTATTACCTGCTGAAGAGTTTGCAGCAATATGGCGGAATCCGAATGATGCGAATGCATATTACAGGAGGGGCTATATGTACGCTAAGAAAGGAGACTACGACAGAGCCATATCTGACTATAGCGAAGCAGTAAAGTTGGATTCGAATTTTGCGTGGGCATATTTCAATAGGGGCAATGCGTATGCTGATAAAGGAGACTACAATAGAGCGATTGCAGATTACGAATCAACCTTGCGAATAAACCCTAATCATTCAGATGCCAGAAAAATTCTCGAAAACATCAAAAAGATGGAGCGATAGAAAATGAAATTCCACATTAAAACTTCAATAATAGGAGGCTAAAAATGACAAAGTTAGAACCAAACAAACAAAGGGCTGAGATAGCTATTGTTTTAATATGGATTGTATTGGCATTAGACATTGTAAGTCTAATATTTGAATGCTACCGATATAATTTATTACAAACGATAGCGAATGGTGGTCGAATATCAATAGAAACAGCTAGTATAAGTTATATAATAGATACGAATTTTACTACAATTTTCTCAATTGCAATGATTATTTCGAGAGTTACATTTATAATATGGTTTAGACGTGCTTATTCTAACCTTCATCAAAAAGTTACCAATCTTTTATACACAAAAAATTGGGCAGCTTATTGTTGGTTCGTTCCGATAATATGCTTTTACAGACCATATAGAATTATGAAAGAATTGTATTGCAAAACAAAAAAATTATTAATAGAAAAAGGAATTTTAAATAACGAAAGCTCTTTAACAATCAATTTATTGAATTGGTGGTGGGTTCTTTTTATTCTTTCAAATTTCATAATTTTTAGTATAGGTTTGTGGATTATCGATGATGTTATAGAAATAGATATGTATAACTATTTGAACACAGAAATAGTAAACCAACTAATAAATTATACTATAATATTTATAATTTACGCCATTATTGATATTCCCCTTGTTTTAATAACTATAAAAGTAATAAAAGGTTATTCTAAATTGGAATCGTTGCTTATTACGGCAGATGAAGAACACAATGAAACAAGCCAAACAGCAGAAAGTACAAAATACAATAAATTTATTTATATTATTTCCATAATACTCTTAATTACCGGAATATTAATAACCAATATATTCAATCCGAATGATGAGCAGGCGCATTTTTGGGGTACTGAGTATGCTAAAGAAGGAGACTATAACAAAGCCATATCTTACTACACCGAAGCCATAAGGCTAGATCCGAATGATGCGGTGGCATATAGCGATAGGGGCTATGCCTATGCTATAAAAGGATACTACGACAGAGCTATATCTGACTATAACAAAGCTATACGGCTGAATCCGAATGATACAATGGCATATCACAATAGAGGCTATTTGTATCATTACAGAGAAAACTACGATGAAGCCATATCCGACTATACCGAAGTCCTAAGGCTGAACCAGAATTTTGCGGATGCATATTACAATAGGGGCACTGCGTATGCTGATAAAGGCGACTACGACAGAGCCATCTCTGACTTTACCGAATCAATAAGGCTGGATCCGAATCTTGCGATGGTATATTACATTAGAGGCTTTGCTTATGGTAGCAAAGGAGATTACGAC
>LIUG01000205.1:4320-5614 GCA_001462245.1 Candidatus Fibrimonas termitidis
GCAATAAGGCTGGATCCGAATTTTGCGAAGACATATTACAATAGGGGCCTTGCTTATGGTAGCAAAGGAGATTACGACAGAGCCATCGAAGATTTCGAATCAGCCTTGCGAATAGACCCTAATTATTCCGATGCCCGAGAAGCTTTAGAAATCGTCTCAAAAGAATGGAACGACAGAAAATGAAATTATTCACTTTAGGAGATAAACCATGAAAATAGAAATCGGCGAGTCGTTGATGCTTAGTTATTTGAAGCATGTAAAAAAATGCCTCTTTTATCAAGCAAACTGGAAAGTGTCAAGCAATTGGGATATTGACACTAATTCGAACGATAAACTATCGTTTGTTTACGGCAACATTACAAAACATTCTGAGTTCTCGGAAATATTTAAACAATCCAAATTAGAGCAGTTAATTAAACAATCCGAAATTGATGTAATTGGATGGGACGGAAATGATAAAATATATGCTGCCGATATTGCTTTTCATGAGGCTGGTTTGAATTACGGAAGTAAAATTGAGACAAAAAACAGAGTGTTTAAAAAATTATTAAGATCGTATTTAAATTTATTGGCATATTTCCCCAATAAAAAATACGAGTTAATATTTGCCTCTCCAAAGGTTCATAATGCAACGGAAGATATTATTAGAGACTATTTTAATGTTTTGAATAATGATTTTTCTGAAGAAAATGTTATATTTAAATATATTTCAAATAATGTTTTCAGGGATGAAATTTTTATTCCAACAATTGAAGAGACAAAAAACGACTCGGATACCAACGAATTATTCATGCGGGCAATAAAATTATCAAATTTATTTGACAAAACTCCAGTAGAACCACCCTTTAGAGGATCTACTACTACTGTAGAACCAGGAGCAACCGATGAACTGACACTTGAATTTATTCCAACTGATGAGAAAGTATTTAAGCAAGAGTTGCTAAGAACAAAGAGAGCGAAAAGGACTTGGTATTACAAAGACAATAAGATTACGATAGATGAATGGGATGCAAGCAAATTCACAATAGAATCTAATTTAAGAGGTAATATACTTAGCAATAATAAAATAAGAGCATGGAGAGAAACAGGTTTAAGAAAAGTAAAATTTGAAATTCTGTTATAGCGTGTTTTTTGTTTGTGCCAAGCCCTGACTTTCCCAAGGATTTGTATCTACTCAATCCCAATAAATTTCAACAAAGCGTTTTCTATCTCGTCAATATATTTATCTTCAATATGCCCTATATATTCCCCCAGCCCAGATTTTTTGATTGTAGTCAACTTATCAATCATAACA
>LIUG01000205.1:5801-22432 GCA_001462245.1 Candidatus Fibrimonas termitidis
CCGAAAATCAGAATTGACCTCAATTGTAGTCATTGGAATAACGGTTAAAGAATCAAAATCGTCAAACGCAAGTGCCTGTATTATTACCGCAGGGCGAGGCTTAGTAGAATATGTCCCACCGGTAGTTGTATAAATATCAAATCGCTTCATCATCCCACCACTCACATACCATATTATCAATCCAATCAATAGTTTCTTTTTCCTCTTTAAAAGGAAAATAAACAACGCCGTTCTTTGAAAGATTCGCTTCGGAATAAACAATATTTTTTGAATCCTTTACGTAATAATCGGCTTTTCTCATATTTCCCAACATTTTTTACCTCCTTGCACAAGTTAAATATAGAAATTTTCTAAATTCTAACCCCGTGCGTTCATTGCTTTTATGTCTATTTTTCTTAGCTACAGTTCTGCATGCTGTGCCGTTTCGAGGCGTGGCGGTGGAAGAGGCTACGGATAGACCAATTCCCTATACAGATATTACCTATATATCCGGCAAGGTTTTGGGACAATGCGATGACAAAGGAAGGTTTGAATTTGAATTGGAAAGCCGCAGTGCTGTTTTGGTTTTCAAAAAAAACGGCTTTGATAGCACTGTGGTAGAAATACAGGATTTTGCCGATTTGCTCGATGTTGTTGTAAGTATGCGTTCAAATGCCAAGCACCTGGGGAGCGCTACGGTAATAGGCGGAGGCAGCTCAACATGGCAAAACCCTAAAATGGCTTCCGTGCAAAAATTGGAAGATGCGGCCGGGCTTCGATTTGATTTAACTGAGCATTTGAGCCAATTGCCGGGTATGTCCGGGCAAATGGATTTTTCGAGCAATCTGTTCTACGATGGCAGCCGAGCAGAAGAAGTCGCTTATCACCTCGGTGAACTCAGGGTTCCAAATATGCGGCACTTGGATATAGGCTTCCCGGGCAATCTATCCGTTATAAATCCGCACGCCATTGAAAGCATAAACATCAATGAGCATTACGGAGCAAATCCATTTAACCAAGGGCTTGCAGGTTCGGTTCAGTTTGTGCCGAGAAATTCGGATGATTTTAAAGCTAATGTTTCGCTTGGAACAACCCTGAGGGAAATTTACATGGAAGGGCCTTGGCTCTTTGGAGACGGCTTTGCTTTTGGCGCAAGGTACCTGGACCCATCAATGCTAAAAAATATGGGCGAAAAATTTTTCACCGAGTTTAAAAAGAAAGATGATAGCTGCGATGATTGCAATGAATCCAATTCCTTCTCGCTCTCTTCGATGGATATTTACGCAAGGCTCTTCGGAAGCGATTCTTCGCATAACATATGGAGTATTACAGGTCTTTACGCAAGCGATAAATATGCCATTCGCCAAGACTCCACCACAATAATACAAGGCGCGCAGGTTTACGGTTTGGCATCAGCCGAATACAAAACTTTTGGCGGCACAAATATTTATGTAGGAGTTGTTTCGCAAGAGAGTTCCGATACTTTGAGAGATACTTCTTCTTTTAAAAAAGTAGAATGTGAAATCGATGTTCTGAATATCGATTTTTGCGATAAAATTATAGATAGCCACAAAAAATCGCATTTGACCGCAAGCGCAGGAATATCATGGGAACAAACCAATAATTTGGGTTTCGCCCTTTTATATGATTTTCACAGCATCAATAGAGAATGGGTGGATTCATTGAGCGATAATGTGGTTCAGGCAAACTCCTATTACAGAATCGGAAACAGCACGGTACAGGGTACATTGGGAGCAGGCGGAGTTTTTTCGTATTATTCAAAACAAATTATGCCTCTTGCTTCTTTTGATATTGAAAAGGAAATCAAAAAAGATTTTGCAATTTTCGGGAATACGGCATGGCGTTCGGACTGGGTGGATGGAGAACTAAACGGCGGAGCTTCCTTAAAAGCCGGTTCAAGATTTGCATTCGGCAATTTTAAAATTTCCGCACACGGATTTGGCCGCTATTACCCTGACCCTATTTTGCCGATTCCGCCCGCTTTTGAATATTACAAAGAACAGCAAAAAGTTGATTTCGGGTGGGTGAGCGGAGGCCAAGTGACTTTCGACTTTCATAGCTTGCACAGAATTGCTTTCCAAAGCAACATTTCACGTGTTTACGGCGAATACGAGCTTCCAAACGGCAATTCTCTGCCTTGGCAAGCAAATTCAAGTATAGATATGGTTTCGCATTTGAGAATTTATCCTAGAAGCGATTCTCTTTTATCGTTTATAGTCAGCCATCGCGCTGCCCTTGACAGGCCTCTTTACGAATGGGCTATAACACCTTCCGGTGAGGAAAGGCATATTAAACATACCGGAGAAACAGTTTCTCTTTTTCGCACCGATGTTCGCTTGAATTTGGATTTAAAATCAAGGGTAAGAATTATTTTCCTTGAAAATGTGCGTTTTTTTGTTGAAGCGGATAATATATTCTATTCATTGGACGTTAAGGCGCTTCGCTTTTTGGGCAGCGAAAATGCAAGGGAACGTTCCGTTGCCGTGCGTGACCCGGACGGAGATTCAAGGAACGGGTACGATATTGTGCCTTTTATGGCAAAGGGAATGGGGCTTTATTTGCAATTTGGCGTTGAAGGAAATTTTGGGCTATGAGTATTCCTTTGAAAACTTATCTTCAAGCCCAAGGTGAGTTGGGCGGATTTGATGTTGTGTTATCATCGTTGCCATTGCCTAAACTTGAACCTAAACCCGAACCCAAACCTGAAATTCCGGTTTCTGTGAAACCTGTTTCGCAGGATGATTTTTTGTGGAAAAATGCTGAGAGTATTGATGATTTTTACAGAGCATTGCAGAAGCATTCCGTTTATACAAAATCCATGCGGGCTTTGAGTTTTTATGTTCCGGAAAAAATAAGTATAGATGCCCCTTTGCTTTTGCTTTTTCATTCTCCTATGGAGCTAACAACGGATGCGAAAGGAATATTGGAAAGACTGTTCAAAAAACTTGATATAGATTTAAACGCTTGTGCGATATCCTTCTTTTTTAAATGCAATGAAGCTGTTTATTCAAGAGAAAAACCGATTTTAAGGGAAATGCTGAACAAAGAAGTGGAATTCTTAAATCCCGGAAAGATAATTTTCTTTAGAGAGGCTCCACGCCCGGAACTTACAGAGGCTCCGGCTAAAATAAGCGATAAGCCCGTTCTATTTGCCGGCAAACCGCTTATAACATTGTATTCCCTTTTGGAAATGCTTTCCGGCAAACCGGAGTTTAGGGAGAAAATGACTGAGGTTTTAGGTATTTGCCAGGCACAGTTGTTATCGCAGCCATAGCCTCTTCTTGAGTAAAGGCTTTGGGGTATCGCCTGAACAGTGTTTTGAGTTGCTCCATCAAATCCAAAGAACTCGCCGAAGCCAAGCTGTCCGTGGCTATGCAGATATCCACTTCGCTCTTTTTCCACATTTCAAAATCCGGGTCTTTATGCCCAAACCACTCATGGCTTTGCGGGCAATGCACAAGGGCTATATTGTTCTTTGCCATAAAATTCAAATCGCTCTCGGTCAAAAAGTTTCCGTGAATGATAAAACCGTTCTTCACAAGCAAAGGTTCATCGCTAAAAATTTCCAAAAAATCGCTGAACTTATCGCTTTCATCAAATTCCGCTAAATGAATGCTCCAAGGAATGCCAGCCTTTACGCATGATTTAACAGCCTGTTTAACGAGTTCGGGAGGAGTTGCGTAAATTGAGTGAGGGGTACAGGGGGGAGGGAGAGGTTGTTTGATTATTTCGTGCATGGAGAATAGGGAGTGGGGAGTGGGGAGTGGGGAGTGAGGTTCGGATAATTGGTTGCCTACGTCGTAGATTATGCTTGTGTTTGCTTTTTTTGATAGTTCTAGGCCCTTTATATAACTTGCTTGATAGTCTTCTTTTGTCCAGTTTGCTACTTGTTTGCGAAGTTCGGTTAGCCAATCGAAGAATGGTTTATTGTGCGGGAGTTTGCCCTCTAGGTTGCTCAGTTCCAAATGGCAGTGCGCATTTATGAGCGGTAGTTTAGGAAAATCCATTTGCGAATGCCTTCCAGATTTTCTCCGTTTGGATTCTTTCTTGCAAGCCGCGTGCCACGCCACAAAATAAAAATCAAAACGGCAAATTCATAAATAAAACTCATCACAAAAAAAAGAAACCAAAAAAAGTTAATTTTTAGAATCATTTTGCCCTTTGCGCTCCAGTCTCCGTTTTCATTTTCCCAATCGGGCTGGTAGCAACCGCCGAACATTCCCATTGCTATTGAGTCGTAAAAAGGGTCTCCCAAAGTACCTTTTATTTCAATATGTTCATATTGCACGGAGAAAAAATTCCACATTCGGCTTATCAGTCTTTTAATCAAGAACCAAATTCGGCTTTCAACTTTCGGATCAAAAAGAGCTTGAAATATATCTTCATTCCCTTCCTCGTCAGTTTCTTCTTTGCTTGAATCTTTCTTTTTGCTCTGCCTTTCAAATTCTTTCTCGAAATCCAGTCTCCATATCTCGAACTTCCCAAAACGCAACCTTAAATCGCGCTCCGTTTTGGAAAAGTCAAAAGCAATTTCAAATTTCACTTCGCATACTCGTCCGCTTTATCCTTTACCGTTTTAATCAACTCTTTGAAAGATTTGGTTTCTAAGATGCTTTTGAACTGGTCTTGGTAGTTGCGGGTGGTGGATAGGTCGTCTATGACCAAGTCCCAAACACGCCAGGAATCGCCTTCTTTATCCATTTTATAAACCATCAGCATATCTTTGCCTTTGTCCCATGAATGTATGGAAACCCAAACTTCTTCACCGTTTTTTTTGTATTTGGGTTCTTCATAAACGGTGGAATCCGGTGGGGTAAATTTTGTGGTTTTGAATTTGTGCACACTGGAATTCTCTATCATTCTCTGAAATTCCTTGGCAAACTCCGCTTTAAGCTCCGCAGGAGCAGTATCCAAAGTTTTTTTGGGCAAGCTACGTTCCGCCATTTTCGCAAAATCAAAAAGACCGCTGCTCAAATATTTGATCCTCTCTATGTCTTTTTGGGTATGAGCCTTCTTCTTAAGCTCCTTTTGCAGTTCCGTATCGTTTTGCTTTAGCAAAACAACGGGGTCTTGCGCCGCAATAGAGAAAGAGGTGCATATAAAAATGGTGGCAAAGATTATTTTCTTCATAAAATCTCCTATTTTGCATGTAATTTAGAAAAACCCGGCGAATTTAAAACTGTAATTTCCGCCGCCCCTAGTTAGGGAAAGAAGCTCGGTTGTGTAGCGATTGAGTTTGCTGAGCGGAGCATTTGCATGAAAACGGTGTTTTTTGCCGTCTCCGCCGCTGTTTATAATTTTTGCGCCCCGTGATAGCAAATCATTTGCAACCGTGCCCGCAAATGCAACCGGACATTGAACTATTAAGTCCACCCACGGCTCTTGAATTTCCACAGAACTCGGCTCTATAAGCATTTTTGCGGCATCAAAACAAGCCTTCTTAACCACCGCACGATTTTCCCCTGAAATTTCCAACTTATGCAAAATAAATTTAACACCGTGCAAAGAGCCCTTGCCCAAAACACCGGCCTCGCAAAATTCATCCAAAGCTTCCTTCATTTCCGGCAAAAATTCTCCGACAAGTTCATAGCGTTCATCTTTATTTAAACACTCCGCGGAAAGAGAAATTCTGGCATTTGTTTCCCCTGCTTGGCAAAAATTTTCAACGGCATCCAAATTTTTGGAAAGAACTTCCCGCAGCTCCACGTGAGGCTCGCCCGCTTTGACTTCGCAATGAAATTCCCTTTTCAATCTGGATAAAATAAAATCAAACTGAACCGCCCCCATTGCGTGCAAAATCCAAGAACCATCGCTTGGGTTCTCCGTTATTTTTATCGAATTATCCGTGCGACCAATGCTCTTTAAAGATTCTCCCGTATGCTTCCAGTCCTCGTGCTTCAAACATTCAATCCGCATTTGCAGGAGCGGCGAATATTCACCTATTTTCTTATGCGGCATTCCCTTTACCGCATAAATGTCTCCGCAAAAAATATCCGAAACCTCGCTGATATTTTGAGCGTGTATGCGGTAAAATTTCAGGCCCGCCGGAAATTCATCCTTATGCAAATTTTTATAACTCTTAAAAATAGCCGCCTCGCCAATCCCCGCAAAAGAGCGATAGCGTATCACTTGCCCGAATTCTTCGCTCTTTATTGTTTGGGCTTTAAGAAAAAATGAAAGCCCATTTAAAAGCGAGCGAATGCCGATGTTTTTTTTTGCGGAACCGGCGTAGCACAAAATGCGGGAACCTTTGCGGAATAATTTTTGCAAACCGGAGAGCAAGTCCGCATTTTCCGTTTTTTTGCCGGCGAGCAATTTCACCAAAAGTTCATCGTCTGCAAGAGAAGCCGCCTCGTATGCCTCTCTACGCAAAGCTTCCATTTCGTTTTTCTCTTTTTCAAAATCAAAAACAGCTTCTTTGCCTTCCGCATTGTGTTTCAAAAATTTTCCGCTCAAAACATCCCAAGTTCCCTCATCCTTTACCGGCCATGAAAGCAAAACAGGCCTAACTCCGAATTGATCTTCTATTTCCAAAAAACTCTCTTCCAACCTCGCTTCGGGCAGGTCTGTTTTGTTGAAAAATATAATGCAGGGTTTGTTCATGGATTTCAGTTTTTCCCAAGCGGCAAATGTCTGGGGTTGTATTCCGTCAACGGCTGAGATTACCAAAACCACGCCATCTGCGGCTTCCAAAGCGGTATCCGCCTCCATTCCAAAATCAATATGCCCGGGAGCATCTATTAAATTCCACCAAATTTCCCTCCACATAAAATTCGAAATACCGGCCTCTATGGTTATGCCCTTTACCTTTTCCTCAAAGAGATAGTCCATTGTAGCGAGGCCGTCTTCCACATTGCCTGCACGTAAAATTTTGCCGGCAGTCCATAAAATTCGCTCGGAGAGGGTTGTTTTGCCTGCGTCTATATGTGCTAGAATTGCAATACTCCGGATATCCATTAATGCACCCCATCTTCTATTTTTTCAAATTTTTTATCGTTGTACCAATCTTGGATTTTCTGCAAAACTTCCGGAGAAAAATTCGGTTCATTCTCTAAAATCCGGTATGCCTTATTTATGGTTTCTTCTATAAGAGGTCTGTCTTGCACCCAGTCAAAAGAACGCAAAATCCAAGCACCGCTCTGCTCCGAGCCTTCCAAATTTCCCGCTCCTCTATCTTGCAAATCCATCTCTGCAATTTCAAAGCCATCATTTGTTTTTGAAAAATTCTCCAAACGCTTATGAGCCGTATTATCTCCATCGCACATCAAAAGGCACCACGCCTGCACCCCACCCCGCCCCACCCGGCCCCGCAACTGATGCAACTGCGCAAAACCAAAGCTTTCCGGTTTATCTATTACCATTAAATTCGCTTCCGGAACATTAACGCCAACTTCCACAACCGTTGTGCAAACGAGCAGAGATATTTCACCGCTCGCAAAAGCATTTAAATTTGCGTCTCGCTCTGCTTCCGGCATTTGTCCGTGAACAACAGCGATTTTCCAATCAGCTCTAAATCTTTTCAATTCATCATAAACATTGCCAACACTTCTCGCTTCACCGAATTCATCTTCCTGAACCCTGCTAACGACCCAATAACAGCGATTGTCCGCAAGAGTTTTTTTGTAAAGATAATCCTTCATGCCTTCTCGTCTCTGGCTTTTTATCAATTCGGTTCTTACAGGTTTTCTGCCGGGCGGTTTTTCTTTTAGGATTATCGCTTCCAAATCCCCGTAAAGAGTCATTGTCAAACTGCGAGGAATAGGCGTTGCGCTCATAACAAGCAAATCCGGTTTGTTGCCTTTTGAAAGCAAAGCCTCTCTTTGCCCAACCCCAAAGCGATGTTGTTCGTCTATTATCACAAAACCCAAATTATTAAATTCCACATCCTTGGAAAATAAAGCATGAGTTCCTACAACAGCGTTGATCTCTCCGCTCTTTAAACCGGCTAAAATCTCTCTGCGTTCCGCTGCTGCCATAGCCCCCACAAGCAAAGCGAGTTTCAAACCCACGCTTTCAAAAATTTTTCCCATGCTTGAAAAATGCTGCCTAGCCAAAATATCTGTAGGAACCATGCAAGCCGCCTGCTCTCCTGCCCCGCAAATTCCTATCATTGCGAGCATCGCAATCACGGTTTTTCCGCTGCCAACATCGCCTTGCAAAAGCGCATGAAATCTATTATCGCTTTCCAATCCGCTTTTTATTTTTTCCAAGGCCTGAATTTGCCCGGCGGTTAAGGAAAACGGTAAATTAGTTTTGGCGAAATCTATTTTTTGCAAATCCAGTTTTTTGGAAATTCCTGTATTCGCAAGTAATTTACGTCTATTTGCCATTCTCAAACAAAACGGCAAAAGTTGCAAAATTTTATTCTCTTTCTTTGCCCTCTTAATCTCTTCCATAGTTTGCGGGCAATGCAAATTTTTAAAAATTTCCATTATCGGACGCAGTTTTAAATATGATAATAATTCAATAGGGCAAGCGTGTTCTCCGGGTTCTAAAATCAATCTCAAATCTTTTTCCAAAAGCCGTTTTATGGAACTCGCAATAAGCTTGCTTTCCAAACCGATCCTCGCAGAATAAACGGATTTTATGCAGCCTACATATTTTTCACCTTCTTTCAAAGTGAGTATTTCCGGATAATATATGTTTTTATAAAAACTCTCGCCTATAATAACCAAACGCATTCCGTTTTTTAACTTCGATTTCCAAGCTTTTATTAAGTGAATAAAAGTTATGCTTCCGCTTTTGTCTTGGAGAACCACACAAAGCCGGAGTTTACCGTATTTATCGTACCGCGTCCCGATCTGAGCAATATGCCCGTCTAAAACAACTCTTTCCTTATTTTTAATATCTCTTATTTTTGTTATTTGCCTTTCGTCATGCCATTCCCTGGGCGCACATTGGAGTAAATCCCAAGGCGTATTTATTATGCCGCGTTCCTTTAATGCGGCAATTCTTATAGACCCAAGCCCGGGGATAGATGAGAGAAGCATTACCCCGCTTCCTTTTGCCTGAACACATAAGCCAAAACCTCTGCGACAGCGGCGAAAAATTCCGCAGGTAAAAAATCTCCCGGTTCTACAACATCGTACATAGCACGTGCTAAAGGTTTGTTTTCGACTATCGGAACATTATTTTCTGTTGCAAGCAGCCGTATTCTCTCCGCAATTTTGTCTGCGCCCTTTGCGACAACAAATGGAACTTGGTCTTTGCCGCGCTCATAACGCAGAGCTATTGCCAAATGCGTGGGGTTGGTTATAACCACAGTTGCGCTTGGAACTTCCTTCATCATAAACTGCTGGTGCAATTTATACATGGCACGTTTGCGGGCTGCTATCACTTTGGGATCACCCTCGGCATTTTTATGCTCGTCTTTAACCTCATTTTTGGTCATCTTCAATTCGTTGTGCGTTTTTCTTTTTTGATAAACCAAATCCGCAACACCGAGTATAATCAAAAATATTATTATCTTCAAAAGCATTTCAACTATAATATCTATCATATAAGCGCAAAACACGCCTATCTGCATATCCGCCATATACAAAATATCTTCGGAATGTTTTTTTATAACCGAATAGGCGATCATTCCCACAATGGTCATCTTTATTATACCCTTGAAAAGCTCTACCCAAGCATCTTTTCCGAACATGCGCTTTAAACCGCCCAGCGAAAATATAGTTGAAAATTTCGGTTTTAATTTCTCAAGCGTAAAGTGCAAACCAACCTGCGAAAGATTGCCTATTACGCCGAGAATCAAAAAAAACAAAAGCAAAGGCACAAGCATTTTCAGCAATAAAAGCAAAACATGATACGCGAGCGCAGAAAAATTTGCTATGGTTGGAGTCCAATCGATATAACTCGTAAAAAATTCTCGCATAATGGCTTTGCAACTGTTTGCAAAATCTCCGCCAAAAATATAAAGCCCCCACAAAGCCGCAATCAAAGCGATAGCCGAAGACAAATCCATTGAACGCCCGATTTGCCCTTTTTTAATGGCATCCGACTTTTTTTTAGAGGTGGGATCCTCGGTTTTATCTTCATCTTCTGCCATTTATTTGCCCCCAGCTCTCAAAATAGCAAATAAGGCCCTTTGCAACTGCTCAAAATTCGCATTAAAAAGCTGCACCATAAAAGGCATGGAATAAATTATAACAATTGTGCCTAAAAAAATCTTTAATGGGATACCCAAAAGCCAAACCTGCATTTGCGGCATCACTCTGTTCATAAGCCCAAGCGTCACCGTACATAAAAAAATCGCCCCCATAATAGGTGCTGCAAACTGAAACGCAACAACAAAAGAACTGGCAGAAAGCAAAAGCAAAATCGCCGCAAAACTGCGAGTATCCCAAATAAAATTGCCCATTGGAATATATTGGAAAGATTCAAAAAGCACACGTATAAAAAAGTAATGGCCGCCGCTCGCAAAAAATATAACCACTAAAATCACGGTTAAAATTATTGAATATAAATTGCTTTGAAATTCGACAAAAGGATTCATAGTTCCTTGCATTAAGCCGATATCACGTGCGATATATTCGCCACCCATGGTGACAAAGTACAAAAGGAACGATGTGGTAAAACCTATTACCAATCCGATAAAAATCTGTTCCAAAACAATCATAAAAAAGAATACCGGCGAATTCGCTATGGTGAAACTGATCAGCGGCATCTGAGGGAATACCAAAAATGCGAGCAAAAAGGATATTGCCATTTTTACGGTTGTAGGTATGGGATTTTGGTTAAAAACAGGCAATAAAAAAATTATCACGGAAATGCGTATTAGAGCCAGTATAAAAAGCTCTATTTTTTCTACGGCGAGGTCTGCGACGGAGGAGGCTAGGGAGAGCATCTTTTTAGTTGAGAGTTGAGAGTTGAGAGTTGAGAGGTTTCCATTTTATTCTGTAACGTGGTTCTTGCAAAATTGCTGTCCAGAGTATGCCTTGTCCCGGCTCATTTATGTTTATGGCCTGATGAATTTTTAATTTGCGCTCAGGCAAATCTTTGTGCACAAGCGGAGTATTTTCTTTTGTTGCTCTATCGGTAATGGATTTAAACGGTATGTCCGGCCTTGTGGGCAAAATTCTTTCCAAAACTGGTTCTTCTAATCTTTCTAATGTTCTCGGCTCTTCCAATTCTTCCGGTTCTTCTACTGACGGGAGGCCCATCATTTCTCGTATTTCTTTAAAAGGATCCGGAATCGGTGCCGCTTCTTGCGGAATGCGTTCCGGTTTGCTCTGCTTTTTGCGCTCGGCTTCCTTTTTTTGCTTGAAATATGCCGCTATCATTTGGATAGCGATTATAGCCAAGAATATTAGAAAGGTTTCCATTTATTTGCGTTCCGTTTCATCCTGCGAAACACCGGAAATTTGAGTACGCATCTGGGTATCCGCCTTTATATTTTGCAGATTGTAATAGTCCATAACCCCCAAACGGCCGTTCTTTAAAGCCTCTGCCATTGCGAGCGGAACTTGTGCCTCTGCCTCTACAACCTTTGCCTGCATTTCCACAACCTTGGCTTTCATCTCCTGCTCTGCCGCTGCCGCCATTGCACGGCGTTCTTCGGCTTTTGCCTGAGCGATTTTTTTATCCGCCTCGGCACGATCGGTTTCCAAAATTGCACCTATGTTATGGCCAACATCAACATCGGCAATATCTATGGAGAGAATTTCAAAAGCTGTGCCGGCATCCAAACCGCTCGCCAAAACTTTTTTAGAAATCATGTTCGGATTTTCCAAAACCTCTTTGTGAGTTTTCGCGCTGCCTATGGAACTGACTATACCTTCGCCAACACGGGCGATAACCGTTTCTTCTCCTGCGCCGCCGACCAATTTGCGAATGCTGGTACGCACCGTAATTCTAGTCACTGCCTGCAACTGAATACCGTCCAAAGCAACTGCGCTGACCTTTGGTGTTGTGATAACCTTTGGGTTAACGCTCATCTGCACGGCTTCCAAAACATTTCTGCCCGCAAGGTCTATGGCTGCGCTTTCCTCAAAAGAGAGAGTTATATTAGCCTTGTTCGCCGCTATAATAGACTGCACAACCCGCAACACGTTTCCACCGGAAAGGTAGTGGGCTTCCAGCAAATTTGTTTCCACAGGAATTCCGGCCTTAACGCTCAAAATACGAGCCTCAACAATCATGCGGGGGTTAACCTTCCTGAGCCGCATACCTAAAAGCTGGAAAATACCGACATTGGCTTTTGAAAACAAAGCCTGCAGCCACAAGCCAAAGAAACTAGCGAGAAAATAAAGCAAAACAATGGCTATAACCGCCAAGATTACTGCACCTACAAGGACAAGCGTTCCATCCATTTTTTAAAACTCCTGAGAATGATATATCAGTAATGTAGAAATTTTTCCGCCAAAATAGCCCGCTTTTCGCCCAAAATTCTCGTGTAAAACAAAATGTATTCCTTTTCGCCTTTTGGGGCCAAACGGCGGATTTCCGCTTCCGGGACAACTTCAACACCTCGCTTTTTTATTGTGATTTTGCCTACATCATGTTTTTTCAACATTGCCTTGACATTGTTTGTGGAAAGCGAGCTTTGTTCTATGACCTTGTATGCCGTAAAACCCTCATGCCTAGGCGGCAAACTATCGCAAGACACATATGCAAGCGTTGAATCTATTTGCCAAAAACCCATTTTTTTTGACTCGCTCAAAAACAAGTGGCTGCGAACCAAAACCGGATTTGGCTCTAAAATAAAATCACCAAGTTTTTTGACTTCCAAACTTATATTCTGCAATTCATTTTTCTCGCACTGCCACTCAAAAGTTTCATCTTTGCAAATTGCAACAGCACGTATCCCTCTTTTCCCAAACATACCGCTCATCATAAGGCATTCCCGGCAATCACTTGCATTCCCCAAATAAAGAACATCGCTCTCTTTTGGAATTTCGCTTTCGGGAAATGCCGGTGGGAGTTTTATCATTCCGCCGCAAAATTTTTTAGACAGTTCCAATATGCTTTCAAAATCCGGATTCAATCCACCTCGCCGCGCTGGGTCTATGCAAAAGAAATCTCCACTCTCAACCTCCAGAGCGTTCTGCAAAACCGCCCTGTGAGGAAGTCCCAAACGTTCCATATTTTCATTGAACATCAAAACCCTCTCAGGTGCTATATCCGCACCGCTTGCGACAATACCCGCAGGCAACCAAAAACTGTCCCCGCCCATGCCGCAGCACAAATCCATAATTTTCGCACCGCTCTGCCACAGCTTAGCCTTATATTCCGAAATGTCCCTAGCCGTAGCTTGTTCATATGCAAGCCTATCGCAGATTAAATCCGCATTTTGCAAACAAAATTTTTCCCTGATTTTCGGCAAAATTTCAAGATAGTGAATTAGGGCATTTCGTTCCAGAGAATTAAATTTCTTGGCCAGCTTTTCGGATAATTTCAATGGGTCTTTCAGCAAGGGCAAATATTCATTTTCAATGGAACGTATCTCTATAAGGCGCAAAAATTCCAAGTATTTCAATGCATCTATCGGCAGATTTTTTCTTTCCGCATTCATTGGGGGGTAATATAGTAAAGCCGAGCTATTTCTTTTAATCTCTCTGCTCCGGGTTCAATGTATTGCTCAAAAGATTTGATACCTTTCTTTTTGCTCAAAAAACAATATGCGCCCAGGGCTTGCATAATTCGTTGCAAACTTGCTATTAAAAAATTTTCCCAAGCGGTTTCAAAAGATGTGTTTTTCAAAAACGGATTCGCAGAGTGCCAAAGCGCAAATAATTGCTTAACGCTTTCCGCAGGGAGCATCATATAGGGATCCCATAGAAGAGAAGCTACATCGTAATAAATAGAACCGTTCCTCGCTCCCTGAAAATCCACAAACGCTATTTGAGTTCCTTTAACCATCACGTTTTGCGATTGAAAATCCCGGTGCATCAAAACCCTTGGCTGCTCGGTTGCTCTCTTTGCCAAATTCTTAAAAAGCTCGGTTAAATCTGCGGGGATTTCTTGCATTCCCAAATGCCCTTGCAGATAATTTTCCGCAAAATAAGAAGTTTCCCAAAGATAATCGCTTTCGCCAAAAACTCTGTTTGCAAGTTCGCTATCCAATTCAAAGGCCTTTTCGCTTGCCTCTTGCCACGCTATCAGTTTTTCCAAAACAAGCGGATAATACAAGAGAGGTTGCCCCGCATCGCAAAGGCGAACAGAACCCAGATCCTGCATAACAACCCGCCTTTCCGTTTCGTCAACAGCATAAATTTCCGGCGTTGGAAGCCCCAAGCCGCTGAACAATTTTCCATAGCGAACAAAACGTTCAAAATCTCGGTCTTCGCTGTGAGATTGTTGCAAAATCAGCGAGTGGCCATTGGCTTGCATTCGGTAGTATTTTCTTCCGGAACCTGCGGAACCTGCCACCTCTAGTTGAAAGTTGAAAGTTGAGAGTTGAGAGTTTATTGCTTTCATTAATCCTTTTGGGTTGCCTATGTCTTGCCAGGTTCCTTTTGTTGTTAGGACGAAAGGGATTTCGTGTTGCCAGAAGTCTCGGATGTCTTTTTCGCTTTCTTTTATTTTTTCCCATGCTTTTGCCGAGTACCAAGATATGCCGGTGAATGTTGCGTTGCTTGAACCTGCGGTTCCGAATTTATTTTTTATGCCGCATAGTAAATTTTCATTATTTATGCAAAGGGTGTTTATCTTTGGATTGTCGATGGCTAAAAGAGCACAGCTTGCGCCGGAGTTTCTCGCTTTTTCTAAAAAAAATTCAACATCCAAGTCATGTTCGCAGTCTCCGTTTAGCACCAAGAGTTCGCCACGCTCCCCTTCTTTCCACATTCTATGTATGGGACCGCCTGTGCCCAAAAGTTCTTCTTCTACCCAAATCTTGTCTATGCCTAATTCTGTTGCAACGCTTTGCACTTGTTCTGCAAGGTGGTGCGCATTTGCGTGAATTTTTCCGGAACCGAGTTTTTTTGCTAGAGCTGCCTGCCTCGCCAATGGTGAGTTGTCCACAATTGGAATTAGAGGTTTTGCAATTCGCTCGGTCAAAGGGCGAAGCCTTGTCCCTAAGCCTGCTGCTAAAATAAGAGTGTGAAGCACTGGGAGGGGAATATAGAAAGATTATTTTATTCGGCACATCCTGTGCCCGGCTTTCCATCGGGGGTATCGGGGTTCAGACAAAAAAACACGACGTGGCAAAATGCACAACAATATCCACACCGTAGGGGCGTTGCGGGCAACGCCCTGTGTCTGCGATGGTATGCAACAAAACGGCAAATTTGCCATTGTTCATGTAGGGGCAGGGTGCCTGCCCATGCCCATGCCACCCATGTCCCCATTGTGCGTTTTGCGAATGCACACCGGGTTGCATAACGGGGCAGGCAAACCCTGCCCTACATCGTTGGGCATGGTGTGCTGGAACATCCCCTAAATCCTTTTCATCTATTTTCAAGCCTTTCTAAGAGTTCTTCGCCGCTCAAACCGCTCTTAACCAATTCTTTAACACGGTTCAACAACCTCGTTTCGCCTTTCTCATCGGCATAAGCCAAAGCAGCGGCATAATCGCTGATAAACTTCTTTTGACGCTCGTAGTCCATAAGTTCCTCTTGGCTTAATTTAGAAATTTTCGCAGACTCAAATATAGCCTCCAAAGCTTCATCCTTGCAACCAATAGGAACCTCCAGAAATGTGTCAATATTCTTGAACATGAAAATAAGCTGCTCAAAAGCATCAAGGCAATCTTCCCATTTCTCTCTAACAAACCTAGGAAGCATAACATAAACCATATGCATAATATCATAGCGAACCTCAGGATGAAGGTCGTTAGACACAGACAAGTACTGTATTAGCTCATCGCAACCTTTCCCAAAATCAACAGCAAAGGCAAGAAAACTAAGTGTATATACAACCGGAATATTGTAATCGTAAGGAACATCCTTCTCATCCAACTTCATCTTGCCCTTTTCCACAAGATTGCTAACAGCTCTGCAAAGGCAAAAGAAAGTCCTTTTGATGAAATGCTTCTGCGGCCAGACCTGCATTTCAACAATGAACCTTGTGCCATCGGCACTTTTGCATTGCATATCAAACACAGCGAACCTGCCGTTCTCGTTTTCACTAGACTCAACAGTTTGGATTAAAGTTGCGTCCGTAATAGGTTCTTTAAGAACCTCTTTCAGGCAAGAGTTCAGCAAAAAGAGCAGCGAGCCTTTATTGCACTCTTTAGTGAAAGCTATTTTGAATATTGTGTCATAGGTTATCTTCCCAAACACCTCTTTTGGCATAAAACCTCCGTTTTTGTTTTGTTATTTACTTAGACGGAGAAAACGGGAAAAAAAATACGGAAAAATGAAAAAAGTGCAGAAAGATTATTTTATTCGGCACTTCCTGTGCCCGGCGTGCAAACATATGTTGACAATAAAAAAAAGGAGCGCATTCACATGCGCTCCTTGGGGTCGTCCCCGCCACGTGGCAAATACACCACAACGTTGCGCAATATTTGTCTGAACCCCGATTATTTCCCATTTCGTGGCATCATATCCACAACGTAGGGGCGTTGCGGGCAACGCCCTGTGTCTGCGATGGTATGCCCAATAAAACGGCAAACGACGTGGCGAAAAGGGCGTATTGAAATACGCCCCTACATCGTTGGGCGTGGTGTGCCGGAACATCCCCTAAAT
>LIUG01000206.1 GCA_001462245.1 Candidatus Fibrimonas termitidis
GTGTCCCTGTGTCGAAGTCAGGAGAAAATAGCACCTGCCCATAAGGATTATAAAATTTTTCAATAGGATGTTAGGGGCGTTCGCCCCTACTTCGTAACGTCCCCAAATTCCCGCAAATTCCTTTTCCATTTTTCCTCTTTAAAAGGAGCGTAGTTATAAATTGGTTTGCGGTTGCCTTTGGAAAATTCGCTTGCGGCTTGTTCAATGTTGTCTATTATCTCCCTTATTTTTCCGTTGACCACGCTTTTGAAAACGCCTAGGTTCATAAGAGTATTTAGTATGGGACCGCTCGGCGATACTATGGCACGGAATTCATAAGCCACGGAATCTTTGTTTTTTTCTCTTAAATCCAGGATTGCCGTAGCTGTTCCGTAAAGATTCTTGTTCAGAATTTTTGTTCTGCCCCTGCCGAAAAATACGTGGTGCATTCCGGTGTCCAAGCCGGCGCTATCGTTTAACAACCATACAAAATTGCCGAACAAATTATCGCCGTTATCGCCGCTGAATTTTCTTCTATCGGGAGTCTCGTAGGTAATTGTGTATTTGGTTTTCCTATATGCGTTCACCAATTGAGCTGTGAATTCCATATTGGAAAAAAGGTACATCATGGCTTCTTTTGAAACAGGAAGCGTTCCGTCGATTTTATAGATAACCCTGTATTGCCTTCCCATATAGCGAAATAAATCACGTGTTCTGTAGCTATCTATCGGCAGGCCGCGTCGTTTCAGTTCTAAGTATGGAGCGCAGAATTCGGCATTGTATTTAATATCGGGGTTGGGCTTCTTTTCTTCTGTTTTGCATTGCGGATAATCGTAGTTCAAACATTGCTTAACTCCGGAACACATCGCAATGTGCCCGGGATCGGGGTCCTTAGCGTGGAGGCTCGATGCAAATAATGCGATAAATATCAAAATTAATCTAGGTATTCCCATTTTCAATTTTTTCCTAACTCTGCGGAACGCTCCGCCGCTGCCTCTACCGCAGCCATTACCGCACCTCTAAATGCTCTATCTTCAAGTTCTTGTATTCCGGTTATTGTGGTTCCTGCGGGGCTGCAAACATTTGCTATCAGTTCGCTGGGGGAGAATTTTGATTTTCCCAGCATTTCGGCGGAGCCGCTAACTGTGCATAATGCGAACTTCATGGCCAACTCTCTAGTTAAGCCCATTTTAACGCCACCCATAGCGAGGGCTTCTACAAATTGAAAAACAAAAGCCGGCCCGCTGCCCGAAAGCCCCGTTACGGCATCCATTTGATTTTCTGAAACCCTGAAAGTGGCAGCGCATTGAGAGAACAGAAATTCAACCGTTCGCAAAACGCTGTCTTCAACGCCATCTGCGGCTATGGCCACAACACCTTTTTTTACAGTGACAGCAATATTTGGCATAGTACGCACTATATGCAGTTCGTCTTTGCTTGAGGAGAATGCCTCTCGCAAAGCTTCTACTGTAACTCCGGCCATAATGGAAACTATAATCGGAGTTTTTTCGGAGCTTGCGAGCGCATCACGTAACGTGGCGGAAATCTTTGAGAAAATTTGCGGTTTTAAGCACAAAAACACCACATCCGCTTCGGAAAAACCTTCATGGAAAGATAATACTTTTTTTGCCTTGCTGCGGTCTGCAATTCTATCCGCCTGCTCTTCGTTTGGTTCTTGAAAAAATACGGCTCGGGCCGGGTAGCCGCCTTCTGTCAAGGCGCACAAAATTGCGCCACCCATATTGCCTGCGCCTATGAAGAATATTTTTTTTGCGCCAGATTCCATAATTTCCTCTCTAGCCCTTCATAGCAGCTAAAAAACTCTCATTGGTTTTATGGTTTTTCATTTGCTCTTGAATTTGTTCCATAATTTCAACCGGGGTATGGTCTTGCAAGAACCTGCGCAAAATCCAAACATGGCGAAGTTCCGTTTCGGAAATCAAAAGTTCTTCTTTGCGTGTGCCGGATTTGAATATGTCTATTGCAGGCCAAATGCGTTTTTCGGCAATGCGGCGGTCTAATACCAATTCCATATTGCCCGTGCCTTTGAATTCTTCAAAAATAACCTCGTCCATGCGGCTTCCGGTTTCTATTAAAGCGGTGCCTATAATGGTAAGCGAGCCGCCGAATTCAATTTTGCGCGCCGCTCCGAAAAAGCGTTTTGGTCTCTGCATTGCCATTGCATCCACGCCGCCGGAAAGTATTTTTCCGGAATGCGGAATCACAACGTTGTTGGCTCTTGCAAAGCGGGTTATGGAATCCAAAAGTATAACAACGTCGTCGCCTTGTTCAACAAGCCTTTTGGCTTTTTCCAAAACCATGTCTGCAACCTGGGTATGGCGCTCCGGCGGTTCGTCAAATGTTGAGGCCAAAACCTCTCCTTTAACGTTTCTGCGCATATCCGTGACCTCTTCGGGGCGTTCATCTATGAGCAAAACCAAAAGCTTTATTTCCGGATGGTTTTTGCTTATGGCATTGGCGATGTGTTGCAAAAGAACCGTTTTGCCTGTGCGGGGCGGTGCTAAAATAACTCCGCGCTGCCCTTTGCCTATAGGCGTAAATAGGTTCATTATTCTGGTTGAAAGTTCGCTTGTATCATATTCCAGTTTTATGCGCTCAAACGGATGCAAAGGCGTTAAGTGCTCAAAAGCAACACGTTTTTTGGCATTTTCCGGGTCTTTATAGTTTATGCTTTCAATGCAAGTAAGGGCAAAATATTTTTCCTTTTCCTTGGGCGCGCGAACTTGCCCAGTTATGGTATCGCCGGTTTTAAGCTCATAAAATCTTACCAAATTCGGGCTTACATAAATATCATCCTGACCGGGCAAATAATTGTGGTCCGGGTTGCGCAAAAAGCCGTAGCCTTCGTTTATTATCTCCAAAACCCCTTCTGCATATATGGGCATTCCTTCTTCAGCGGAGGCCTTTGCCTCCAATATGCGGTAGATTATGGCTTGCTTGCGCATAACTTTAATATCGGGCAAGTTGAGCTCTATAGCCAGGGCTTGCAGTTCAGGCATATTTTTGGTACGCAGAGCAGCCCATTCGCTGCGTGCTTTATCTATGGCTTCTTTGTCTATCTTTGGAATGTCTTCCGGCGATATTTCTTCTGCATACGGGCGGAAGCCTCTGTTGTTGTTTCTGCGGTTTTGGTTGTTATTATTGTTGCTAAACCTGTTATTATTGTTGTTCTGAAACGGTTGCCTTTTATTGTTATTTCCATTTCCATTTCCATTGCCTCCGTTTGCAAAATTTCTTTGCGGTTGGCGGTTATTCGCAAAGGCAGCACCTGCACCGTTCTGTGCTTCCACAGCTTGCTCGGCGTTTTGAGCTTGCGGTGGAGGCAAGGCTGCGGTTTCCGGAATATCCGGCACCATAACGCCCTGCGGCAGCAAGGTTTCCGGCTCTGCAGGCGAGGCGGATTTTTTTTGGTTTCTTTTGACTCCAAGGTTTTCCAGCATTTCCTTGGTTTCAAGCGGAAGCTCAGTGTCTTGCTGAACTTCATCTGACAATAATTGTTTAGAACGTGATGCCAAAGGTAAAACTCCTTCTGTTTTTGTGGATAGCGGCAGATTCGCCGCATTTTGTGAACACACCTAAATACTTAATAAAATATAGAAAAAAAAAAAACGCTTGTCAAGGGTAAAAACAACAACGCTGCCCGAATAACGCTGTTCCTACCCTCACCATCGTTGAGCCTTCCGCTATGGCTACTTCCAAATCGTCGGTCATGCCCATTGAGAGTTCGGTAAAATCCTTGAATTTGGGCTGTGAATTAAAAAGCTTATCTCGCAAATTTCTTAAAAAGGCAAAGCAAGCCCTGGAATCTTCCGGATTGCCGGTGTTTTTGCCTATTGTCATAAGACCCTTGTAAACAAGCCTTTTGGGTTCCGGCAAGCCGCTCAAAAAATCAAAAGCCTCTTGCATGGAAAGCCCGCTTTTGGTGGCTTCTTCCGAAGCGTTCACCTGAAAAAGAATCTCCAGATTTTTATTCGCTTCTTCGCACAGAACTTCCAGCTTATTCACGCTTTCCAAATCCGCAACGGTATCTATCGCTTGCGCCGCTTGCACCGCCTTTCGCAGTTTGTTCTTTTGCACAGGGCCTATTATTCTGCAAACAATGCCCTCTCTTTGCGGCAAAAATTTTTCCAAAGCCTCTTGTACCCTGTTCTCGCCAAAATCCCTTGCCCCCAAAGCTATGGCGCTTTCAACCGCAGAAACCGGATGCGTTTTGCTAACCCAAACAAGGCGAACACTCGCCGGTTCTCTCCCGGATGCTTCGCTGGCTTTGGCTATTCTGGCCAAAATATTTTGTTTATTAATTTCCAAATCCATTTTCCGACTTATTTTTCCCAAATCGAAAACCCCAAAAATATTTATACTGTACAGACAGCAAAATTCGCTCTTTTATGAAATCCTTAAAAATGCTATCGTCGCCGCTACGTGTAAAAAAACCGGGGCTAATGGAAAGGTAAGACCTGCCACCGCTAAATCTCCATAAAGGGCCTGTTGATATAATGTGATAATAAAGCGGTTCCTTATCATAGGACTCAAATGGAGAATAGAATTTGAACCGCCGGCCGGAAAACATAACCGAAAAATCCGCTCTCCACGAGAAATTCTTGCCGAAATTATAAACGGCAAAAAGCTCCTCGGCAACTATATAGTCCCTGCTGTAAAGCGGAATGCCGCGCATATAATCAAAACTCTTCTTTTCGTAATCAGAAATTATATCCACAAGAATAAAATGGAACAAAAAGGAAAAATTGAAATCATGCGAATCATACCGCCCGCCTAGTTGCGTATCAAAGCTCTGTATTTGCGCATATTGGGAACGGTTATAAAAATTGTCAAACATATGCTCGGCATCCCAAACATCGTTTATAGAAGGCTGTTCGTTGGATTTCATGGGCATCTCAACATCGCTCCAAAATAGGTTTTCATTTGAATAAACGAAACGAAATTCCAGAACCGCAAAAGGAGGCGGTAAAGGGGCAAAGCCCAAGCCTGCCCTAACAGCTCCGTAAAAAGGAGAAAGCTCCGCACCGGCAAAAAATCTCATGTAATTTGTTTTATTGAACTTCCAAACCCCATAGTAATCCGAGCCTAAAGGCTCAATCCAGGAAAATTCGAAGCTTGTATTTGCCTGGGGGACAAAGGCTCCTTTGACGTTTGCGGGAGCGGCGGCTCCGAATGCCCCGTACTCTATGTTCGGCCCAAGCACCAAAAATGGAGTATCAAAGGCAAAACTGCTGCAAAACAAGGAAAATATTAAAAAATATCGCCGCACGGGGGTAAAATAGTAAACGCCGGCTATCTATATTTTCTATCTTAAGCATATGAAAAAAATCATTCTAGCAATATTAGCGGCCGGCGCGCTGATTTCGTGCGCCAATAGACAGCAATCGCCCGTTTTAATACAAAGGGGCATTCCGGCAGACGAGCGCAACTACGATGTTGTGCAAGAGGGCTTTGGCATAGATGCCACGCTGAAAAAAATCTTTTTGGCCGGATATATAGCCGAGGGCATGAACAAAAACATGGTTAATCTCCTTTGGGGACCTCCGGACAGGGAATCGGCTGACGGTCTGACATGGGAATATATCAATTATAAGACGGAAGAAGTTATCACCCGCCTAAAGTGGGAAGAGGTTGACCCCCAGAAGTTCAAGGGCGCAGATTGGACAAACGCTTCAAAGCTGGTTGCGATTGAAGGCGACCCTTACGGGGGTTCTCCACCGCCGCCTGAGGTTGACGATGAGGGCGTTTATTAAAGCAAAACTTAAAGTTAAAGCAAAACTTAAAGTAAAACTTGTGACGATTGTTTAAGCAGTAAAAAAAAATATTTTTTTCATGCAAATTCCGTGTTTCTGGCACGATTATCGCATAGATACCAAACAGAAACACATGAAAAACTTTTGATTGGGGTTTTTCAGCATTCAAAGGAGTTTGTTATGCAAATCAATCACAACATTAACGCGATGATAACGCAACATGCGTTGCATCAGAACAACAATGCCATGGGCAAGAGTTTGGAAAAACTCTCCACCGGCTTAAAAATAAACCGAGCGCAAGACGATGCCGCAGGCCTAGCGATGAGCGAGCAGATGCGAACCCAAATTCGGGGCCTGGGAAAAGCCAAGCAGAATTCCCAAGACGGCATAGCGGCTTTGCAAATTGCCGAAGGCGGTTTGGCGGAAGTAACCAATATAATGCAACGCCAGCGCGAGCTTGCTATTCAGGCTGCCAACGATACCCTAACAAGCACTGAGCGCAAGTATTTGGATTTGGAATTCCAAGAACTCTCAAAAGAAATAGCCCGCATAGCCAAAACAACAGACTACAACGGCAAAAACATGCTGAATTGGTCAGAAGACCCAAATCTGAGCTTTGGCGCAATCGGAGACAAGAATGCTTTGCAAGCCGAATTACGAGCAGAGCATACCAAAATAACCTCATTAACGAATGGTTTTTCTCTTAATACTATCGCCGGCGATACCGGGATTACGGATGCCCTCGATGCACTTGCTGATTTTATGAATGCAGATAACGATGTTGGCAATGCTGCTGTTGTTAAAGGTTTGCTTGATGATTTAGAAGCTGCGGTAAATGCTATTGATACCTCCGGACTCACCGGCAAAGATCTGGCACTCGCAGATGCTCTTAAAGAACGCTTAGGGATAATAGTCAATAACAATGCGCAGCCTTCTTCGGATAGCTTGTCGCGGCTTTATTTGACCATGGTTGAAAACGATATGACAAGCGCCGCTTCTTATACCCTGCACATAGGCCCTAATTATTCCAGCGGCATGGGCAGCAAATGGGCTAATGAGATGACGATTACATATATCTCCTTTAACCCCGGCTCGCTTGGGCTTTCCACCAAGAACCTCAAAACGCAAAACAATGCGACCGAGGCTATTGATCAGTTGGACAAGGTTATAAAAAGCGTTAGCGGTGTAAGGGCAAAGATAGGTACGTATATCAATCGCTTGGAATACACGATTAACAACGTCGCAAGTTTGGAGTTTAACACTCAGGATGCGGAGAGCCGCATAAGGGATACCGATTTTGCGGAAGCCACAACTGCCTTTACAAGGAACCAGATTCTGGTACAGTCGGCTACAAGCATGTTGGCGCAAGCGAATACTCTGCCGCAAACGGCACTGACCCTCATAAACGGGTAAAGGTTTAACGGAACCTTTTACTCCTTTGTAGGTTCCCCCGTCTGGCCCTCGCCAGACGGGCTTTTCGAGTTTCATACTCTAACTGTTTTCCCCCTTGACGAGGTATGGGCTTTTTGCTATATTTATTGAAACCGGGTTTTTATGGGTGATCATGAACGAATTTAAGATGTTGGAGGAAAATGCGGGTATGCGAATATTCAGTTTTAAGCGAAATTTGCTCATGCTTGCATTCCTTGCCATGTTTGGCTGCGGTGATGATGGGTGGAGAATTAAC
>LIUG01000207.1:0-154 GCA_001462245.1 Candidatus Fibrimonas termitidis
AAAACTGCCTCATCCGCCACAAATTTGAAGGAGAAAACCCCTTTATATCAGGGTAGTGTAGCTGTAAATAGCGTGAAAATTCCTGAATTGTACCCTCACCCCAACTGTTCTCGGCGACCTTACGGCTTATGTATTCACCGACTTCCCAATACAT
>LIUG01000207.1:365-753 GCA_001462245.1 Candidatus Fibrimonas termitidis
TATTTTGGACTTTGCCTTTTCAATAATTGAGATAATTTCGGTGAAATTGGCGGTTAGATCGTTGGGCATAACACATTATGGATAGACTATCTAAACAAGTCAATTCTCTGCAATATCATACTTAATTCCTGATACCTTTTTTGCATCTATACAACAGCAGTCAGCGGTTTTATTTTCCTAAGTTCTGTCGATATATAACGTTTTGCTTTTGCTGGAGATTAATCCAAAAGTCAGGGTTGTTTCCGAAAAATCTGCCAAGTCTAAGCGCCATTTCAGGCGAAACGGCTTGCCGTTCGTTCACCAGACGGTTCACCGTCATACGGCTCACGTTCAGGTATTCAGCTAAGTCACTTTCAGATATATTAGCTTCCGGCAAAATATCCTCTCT
>LIUG01000207.1:886-2295 GCA_001462245.1 Candidatus Fibrimonas termitidis
ATCCTCTCTTAAAATTTCTCCCGGGTGAACAGCTCTCATAATAACCTCCGTTTTAACCGCGTGAGCGGTGCCGTCAATCGGAGTCTCAGCAACGCTGAGACAAAACCTCCATTTTAACCGCGTGAGCGGTACCGTTAATCGAAGTCTCAGCAACGCTGAGACAAAACCTCCATTTTAACCGCGTGAGCGGTGCCGTTAATCGTCGAACCTTCGGTTCGCACGTTTAATGATAATCTTCAAAATCGACATCCACTGCACCGTTATCCCAGCCAAAGGTAATACACCAATTGCCGTTAACATGAATCGAATAACGTTTAGGCTTGCCTTCAAGACCGTGGAAATTAAACCCTGGAAGGTTCAAATCCTCAGGCGCATTGGCTGCGTTTAAAGCGGCAATCCTGCGTTCTATCCTTGAAAGTAAATCGGAAGGAAGCCCCTTCTTTTCCCCGTTTAAAAACAGTTTTGCCAGTTTTTTATGCCTAAACGTTTTGATCATAAGATAATAATAACGTGTGGCGTTACAATTGTCAATTGGAAAAGGTGACAGTCACCTAAGGTATTGAGAGGGATTTGTTGGCGGGGTGATGGAAAACACCGTTGCAACACGAGCCGTCTCTATTGCAACGGATTGATACTATGCGCCTATTTTACCTTTTTGTCCATATTGAGCTTGCGCTTTCAGCCACAGTCCTAACCGGTTCTCTTGTAAAAGTTCCCGGTGTCCCGTTGATTTGGTTTGCCGTGTAAAACTTGGTACGCAAATCTCCCAATCGGAAGAACGCATTTTCATGAAATCCGCCTAAAGGAATCGTTCCTTGAAACGTTACGCTAGTTAAGGCGAGGCAGCCTCTAAAAGCTTGTTCCTCAATTTTGGTAACTCTGTTTGGTATAATTATGCTGGTAAGGCTTTGGCATTCAGCAAAAGCGAGATTCTCGATGGTGGTAACGCTGTTTGGTATAGTTACGCTTGTAAGTGACCTCTGATTGCTAAAAGCTCCCGCCCCAATTATTGTAACAGGAAGACCTTGAATTGTTAGCGGAATATTTACTACCGTGTTTGTGCCTAGATATTCCCAAATTTTTATCCCGTTTCCTACACGATCTACCTGAAAATTGCCTCCGTCTTCATACTGCTGTGCGAACGCACCGACTGATATTACCGCCAACATAGCGATAATTCCGAAAAGTTTGATTTTATTGTTCATATAAACTCCTTCCAATGCTTTAAGCGGCATGGTCGCTTTTTTGTTTTTTTCCTGAATTTCCACCAAATAACAAGCTAAAAACACAGGAAAACTATCTATTACAGCATAATAACTATATATAACACAGTTTGTCAAAGAAATCAAGGTAATTATAATTACCCAACAGATAGGCGGACTATATAAATGGCGAATATTAGGGAAATT
>LIUG01000207.1:2444-3184 GCA_001462245.1 Candidatus Fibrimonas termitidis
CTCGGAATTACACAGCCCATGCTGGCGGAACGAGCAGGTTTGTCTACCCATTATCTTGGCATGATTGAAATAGGTCGTAACTTCCCAACCGCTGATATGTTGGAACGGCTAGCGGCGGCGTTGGAAATAAATTCTAATGAGTTGTTTTCTACTGCGGTCTCCCCTGAAAGAGCTATAGAAAAATTACAACATACAGTTTTGGAAAATTTGGATAAATCGATTGAACAAGCCTTGAACAAGGCTTTTGAAAAACGATGCATGGGCTGTCCTTCTGCAAAAATGAACAGAATGCCAACGGATTAATAAAATTATTACATTTTTTCCTTGACCCTAACGTCATATTTTTGTATTTTATATATAGAGGAATCTCTAAAAGTAAAATTAGGATTTAGAAATGTCAAAAAACCAAAAACAAACTGAGGAAACGGGTCAGGATATGCCCAATATTGAAGAAAATCCCGCCGATGACGGCGCTCAGACACAGGCGGAGGGGCAATCCGCGCCGGAAACTAAGGAACAGGGAGCCGAAACGGCGGACAAGCCGCTTTCTCCTGAGGAAAAAATCGCCGCATTGGAAGCTCAAGTGGCGGAAACTCGCGACCAGCTTCTGCGGAAAGCCGCCGATTTCGAGAATTTCCGCAAACGGACGAATCAGGAAAAGCAAAACTCGATTGAATACGCCAACCAAAGTCTGCTTCTGGACATAATTCCGGTAATTGACGACTTTGAACGGGCAATTC
>LIUG01000207.1:3303-3774 GCA_001462245.1 Candidatus Fibrimonas termitidis
AATTCAGGCGGGCGAGAGTTCCGCTGACTTAGCGGCTTTCCTTGACGGCGTTAAAATGATTGAAAAGCGCCTGACTGGCACGCTTGAGGCAAAGTGGGGTCTCAAACGCTTTTCCGCCGCCGGAGAGCCTTTTGACCCTAACAAGCACGAGGCCGTGATGATGGAAAAATCTCCCGATGTCAGCGAGGCTGTTGTTCAGGAAGACTTCATGAGAGGCTATTTGTTGAAAGAGAGGGTAATCAGAGCCGCGAAAGTAAAAGTTCTGATGCCGGAGTAAATGGAGAGCAGGGAATAGGAAATAGGGATAGTAGTTCGAAAGCTTGAGCGTGTTGACAAGCCGTTGTGCTTTCTAACCTCGCTTTCCACTCCCTACTCCCCATTCCCTTTCACATATAGAATAAAATGTTATAAAATAACAGGAGGAGTAACAAAATGGGAAAAATTATAGGAATTGACTTGGGAACAACCAAT
>LIUG01000208.1:0-478 GCA_001462245.1 Candidatus Fibrimonas termitidis
AATCCTATGCCGCCAAGGATAACTCCAAATAGTGATACAAAGAGAAACCCGGCGAGTAATTTTTTTCTAATAGACATTACACAAATATAGATTATAACCTGCAACAAAAGCGTAACAAAAACCGATTTTTTAGCATTTTTTTTTAAAAAAACCATAAATTTTAGGATAAAACCTTCTTGGCAAGGTAAGCCGTCATAAATTCCGACCAGTCATAATTTTGCATATATTCGCCGGTGTACGAATTAACCGCTTCGGCATCCATCTTTAAAAAACGGTAAAGGTCGCAGTCAAACTTGGCGGTATCAACGGCAATGCTGTTAAAGCCTCTAATAACCGCGTCTCCCGCTCCGACTTCTTCCAGAGTTTTCATCATGGCGGCAATGTAAGTCCGCACGTTGTTCTCGGATTTTTCTTCCAATATCGCCGATAACTCGCGCGTTGTGCAGCTCGTGCCGTTTTTGTGGACAAGGTAGGCGAA
>LIUG01000208.1:612-1155 GCA_001462245.1 Candidatus Fibrimonas termitidis
AGGTAGGCGAATATTTCTTTGGATTTGGCTCTTGAAAAGCGTAAAAGTTTGCCGTCTGCAAACACCTCGAAGTTACCGAAAGTTTGGACATAAAGCCTTTTTTCCGACTCTTTTTTGATCGGATGGCGCAGGTATTCAATGTTTTCAAGCACCCCTTTCGCTGTGACAGGCTTGAGAAGGTATCCGCTGGCGTGCAGAGCAAAGGCATCCGTTGCGTACTGGGAATAGCCGGTTACGAATACGATATTTGTCTTTCCGTAAATATCCTTCAGCCGTTTGGCAAGCTCCAAGCCGCTCATGCCGCCCATCTCTATGTCAAGAAAAGCCACGTCCGTGCGGTTGTCTTTCGCATACTGAAGCGCCGCCGTGGGTGTGTTAAAGCAGTTTACTATGCTCCACGGCAGAGCCTTCCAAATCGCCGCCCCTAAATCCATCAGGGCAAATTGTTCATCATCCACAGCGATAATGTTCATATCTTTGTTTCTCCTTTTGGTATAATAATAACAGCTCTCGTTCCCTTGCCCGGCACGCTCTCTATCTCCA
>LIUG01000208.1:1357-3186 GCA_001462245.1 Candidatus Fibrimonas termitidis
GCGCGTGTTTTCTATCCCCACATGACTGCGCCCGTTGCCCTCTAATTTTCTATTTACATCAAACCCGATGCCGTTGTCGGTAACGGTGATGACAATGTTGTTTTCCAATTCCTGTGTTTTTACTTCCACCGTGCCGCCGCATTCTTTTTTCGTAACGCCGTAGCGCACCGCATTTTCCACAATGGGCTGTAAACTGAGAGCGGGAATAAGAAAATCCTTCGCTTTTATATTGTACACTACGTTTAATTTATCGTCGAACCTCTTTTTTTCAAGTTTAAGGTAGGTTTCTACATGATGAAGTTCCTTCTCGAAAGGAATAGGAACGTTCACTGACAGCGAATCGAGATTGCCACGCAGATATTCCGAAAACTCAACAACCATTTCTTCCGCCGTCTTTGGATCTATTTTGCAAAGATGTTTAATCGCCACAAGGGAGTTGTACAAAAAATGCGGCTGTATCTGGCTGAGCATGATCGATATTTGTTTTTGCGTAAGTTCGTGCTCCAGCGATATGATTTTTCTCTGTTTTATTATCAGCAGAATCATCAAAACAACGGCGAAAACCAGCAGTATCGCTGCTCGAATCAGCAATATGCGGATTTCTCTGTAAAAATCGCTTTGCGGCACAAGCCCGACGATGGTATATCCGCCTGTGTTTTTGTATCCTGCGTAATATTTTGCGCCATCCATATCCACCCATGCGAACCCGTCGCCCAAATTTACGGCTTTATACCAGTCCGTATTCGATACGTCCTTTCCAAGCAGGGACTCATCAGGATGTGCGGTAATGACTCCCGCCGACAGAACCAGTCCGTAGCCGTTATCGCCGAGTTTCGTTTCCTTTATGGTTTTGTCGATGTTTATTTCGTCCTGCAATCTGCCGATTACGCCTGCGTTGAAGCCGAGTTGAATAAATCCGCCATTCTTACGCACAACCCCCGTATAATGATTGACGTCTCCGTATTCGTTATTGTCAAGCACCGACCGGCGCGGCTCTTCGCTGACTTCCGATAATTTTCCATTCGTCAGTGCCATATAAACCTTTGTCGGTTCGAACGCTTTATAATCGAAGCCTATCAGCGAGGAAACGTTGCTGTGGGTCATGATTCCGTCCTTATTGGCGACGTTAAGTTCTATAATATCCAGCGGCTCGGCGAGCAGTTGCAATTCCTTCGTCGTCATTTCGTCTTGAGGTGCGTGTTCCAGTATATACTCGACTGATTTCGCGATAGCGATATGTTTTTCGCTCAAGGTCTGTTTGGTGGTGGCGAGAATGGCGTCCAAATGCTTGATTTCCGCCTTCACCCGATCGGTAAAAATATTCAGATTTGCGTCCGTCTTGGACTGCACGGTTCTATCCAGCAAATTGTAACTTATAAACAAAATAACCAAAATCGACAGCGTAAAAATCGCCGTCATAGGAATCAGCGCCCTGAATTTGAATCTCATTTTCCCGCTACCCATGGTTATCTCCTTTCGATATCGAAATAATCGCCGTTGTTCCCTTGCCCGGTACGCTCTTTATCTCCAGCGTCCCGCCGCACATGGCGGCAAGGCGGCTGCGCCCGTCTTCTATTGCAACCGTTTTCGCATCGAAGCCTTCGCCGTCGTCTATAACCGTAATCATAAACTCCGTTTCGGTTTCTGACGTTTTTATAGACACCGTTCCGCCATGCTCTTTTTTCGTGACGCCGTAGCGCACCGCGTTTTCCACGATGGGCTGGAGCGTCAGAGCAGGGATAAAGAAATCTTTCGCTTTTATATCATATACAACATTTAATTTTTGGCCGAATCTTTTTTTTTCAATTTTCAAATAAATCTCCACATGG
>LIUG01000208.1:3480-4767 GCA_001462245.1 Candidatus Fibrimonas termitidis
TGGGAGAGCATGACGGAGATTTGCCGGTGCTGCAATTCAAGTTCTCTATCCTTGAGCAGCTTTGCCTGCCGTGCCTGAATGCCGCCGTAACTGGTGACTATCGAAAGGGTTGATGCGATAAAGATAAACTCAAGTTCCCGCAATACAAAAATATGAGCACCCATAGCCAATATGGGAAAGAAGGTATAAGACAGCAGGAACAGCGTATCGCTTTTCTCCATGCTCCTCCGGTACCGCAGAATAACGGCGGTAATTAACCCCAACAGAAGCGTTCCGAAAGCCTGGCTCAGCAAAAACATATCCTGTGTCCGATAGCGGTTGTGCGCATCAAAAATGTAGTACATATCGTTAAATTGCGATAAAACAACCGACAGAAAAGCGGCACCGAACAGTGCATACATTATCTGCGACATCATTTTGCCAACTTGAGCGTTCCCGCCGTTTTTGTTAATGAGCGCAGTTACATAATCCGCCAAAAGCGGAATCAAAAGGTATTGCAAAACGTAGGTAGTGAATTTGGCGGCGCGGACAATAACAAATCCGCTCTCGGAAAAATCACCGTCAAAACTCCACGCAATGGTATCGCTTGCTATCGCCGCTATGTTGCACAAAACTATTCGCATGAACAGCCGATTCAGTTTGCTTTTTCGGTCGATACTCGTTGCGAGTAGAAGCAAAATAATGGTTGAAACAAGGACAGCGAAGCCTTCTATAAGAATATTCATGTATCCGATGCTACCCATGATTACCCCCTTTCGGAATCGAAATAGTTGCCGTTGTTCCCTTGCCCGGCACGCTCTTTATTTCCAGCGTCCCGCCGCACATGGCGGCAAGGCGGCTGCGTGTGTTTTCTATCCCGATATGGCTGCGTCCATCGTTCTTTGATTGTCTATTGACGTCAAACCCAACGCCGTCGTCGGTAATTATGACTACGATACTGTTTTCTGTTTCTTCCGATTTTACTTCCACCGTTCCGCCAAGCTCTTTTTTCGTGATGCCGTAGCGCACTGCGTTTTCCACAATAGGCTGGAGGGTGATGGCAGGGATAAAAAAATCTTTCGCTTTTATATCATATACAACATTTAATTTTTCCCCGAATCTCTTTTTTTCTATTTTCAAATAAGTTTCCACATGGCGAAGCTCTTTCTCAAACGGGATAGGAACACTCAGCAAAAGCGAATCCAGATTGCCGCGCAGATATTCCGAAAACTCCAGTACTGTTTCCTCCGCCATCTTAGGATTGATTTTGCAGAGCTGCCGGATTACCACAAGGGAGTTGTACAGGAA
>LIUG01000208.1:4913-6650 GCA_001462245.1 Candidatus Fibrimonas termitidis
GGCTGTATTTGACTGAGCATAACGGAGATTTTGCTTTGAGCAAGTTCAAGTTCCTTGCTGCGGACTTTTCGGTATGAAACAAGCAGTATGGCAATCACAAGCAAAAGCAGTATTACAGCGCCTATCAGCCATGGAAGCCGCGACTCCGCCAGCTTCCCCCGGTAATCGTAGGTTTTACGCGTCCATTGCCCTGCTATCCCCTTGGCGTCAATCTGACGCAGCGCCTTATCCATTACAGAACAGAGAACCGCTGCGTCTTTGTTAAATCCGAAAGTGGATTCAAAGGGATAATCGAAAATAATATTGGCCTTATATCCCGGAAGCTCGCGAAAATTCGTTTGAATCAGGAGTTGATTTTGGCTTCCCATCACCATAGCCACTTCACCGTGCGACAGCGCATCAAAGGCTTGATCAAAATTACCATAGACTGCAGTGTTGCCATGGTCCGGAAACCATTGGTTGAACAACTCCGTTTGAGCGTAACCGTCCACCAGAGCCACACGGACATTCCACACTTCGTTGATATTGGTGTTCCGAAAATCCGATTTTGATAAAAGTGCGTAGTAATCGGTAAGAATGGCGGTATTTGGCCACAGGAAGCGCCCTTCGCGCTCCGAGGTACGGATGAGTTCCGAAACCATGTCCGCATTGCCTGACTCCAACATTTTGAGAATGTCCGACCAATCGGCGGTACGGTCGTTTATTTGTTCAAAACGCAGTCCGGTGAGTGTCTTAATTTCATTCAGCACGTCGAAGAATATCCCTTGAAATTCCCTATCGTGCGAGTTGTAAAAACTTATCGGGTAATTGTCATGCTCTGCTCCGAATTTTATAACGGGACGGCTCTCGACAAAGGCAAGTTCTTCCTCCGTAAAGCTCATAAAGAGTTTATGCTTTTTATAGGCGTTCATGCCATCATTGTACAACTCCGACAAATACGACCTTCCGCCGCTTCTCAGGGCTTTTTGCACCACCGTAATTATAGGTTCGTTAGCTTTCTTTTGCGTAGCTAAGGAGACCGGCACGTAAATCAACGGATAAAAATCCTCAGTCACTATGTCGCCGTAAGTATCAAAGGCTTCCTCTGCGGCGCTTTCATCAATAAAGGCGTCAATTTTTCCCTCTTTGAGCATCCGGTAGGCTTCCTCGTAACCGTCCACCAAAAGAGTCTCGTGTTTGCCTTCAAGTTGCGCCGCGACCATGCCGATCGTAATAGTCCCGGACAAAAAGGCGAACCGCGGCGGCCGCATCACCGAAATATAAGAAAGCGGAACGCTGCCCGCAACCTTGAAATATTTGATTAAACGTTCGGCAATGGCATCGGTCATTAGATATGTATCACGGCGTTCCTCGGCAGCTGTAAGCTCGCCCGTAAAGTCTATTTCACCGTTTTCGAGTCCCGCAAGCATTTCACCCCACTCATACAGCCTCGGCTCGAACTTTATACCGAACAGTGTGCTTAACCATCCGCAGAGTGCTGCGCTGTATCCCGTTATCCTGCCGTCTTGCCCGACGAATGTCTCGGTGGTCGGAACGGTCCCGAATACGAAAGGCGTGCCTCGGGATTGAAGCGCTTCGATTTCTCTTATTTCATCCTCCGTAACGCCGGGAATATCACGGAATGAACTGTAAGGCGGTGCGTTGCCGCTTACAGCCGGTAAAACGCCGAATATCAGAATAACGCAAAAAGCAAGCACTGATTTATTTCTCAACCAAATTGAACTCCAGATTTTCCAT
>LIUG01000208.1:6845-7073 GCA_001462245.1 Candidatus Fibrimonas termitidis
ATCCAATTTACGACCACCTTTTTCCCATCGCCGGCTGCTTTATCCATAGCCCGTAGCATATTATATAGCAGCTTGGTTGTGGAACTGTTGAAATACGTAAGCGCGCAGTCAAACGTCAGGCCGGCAAAATCCGATTGCAGATACTTTTCCAGCCATTCGTTTATCTCCTTAAAAAAGTTAAGGATGTCTTCAAGGAAGCACTCACCCTCGATTCGCATATAGCCCTTT
>LIUG01000208.1:7223-7592 GCA_001462245.1 Candidatus Fibrimonas termitidis
CTTTTCTTCGTCTATCAAAACATAAGGCGTATGGTTTGTTTTTGCCCGTTCCAATTTGAAAGCCATGATTTATTCCTCCTTGTTTCCCTGGTCAATTTCAACATACATCGTGAAATAAACCAAATCTTCGTTTATAGGTTCAAAGTTATACGTAATCGGCGCCGTAGCCCGCCTCGCAATCTCTATAAGCCCTAACCCGGCACCCTTGCTTTCCGGATTATCGTTTTCTGCGTGCAGCCGCTCTCTGTGAAATTTCCGCAGCTCTTTTTTATCAAGCGAATTCAGATGGTCTATTCTATCTTTTATCAGTTCCATATTTCCTTTTTTTATGGCGTTGCCTGTTTGAATGAAATATATTTTGTCTTTTTG
>LIUG01000208.1:7830-11705 GCA_001462245.1 Candidatus Fibrimonas termitidis
CTGTTCCACAAACACCGAAAAAACGCTTTTTGCCGCAGTTCCCTGCAATTCGTCATGCGACAGGTGCGTCCGCACCACTTCGGCAAGTTCCTTTATCCCATCGTCCCACATTGGGCCGCTGTAAATGATATGGATGTTGCGGCTTTTTAACATGCCGCTGTACTCCTGCATATCGAATAGCATTACGATTCCTCCTTATACAAGGTTTCATGTACAAAAATATACATTACAACCCGCAACAAAAGCGTAACAAAAACCGGGTTTTTAGCATTTTTTTTTAACTCAGTTTGCTATAGCCTTATTTCTGCCCGTTTTTTTTGCCATATACAACGCTTTATCGGCTTCATCAAGGAACTTGGTTTGCGAATCATTCTCATTCGGAACCGCGCTTGCCACACCTACGCTGATAGTTACAAAATCGGAAACTTCACTCATCGGATGGATTATTTTCATGCTTTCAACTCTTTGCACCAGTGTTTTCGCAAAATCCAAAGCCTCATCCCTTCCCACAAACGGAAGCAGGCAAACAAATTCCTCCCCGCCGAATCTCGCAACGAAATCAGTCTCTCTTTTTACATTTTTTTTCAGGCATTGGGCAATGGCAATAAGCGTCTTGTCCCCTTCCAAATGTCCCAAAGAATCGTTATATTTTTTAAAATAGTCCACGTCGAGCATTAATATACTTATCGGGAGTTTCAAACGTTGGTTTTGTTTCCATATTAAATCCATATATCCCAGAAATGAACGTCTGTTATTCAGTTTTGTCAACTCATCTGTTATTGATAATGCTTTTAACTTTTCATTTCTATTGTAAAAGAATATAAGGCCGATAAAGCAGCTTACAAAAATGGCGGCTGCGGTGATAATCTTCACTGCCGTTAGCAGATTGTGGCTTTCCCTGTAAAAATCGCTTTCCGGCACAAGCCCGACTATGGTATGCCCGTCTATGTTCTTGTATCCCGCATAATATTTCCCGCCGTTTATATCCAACCAAGTGAACCCATTACCGGAATTTATGGCTATATACCAATCCTCATTCGATACATCTTTTTTAAGCAGAGCCTCGTCCGGGTGGGCGGTAATGATTCCCGCCGATAATACCAACCCGTGCCCGTTATCGCCGAGTTTCGTTTCTTTTATGGTTTGGCCGATATTGATTTCATCTTGCAGTCTGCCGATTATGCTCGCATTGAAGCCAAGCTGAATAAAACCGCCGTTCTTACGTGCGATGCCGGTATATTGGTTGATTTCGCCGTATGTATTATCATCAAGCACTGACCGGCGCGGTTCTTCGCTTATTTCTTTTAAGGCTCCGGTTGTGAGTGCCATATAAATCTTTGTAGATTCAAATGCCTTATAATCAAATCCTATAAGCGTGGGAACATTGCTGCTTGTAAGGATGCCGTTCTTATTTGCGACATTGAGTTCTATAATATCCAGTGGCCTCGCAAGTCGTTGCAATTCTTCCGTAGTTATGTCCTCTTCCGGCACGTTTTCCAATATATACTCAATGAATTTAGCAATTGCGATATGTTTTTCTTTCAATGTCTGTTTGGTGACGTTAAGGATGATGTCCAAATGCCCGATTTGCGCCAGCACTAGGTCGGTAAAAACGTCCAGATTTGCGTTTGTTTTGGTTTGCACGGTTCTATCCAGCAGCCTGTAGCTGATAAGCGAGATAACCAAGACCGACAGTGCAAAAATCATCACTGTCGGAATCAGCATTTTGTTTTTGAATCTTCTTTTCCTACTTCTCATGATTATCCATTTAAAAAACAATAAGCATTTGCGGGGGGTAAATATAGAAAAAATTTTTAGAAAGTATAATAAAGATTCTGGCACAGGCAGAAAAAAGCATATCTTCAATTCTGCAAAAGTATTTATAAACGTCTGAGCACCAATGGCAAATTGGTAACCATAATGTTTTCTTTCAATTTGTATTCATCCTTAATCGGCGCAACAACATAAATTTCATCTGCTTCAATATCCTCTATGGCAGAGTAATTTCCGCTGGAAAGTTGTGGAGCCTTAGATGCTTTGCATTCAATTGCAATTCGTTTTTTATCTGTTTGAATAACCAGGTCTATTTCGTTGCCACCGGATGTTCTATAAAAAAAGAACTGAAAATCCTGATTCTCGCTGATTATATTTTCAATGACATGCCCTTCCCAAGAAAAGCCGAATACCGGATGCGAGAATAAATCATTTAGGCTGTTTATTTGCAAAAGTTTATGCAGAAGCCCCGAATCTCTTATATAAACTTTGGGTGATTTTATCAGCCGCTTTTTTATGTTGCTTTCGTATGGCAGCAAGGTTCGCATAACAAAGGAATTTTCGAGTAAATCTATATATCTGCGAACCGTTGGGTGAGTTAGCCCAAGGGACTCTGCCAGCTTTGAGGAGTTTAATACCTGCGCTTGGTTGTGGGCAAACATTGTTAAAAATCGTCTTATTTGCATTGCAGGAATATTTAAGCCAAAATTTTGCAAATCCCTTTCTATATAGGTTCTCAAAAACTGCTCAAGCCATATAGAAGCGGCTTTGTTGTTTGCTGCCAAATAGCTATTCGGAAATCCTCCTCTGAACCATAATTTATTCTGTTCATCTTTGAGCAATATTTCGCTTTTAGTAAACGGCGAAAGTTCAATAAAGCCTACCCTGCCGGCAAGGGATTCCGATGTTTTTTGAATAAGCTCTCTAGAGGCAGAGCCAAGCAAAATGAATCTTGCCGGTTTGCGATAAACATCTATTGCGCTGCGAAGAGTAGAAAACAGGTGCGGGGCCAGTTGAATTTCGTCTATGCAAATTGTTTTATTTGCGTTGTTTTCAAAAAAGAACTCCGGTTCTTGCAGTTTCATCAAATCGCCGGAATTTTGCAAATCCAAATAGATAAAATTCTCAGCCTTTTTTGCAAGCTGTTTTATCATAGTGGACTTGCCGCACTGCCTTGGCCCCAAAACCGCAATGGCAGGGAAAATTTTCAAATACTCACGCAGTTTAGCTTCTGCGAGCCTTCTAATATATCTTTGCATATTGAAAACCTCATTTTCAATTTACAAATATAGAAAATTTTGCCTTGTGTTGTATCCGTAGCAACTACTCTTAGCCTCGTCCATTTATAGCTACCAGCTGAGGGTTTAAATGGCTTGGAGTATTTTACTAAATCATGATTTACTTAATCACGATTTACTAAATTATGATTAAGTAGGAGGAATGATATGTTCTTTGGCAGAAAAAAGGAACTCTCGGAACTTGAAAACATATACAATTCGGGTTCCTTTGAATTTGTTGCTGTTTATGGGCGGCGGCGCGTTGGCAAAAGCACGCTGCTTGAACATTTTGTTAAGAACAAAAAAACGGCGTATTTTAGAGCTATAGAGGCAGATGGCAAACGAAATTTGATGCTGTTTAGCCAGGCAATGCTTGAATGTGCCGGAGTTTCGGCTGAGGCTTCTTTTGAAAATTGGGAAGCCGGCTTTGAATATGCCAAAAATATGGCAAATGAACGGCTTGTGCTTGTTATAGACGAATATCCCTATCTGGCACAGGCAGAAAAAAGCATATCCTCCATTCTGCAAAAGTATTGCGATACCGCATTCAAAAAATCAAAATTAATGCTCATTCTTTGCGGCTCTTCCATGAGCTTTATGGAAAATCAAGTACTCGGTTACAAAAGTCCGCTTTATGGCAGAAGAACCGCTCAAATGAAAATCGAACCTATGGGATATTTGGATTCCGCAAAATTTGTTCCAAAATACAGCCTTGAGCACAAGGCCATTGTCTTTGGGTTAAGCGGCGGCATTCCAAAGTATTTGGAGCTTTTTGACGACTCCGTTCCGTTGAAGAAAAATATAATAAAGAACTTTTTTTCTAAG
>LIUG01000209.1 GCA_001462245.1 Candidatus Fibrimonas termitidis
ATGAAGAAATTCCTGAAATTTGGCGTGCTTTTGCTGGCCGTCTGGCTGGTTGTGGACATTGCGGGGTGCGACAATGGGTCCACCGACGATGGGAAGAAAGAAGAGAGTGGGGGAGTATCCTTCCAGACTTTTGCCGCGCCGTCAATTTATGTTGACAATAAGTCCGGGGAGAGGCTTGTCGCTTTCAAGGGGTCTTTGAATCCCAATTATTTAATAGGTGGTATTCCGGCCTATGCCACCAATCACGGGTTGGAGAAAAAGGCTTCGTTATTCTCTCAAACAGGCGATTTTGCGCTTATTCTGATTACAGAAACCGAGTACAACAACAACAAGGCCAACGTTGGAGCGGCCCCTATTTTTGCGGAAATTTACGCCTTCTACAATCATGAGGCGACAAACAATAACCGCTTTCAGATCAGTTCTAAATCGGGTGGGACCGGACGTATTACGTTGAATAATCCAACTAGCTGGAATATTGAAATCAGGCGGGATGGTCCCACCGGCGAAGTGTTGGGGTATGTTGCTTCCCAAATGACCAATACGGTGATGAGGGTTTTTGCCCCGGATGATTACGCCCTGTATCCGATATTCAAAAGATATATCCCGAGTGAGAAAGAAATATACGAGGTTGTGCCAACGTATAACTCCGGGAATTTTCCCAATCTGCCGTATGCAAAAGACATTACATTGACCACTGCCAATGGAACCGCATCATGGAACCTTGGAGAACTGGGAAGTCTTATCGGTACTACATTGTCTTCCGGCAGTTATTATGTACGAATACAGAATTCTTCCCAGACTGCTATCAGGTTTTCCCGTGGAGATGATGAACAGATTACATCTATGGGCGTCAAGGGAATTCCTCCGGGACAGACCAATGTTTTTTCGGTAAAGATTGCCAGAAATCCTGATAAAACGTATCCAGCCACAGTACAGGCAGCACTTGGAGAATTTACTATAGGGACACCCCAAATTCCAAATAACGTACCGGCACATACATATCAGTTGGACTATGTCTACACCATAGTTGTAACCGGGGCTAATGCGGCCAGTCTGAATATTGGAGCAATTCAAGAATCAGATGACCCGATAGATTTTGAGGCGATGTTCGGCTATTAACGGTTCATTTTCCAGGCTTCTCCCGATTTTTCGGGAGAAGCCTGGTATCCAAGGCAGGTATACCGTGATGCATAAAGCGTCTGTTTTCTTTTTTGTTATGGCGTTTTCTTTCGTTTTGCTATCGTGTTCAACAGGAGATTCCGGAGAAAACAATGCCAATAACAACCCAACAGCTACGGTCAATCTTTTTAATGAATCATCTTTTAGGGTTGATGTATACAAGAATTTGAATCCTGATTATTTTGACCCAACCACATTGGCCGCTACGGTTAATCCGGGAGAGACCAAAAAAGTATCTTTGTATGCCAGCACGGATCAGGTAATTGGCGATACGTTTTATCCCCGTTACAAAGTGCTCCTGGCGGACAGTTTTGAAACAGGAACTTCCAATATTTACGTTGACGCGCAGCGGAATTTATCAAATATCAGTCTTGTTGTGGAAAGCGGAAAGACATATACCAGGACCATACCACAGCCATCGACAGGCGATCTTAAATTTATTAACGGGTATGTAAAAATTCAAAACACGGGCTCTACACAGATTCAAATACACAGAGCTGATACCGTGCTGTATAAACTGGACAATAACGGCGCTTACCTAACTACCGGGCAAAACACGGGCTATTACGAAATTACCATTTCGGCATTTGACAATACCTTAAACATGAACCAGTTAAAGGCATACAGCAGTTCTTTTGTGGTTTTTCCAGCTTTCGAAATGGAACGCGGAAAATTATACAGTTTTACGGTTAATAACGCCACTGTTACCGGCCCGGCTGTTAGTAACATAGATCCAATGAGAAATTAAGGGCAGCAAGATGAAGAAATTATTAACTTTGGTGGCTATTTTCATGCTGATTTCTGCGGGGTGTGATAGTGGGAGCAACGGAGATTCCGGTAAGGGGAATGGAGGCAATGGTCAAACCACCCTTACCATCACTAATTCATCAGATTATGGCGGTCTTGTTTTTTCTTTTGGGAATACTGACTTTGAAGTTATGAACAGAGGTGGTGAGGCTACTAAAACAGTAAGTGCAGGAACAAGATTTGTCTATGTAATAGCGGAATATACTTTCCAAAATCCCGCATTAATTGAGAAGGGCTTCGGCGGCGTACACCAGATGTTTGAGGTGAATGAGGTTTTTACCTGCGAAGATAGCAAGAGCAACCAATTTACTTTTACCAATAACACTGTTGTTACAATGATTGGAGGGGACTCTGGGTATCGGGATTCAGGTGGTCCCACAACAGGAACGCTGGCGACTATTTTTGCCGGTATAGAAAATTATTATTTACATCTGGATGATTAAAATGAAAAGATTGATAACAGCGCTAATCATTTTAACCTTAATTTTAACGGCGTGTGGAAATGGAAATGGAAATGGAAATGATAAGGGTGAAGGTAATGGTAGCGGTAATCAAACTACACTTACTGTCATTAATATGAATTTTACCGGTTATTGTGAAGTTGAATTTGGCGATGCAAAATTTGATCTTGTCCATAATACCGAGGTAACAAAAACTGTTAACGCAGGATCTCGTTATGTATTTATAACCTACCATTATTTTACAACTGATGAGTATTATGCGGGTCGAATTCTGGCAACGCACAACTTGACATGCAATTGCCCTGTTTTTAGAACAGAAATGATAACTTGTGAAGAAGGGAAAAACACCGAGTTCGGTTTAACAAGAAACAGTGTTGTAACACTTATTAGTGGGTTCGGATATGATAAATTTGGCGATGTGCCGGGAACTTTAGATGCTATTGCAAGAAACATAGACGATTATTATCTTGAAGTCATCGGATCATGGTGATTAAATAGGGAGCAACAAGATGAAGAAACTTTTTGCGGTACTCGTGGTTTTTGCATTGGTCTTAGCGGGATGTGCACAACCGGCAAATGAAGAAAATCCCAGTAGCAAACTACCAAGTCTGACGATAAGAAATTTGTCTTCTTATGAATTAACTAACGTAAAATTTGAGGGTATTACTGTTGCAAAAAGTGAAACCGCAGAGTTTAATTTCACTGATAATACTACAGTTATTGATGTAAATGGCTAAAGTGGGACACTGACACTCGGTTCATTGAAACTACGGGAGACTAAGATGAAGAAACGTAAAAGGAGCAATAAAATGAAGAAATTTTTGACGGTACTGGCGATTTGCGCGGTTATTTTGGCGGGGTGTGACAGTGGGAACAACGGAGACAACGAAAACAACAATAACACCGACAACAACGGTACAACCTTGAGGATAAAAAATGAATCCTTTATAGAGATTACCGATGTGGTCTGGAATAATGTTCAGTTTACCGGGGCAGAAGGCTCAATAAAAACCGGCACTAATGTAACAAAGTATGTTGAAGCCGGATCAGGGTACATTTATTTCAAACAGAAGGGAAATCCCGTGGCTGTCCGTACCATTGTTTTGGTCAGTACAGATGAAAACACAGCAAATGAATTTGTTTTTACCAATAATACGGTTATTGGGGAAGCGAGCAATCCCGGCAAAACCGCCACATTGGAAACATTTTATACCAAATCGTGGATATCTGTAAAACAAGGCACAGATGCCATAGATCTGTCTGGGGAATACAATTTTGGCGGTGTTTTACAGGGTACACATAATGACCTTATCTTTACCATAGAGAACATAGGCGGAGGGAATCTTGTTTTGGAAAATGTGAATAGCAGTCTTGTCAATCTTGGCGAAAATACCACAGGGTATTTTAGTGTATTCCAGCAACCGGTTAGTGCAACAATCGCGCCGAACAACACATCTTCATTTACCATACGTTTTAGCCCGACGGAAATAGGCAGCAATTTTTCCGCTAGTGTGCGTATTAGAACAAACAGCCAAAACGCCGAAGAATTTACGTTTAGAGTAAAGGGCAGCGCCCGTCCTCCTAACAGTGAAGCGCGCTTAAACGGGATGCAATTTTCAGCAGGCACGCTTGTTCCTGAATTCAATTCAAATATTTACACCTATGATCTAAGAATACAGGAGGGACCAACGCTGGTCACTGTGCGGCCAACGAGTATTGATACCAATATTACTACCATACAGGTTAATGGGATTAACCAGGCTTCTGGAGTATTGTCACAGGATATTATCCTTGCGTCAAACAACAGTGTAACAATTGAAGTGTTCGCGGAAGATGCGACAAGTACCGCAACATATACGGTAAATTTTATAACAGTAAAAACATGGGAAAGACTTCATGGAGCGACTGGCAGGAGATACGGAATATTCCGCGCTATCAGCAATGGACAGGGAGGACTCTATGCGGGAGGTTACACCAGTAACAATACAGCAGCTCTTTTTAATATTGACGGGAATGGAAACTTGCAGAACACATTTACTTTTTTTTCATTTGACGGTACTCCAGGTCCAACCGCTCTTGGAATGGAATATAATGATTACTATTCTGTGTATCAACATTCAAATGATCAAGGTTACTATATTACAAAAGCACCAAATCCTGTTGTTTCTCCCACCAATGTATATACGAGTATTACTTTTAATAATCAAGACGTATATTCGTATCCGTTAGGGATTATCAGAAATACCAATCAGTATTATGTAGCAGGAAATGCCGATTATTTTGTTGCAACTACCGCTGCTATCTCTACTTACGGTGTATTTGTAAACCGTCATACTCTTGACGGAAAATTTGAAAAAGGAAATGTTTTTTCAATTACCTCAGCCGGGATAAAGCCAAATAGTTTCCAAGCGGAAGGGATGGCGATGCTTTCCAATGGAGATATTTTACTTTATGGTCAAGCAAAAACAACAGCAGGAAGAACGGTCGCGTTCGCTTTGGCGGTAAATGTAAGCGCTGATAATGTGGGTTCGTGGAATATCAGATGGAGTAATATCTATGAAATTTCCAATAAAGCCTCATTGTTCCGAAACCATTTTTGGGATAATTCTTCAAATGTTATTCTGGTCGGCGATAGCGATGACGGCGGCTTTGTTGTAAAATTTCCAAGAAGTGCAACTACTGCTGCTGCCGCTAAACCTGCGGGTTGGCCAAAAGTCATTGCCGGAACCTATGGTGTTTTTGCCGGTGGATTGGCGCTTAGCGATGGTTCCGGCTATATCTTTGTAGGTTCTGTTGGTTGGGGAGGCGGTACTGGCCCTCTTGGCGGAGAAGATGCCTGGATAGTAAAAACAGACCTTAATGTTACAAACAAAACATGGGAAAATTTTTTTGGCGGTACAGGCGCTGATTTTATTATGGCGGTTGTTGAGCAGCCTGACAGCTTCATTCTTGCGGGTTCGTCGCAATCACCGGTTATCGCCGGTCAAACAAGGACAGGCACGGAGGACATCTATATCCTGAAAATTAACAAAGACGGAACAATGGATTAGAGATAGGGAAAACAAGGAGCAAATAAGATGAAAAAACTTTTGACGATTTTTGCGGTTTTCGCGCTGGTTTTTGCGGGGTGTACACAACCGGCAAACGAAGACAATCCCGGCAGTAAACTACCAAGCCTGACTATAAGAAATTTATCTTCTTATGAATTAACTAACGTAAAATTTGAGGGTATCACTTTTGAATCTGTACCTAATTCAAATGAAATACCTTGCAACGAATCTTCAACAAAACAGCTTACTGCAAATCACGTAAATAAAACCGGATATATCACTTTTACCCGTAATGATATTGACATCAATCTTCGTTCCGAAGCAATAACAATTGCAGATCAAGATTATACATTTACCTTTCTTGATACCTCTCTGGTTGAAGAAGTGGGGAACGCCAGTAACAGAAAAACTTTGGCTCAAATTTCATTTTTGTCTGCGGTTACCGTTGAACGGGGTGGGCTGAATGTTGGTAAAGGAGATATAGAACCTTTAGGTGAGGCTGTTGTAAACATTCCCGTGCAATTTGATTTTACTTTGAAAAATAATGGTGTGGGGAAACTGCTCTTTGCGGGAACCCAGCCGGTACAAATCACCGGGGGAGGTTCGGAAGTTTTTACGGTTGTGCAGCCTTCAAACTCGGAAATACCGCCTGGTGCTTCTTTGACATTCAGAATCACTTTTACTCCCACTGCGATTCAAAATTACTCAGGCCTGGTTACGATAAGTTCAAATGATCAGAGCGGTGATTTTACATTTACCATTACTGCCAGGGGAACTCCTTCCAAACCGATAGCTAAGGTGTTTTATGATAACGACGAGATACTCCAAAACGGTACGATTGACGCCGACCAAACGATAATTACCCTGCCGAAAAACTTCACTGTGGAAATCAGAAATACCGGTACGGAAGTTCTAAACCTTGATACGGCGAATATCACCATAACCGGAGATCATGGGACGGCGTTTACCAGAACGACGCCCCCCGGAAGCAGTATTTCTATCGGAGGCAATACGTCTTTTAATATCCAATTTAACCCAACGGCAGAGGGCGAGAACAACGCCGTTTTGACAATTCCGACCAATGATATTTCGCGTAATCCGGTTATTGTATTATTGAAGGCAACTGGAGAAATAGGACACGCCATCCCCCAATTAATACAGAACAATACGGTCATACAAAACAGTACTCTTGCTCCGCAAGTTGATTTTGGACAGGTAATTGTAGGAAACAATGTATCATTAATATTTACTATAAAAAACACAGGAAATATTGCGCTTCAATTGACAGGCGCTTCTGCAATTGAAGCGACAAACAGTGCCTTTACAATTCCAACTCAACCAAATAACACCGTTGCTCCAAATGCAGAAGTAGCATTTATTATTCGCTACACTCCATTAACCGAAGGGGAAGATACCGCTACAATCACCTTTGCAAACAACAGCGATGATTTGGAGTTTTCTTTTATGGTAAAAGGCACAGGGCATATCCAAAAGCCGCAAATAACGGTAAAGCAGAACAATACCTCGATTGCCCACAATAGCGAATATGACTTTGGTGATTTAAAAGCGGGAAAAACCAGAGATGTAACCTTTACGATAGGGAACTCCGGAGAAACGAGCTTGAGCATCGTTAATGTCAGCGGCTCCCGTATCAATCTTGAAAATAATACTGGAGTACATTTTTCTGTTTTTCAACAACCTTTATCTGCGGCAATTATGCCAGGGAGTACAACAACTTTTACCGTACGTTTTAATCCAGAGGCCGAAGGAAACTTTAATGCGACTGTTAAAATTCAAACAAACAGCCGGGATTATGACAATTTTTCTTTTACGGTAAGAGGGAAAGGGATCGATTATAAGATCGGAGATACAGGACCAGGTGGTGGTGTTATCTTTTATATGGAAGGTGATGCTTATAAGGAGTGTAGTACAGAACTTGGCATATATAATTGGTCTAATGCCAGGCAAGTTGCCGGTAACTATAACGGAGGCGGTTTCTCCGACTGGCGGCTTCCTGATATTTATGAGTTAGGTTATATGTACCTTAATCTTAAAAGAAATAACTTAGGTGATCTTTATAGTGATGATTACTGGTCGTCGACTATAGAGTCAACTTTTATGGACCTAATAATAGAGGTGTTGCTTTTGGATTTTACAGATGGTGTAGTTTATGGTGATTCTCCCAGTAGTGGCTATAGAGTTCGGGCAGTGCGTGATTTTACTTTCTAATGTCGAAATAACTGTTCGGAGAAAAGCATAAAAATGCCCATCGTCCTACTCCTAATCCTAATCCCTCTCTATTGACACCCTGCCTGTAAAAGGCTAGCATAACCCATGAGCGGAAAAACATACATAGTTACAGGCGGAACGGGTTTTGTCGGAAATAATGTAATAAGGGAATTGTTACGTAAAGGCGCACAGGTTCGTACCCTGGTGCGGTCAAAAGCAAAGGCCGATGAAGCGCTTAAAGGGTTGAACGTCGAGGTATTTTTGGGCGATGTTCGCGACAAAGAAGCGGTTGAAAGGCTGTTTAGTGGCTTTGAGGGCAGGAAAATCACGTTTATACATACCGCCTCCGTTGTTTTAATAGGCGGAAATGGCGATCAATACAAAACAATGGACGATGTTAATTACAACGGCACGAAAAATATCATAGAGACGTGTCTGAAACACAAGACGCGGCTTTTATACGTCAGTTCCGTACACGCCATTACAGAGCCGCCCCGCAGACGTTTGACGACAGAGATAGAAAGATTTGACCCCAAATCCGTTGTTGGCAAATACGCAAAAAGCAAGGCAAGGGCATCCGCGCTGGTCATGGACGCGATTAAAAACCAGGGGCTCAACGCCGTACTGGTTCATCCAAGCGGCATCACCGGGCCGAACGATTACAGCGATACGCACCTTACCCAGATGGTCATAGA
>LIUG01000210.1 GCA_001462245.1 Candidatus Fibrimonas termitidis
AGGAGAAACCTATGAACAAAGGTAAATTTGTTTCGTTAGCGGCAGCCATCTCGCTTCTTATGATGGCATTCACTTTATTTGCTTGTTCCACCAGCAAAATATCTGTTATTGAGCCTGAGCAATTTCAGGGAACTGCGGTAATGCATTATCCGATGATGGCGAAGATAGAGATAAAACCAGAAAAAATTAATCACGTTTATACTAATGATAGATGTCCTGTAGGAAAGCAATGCGAAATGTTGGCTTACAACGATGCTCTAGAAAAACTCAAAATAGATGGGATATTTGAGCCTATCTATTATCATAAGGATACTGGGACTAGCTTTGGAACTAAAACTATAACGGTAACCGGATTTCCATATATATACAAAGAATTCCGAGAAGTTACTAAGGAAGACAGAGATTTATTAGTAAGCCCCGGAGGAGGCACATGGATTCCGGTGAAAACAAATAACCGACCTTATATCACAAATAAACTCGGTATGTTTTGAAAAGGAGGTTATATATGAACAAAACAAAATGTTTTCTGTTGGCGGTTGCGGTTGCAGCTATGGTCTTCACCCTTTCCTGCTCGTCTGACGATGGCAATGATGATGATGGCGGCGGGGGTTCCTCGTCTAGCGTTGGTGGTTCCAGTTCACCTAGTGGCTCTAGCGGTGGCTGCCCCAATCCGTCAGTTTCAGGCAATTCATTGTCCTGTGGCGGTAAAACATACAAGATTGTTCAAATAGGCGAGCAGACTTGGATGGCGGAGAATTTGAACTACTATGTTGAAGGCAGCAAGTGCTACAATAACGATCCTGACGGTCCTGACAACTGCGCAGAGTATGGTAGGTTATATTCTTTCTCAAAGGCTAAAACAGTGTGCCCTTCCGGCTGGCATTTGCCAAGCCAAGCGGAGTGGAAAGTGATGACGGCTTTTATCGGCGGTGAAGACACCGAGGGAAAGAAGCTGAAAGCAACAAGTGGCTGGAATAATAACGGTAATGGCATGGACGATTACGGTTTTTCCGCCCATCCGGGTGGTGAAGGCTTTTACGCACCTCCTTACGATAACAGCTTCGAAAATGCCGGCCGCATAGGCAATTGGTGGATTTCCAATGACGGCTACCACGGCGACAACTATTTTTACCGATCCATGTTCTACGACAGCGAGTACGCACGCTCCTACAGTGCCAATGGTGCTTTCTTGTATTCTGTGCGTTGCATTCAGAACTCATCGTCCTGCACTGCAAATGATAACACAAATACGCATTACTGCTCTAATGGCACTATGAAAAAATATGGTTCTGTAACCGACCAAGGCAACAAAACCTACAAAACCGTGGTTATAGGCGAGCAGACTTGGATGGCAGAGAATTTGAATTACGATGTGCCAAATAATGCTACTGATGTATGCTATGGAAACACCCCTGCCAATTGTACAAAATACGGTCGTTTATATGATTGGGAAACGGCTAATACAGTTTGCCCCACTGGCTGGCATTTGCCAAGCAATGCAGAATGGACAGCATTAACTGATTACGTCGGTAGTATTGGTAGTGCGGGAACTGTACTGAAATCAGCAACAGATTGGAGTACTGTCACTGGTGGAATATATATTAACTACTACGGGTTTTCTGCTCTGCCGGGCGGTATCGGCTTCTCGGATGGCGATTTCTATGATGCCGGCGACTTCGGCTTCTGGTGGAGTTCTACTGAGTACGGCAGCGAGCAAGGTATGAGAACCGCCTACAGCCAGATCATTAGCAACGAAAACGGGAGTGCCGGCTGGAACAACTACAATAAGGACTACTACTTGTTTTCTGTTCGTTGCGTACAATGAAAACCTCGACACCCCCGATGAGTTGCACAGGCTTACGCTTTTACTATAATTCCCCTATGCTGCAAAATATATCTTTCTCAGGAATTATCGTTGGCTTAGGGACCTTTATCATTATCGGGGTTCTTCATCCTGTGGTGATTAAGAGCGAATATCATTTTGGGAAAAAATGCTGGCCTGTTTTTGCTGCTTTGGGTTTAGCTTGCTCTGTTGCTTCTTTGTTTATAAGCAATCTCGCTATATCCGTTTTATTGGCGGTTCTCGGCTTTTCACTGTTTTGGAGTATCCATGAGCTTTTTGAACAGGAGAAACGAGTTAAAAAAGGATGGTATCCGGCCAAGCCGAAAAAGTGAATTACCTCACACTTTTCCACCCACCGATCACGCCGTTCTTGGACATTACAACCTGATACAACTGGCAAAAACGGCTGCGGAAAATCCCGGCGCAGGACATAAGGTAGTATTCCCACATCCTATAAAAACGATCTCCTCCGTATTTATCCTTGAAATTCGGCCACGAAGCACGGAATTTCTCCAGCCATGCCATAAGGGTTGTATCGTAGTCAACGCCTATATTATGCCAATCTTCAAGAACAAAAAGAGCGTCCATAGCGGAGCCCAAATGCTCGGGAGAAGGCAAAACGGAACCCGGAAAAATATATTTGGCAAGCCAGCGGTCATTGCTGTAAACGGATTTTGAGTTCCCTATGGTGTGCAATAAAAATAATCCGTGCTTTTTTAAACATCCATGTGCCAATTCAAACAATGTGCGGTAATTCTTCGGCCCAACATGCTCGCACATCCCGATGCTTGCAATTTTGTCAAATTCGCCGGAAGCCTCTCTGTAATCCTTTAAATGAAATTTTATGGATAAACCTTGGCTCTTTTCCTTGCAATAAGCGATTTGTTCCGTAGAAATATTATAGGCTTCAACTTCAACGCCGTAGTTTTTTGCGGCAAATCTTGCAAAACCGCCCCATCCGCAACCCAGTTCCAAAACTCTTTCGCCGGGCTTGAGCTGCAACTTTTGGCACACAAGGTGAAGTTTCGCATCTTGTGCCTCATCCAAATTTTTTGCTCCGTTTCCGTAATAAGCACAGGTGTATTGCATATTTTTATCGAGCATAGCTTCATAGAAATCATTGCCCAAGTTGTAATGAACTTCCGCCACGTCAATGGATTTGGACTTGGTCTGCGGGTTTAGAATCTTCGCTTTCACCAAATCGAAAAGCGGCAAATCCCGCATTCTAATCTCTTTTGCCAAATCTGCCTTCAAAACATGGTCAAAAAATTGGTCAAGGGAATCACAATCCCACCAACCGTCCATATACGCCTCACCCAAGCCAAGGGTACCTTCGGTTGCCACCCTTTCCCAAAGGTCCTTATTATGGACCTTAATATCCCAAGGGTTATTTCCATTAACGCTAACCCCCGCTTTTTCGAGCATAGAAGCTGCCCAACTTTCTAAATTAGCCATAGTGGGCCTAAGATAGAAAAAAAATGGCACGCTTTTTGCTTCTCAATAAGTATGGATATACGGGCAAAAGATTTAATCGGCGTGGGTGTAGCATCGCTACTGCTCTTTCCTGTGGTTTTTTTTGCTGTTTTGCTGGCAACCGGAGGGGCAAAACTTGAGGTTGGCGGCTTAGACGATGAAACCAAAAGGAAAATTGTCGGCTATTTGGAAAGGCATACTCCTGAACAGGAAGCCCATGATATTGAACAAAGCAAACTTTACGAGGCAAATCGCCAATTAGCATCGGAATTGGAAGAAAAACAGAGGCTAATTCAGGAAGAAGCTGCCCGTTTGGAGCTTTTGAAACTGGAAACCAGCCAAAATCTGGAGAAAATCAACCAAAACAGGGCTGCAATAGATAAAAAAGTGGGGGAATCGCAAATTCTCTCCGACCAAAAAGTTGAGGAACTGGCACAGGTTTATGCTGTAATGAAGCCTGTGGAGGCGGCTCCTATTTTAATGAATTTGGACGATGATTCCATTGCACGTATAATAAAAAGGGTTCCGGACTCCCGTGCCCAAGGCAAACTTTTAGCGGCAATAGGTGCAATAAACACCAAAAAAGCGGCTTCAATCACGAAAATTTTAGGCTGGAAGGAGAAAGGGCTATGAATACGTCAACAATACCTGCACCGGTTGCCGCCGAATTATCGGGGGTCGGTTCTTTTTTTGGCTCCTGCCAAATAGCAGCAAGCGGCTTTGAGTCATTTCTGCAATCTGCGTCTGAAATGCCATGCGCAACAGATAGCGCAGATGGCGGCTTAATAGCCTCCCTTTTTTCAGGGAACCATAACTCAAACGAAGTGCTAAAGCAGTTGCAGGAAATACTCGGCGAAGAAACCGGGGAAAATGTGTTTAAAATCATGACGGATTTCCTCAAGGAATATAAGCCTTTAGCACAGGCACAGGGAAGCATTGCTAATTCCAACGACACTCCGGAGTCTTTGACGGTTTTTCATTTGCTGAAATTCCTCGACCCGGAATATTTAGCTGAAGCACCCATTGCAAAATTGAAAGAAGAGCTAGAGAGCATTTTAGAAGAGATTAAAGCAATCTTAGGATATGAGCAAGCTGCACAGCCGGAAACGGAAGCTGTGCAACCGGAAGCGGAGATACTGCAACCGAAACCGGAAACCGTGCAACAGGAAACGGAAATACCGCAACCGGAAATGGAAATACCGCAGCCGAAAACGGAAATAGCACAATCGGAAACGGAAATACCGCAACCGAAACCGGAAACCGTGCAACCGGAAACGGAAATACCGCAGCCGAAACTGGAAACCGTACAACCGGAAACGGAAATACCGCAGCCGAAAGCTGAAACACCGCAGCCGGAAATTGAAATATTGCTTTCAAAAACGGAAACCGTGCAACAGGAAACAAAAACCGAAGATAAAAAAATACCTATTAAATTGTATGATGCTATGCTTTTGTCAAAGCAAATGGGAATGGAGCCTGAGGAATATCAGGAATTTTTTGAATTTATGCATGATTTGCTGAAACAGGGTTTGATAAATTTTGATGAATTTGATAAAGCTGTAAACCCACCTCCTGAGGTTTTGGGAGTTACAGAAGAAAAAAAAGAACCGAACTTTTTCAATGAAACTTTTAAAGAACTTTGGGAGTATGTTAAAAACGAAGACGAACCCAAAAAAGAAGAAATAATTTCAATGCTTAAGCAAATTGCCGAAATAAAGGAGACGGTTAAAGAACTGAAAAGCGTTTCAAGCATGGAACAGAAAACAAGCTCAGAAACTCCTAAGGTTTCCGAAACTTCCGAAAAAGAAGTTGACCTTAAATTTGCAAATTCCGAACCGGTGAAGAGTAAAAACAATAAGCACGGGGAAGAAAAGCAGGTACAGCCAGAAGTTCGTGCGGTTTGGGAAGGCGGCGGGTTGAAAATAGAGCTTGTTAACCCGAAAACAGGTGAAAAACTGGAAAGCGCTCAAACTGCAACGCCGCAAAATATGCAAGAAAAAATGCAGGAATTTGAGGTGATAAAACAAGTTGTGGCGAAAGCAAAATTCATCACAACATCAACAGGCGAGCAAAGGCTTACAATACAGCTTCGCCCCGAGCATTTAGGGCAACTGGATTTACGTATTATTTTGAACCGCGGTGAAATGCAAATTCACGCCAGAGTAGAAAGCGCAACTGCGCAGCAGGCTTTGGAAAATCATATTGGGCTTTTGCGCGAGGGTTTGGAAAAGCAGGGCATAACCCTAGAGCGTTTGGAAATTTCAATTGAACAAAAAGACAAGCAAGATGCTTGGTCTTTGGCGGAAAAACAGGAACAGCACGAGCAGAAGCAAGGCAATCGCAGGCATCGGCATGGCAGGGAAGCGCATTTGGCGGTTTCTATTGCAAACGATGCAAATGGGGATACCGGCAGAAGACTCGGCTACAACACAATGGAATATTTAGCATAAGGAGAACAAATCATGGCCAGCACAAATAGCGTAGATGGTACCGGCGGCTTATTCAATGACTACCTCAATGAGCCTTCCAGTCGCAAAGTATCTTACAACTCGAATGGCACCAATGTTGTGAGCGAGGGCGATACGTCTCTTTTCAAAGGGGCGGAAAATGAGGCGAGCAAAGATCAATTTTTGAATTTGCTAATCGCTCAGTTGAGATATCAGGATCCGCTTAATCCTGCCGAAGACACTGAGTTTGTTTCACAGCTCGCTCAGTTCTCGCAGTTGGAATTTACGCAAAATTCAACAGCGGCTATTTCCTCGCTTGCAAACAATATGCAGGCCTTTATGGATTTGCAGAATTTGCAAGCTCAGAGCATAACCAATGCGAGTGCTACTCCTTTGCTCGGCAAGGAAGTCCGAGTTATGGAAAACGAATTTAAGCACAAGGGTTTAAGCGAAAGAGAATTTAACATTCATGTTTTGGAAGGAAATAGCCAGGGCACTGTAATCATCAGGGATGAAGATAAAAATGTTGTAGCTGAAATAGCCTTTTCGCTTGATGATAGCAAGGGCGGAGATACAACCATAAAATGGAACGGCAGGAATGCTGATACCGGCGATATGTACTTAGGCGGTAAATACACTGTTGAAGTGATGAGCGTAAACGGTGCAAAAGCTGTAGGCTACGCTTATCAAGAAGGTGTGGTAACCGGGGTTAACTTTAATTCGGGCGGCGCAGCTTTGACCATAAACGGCACTCAGTACGGGCTAGGTTTTCTTGTGGATGTTAAGGAGCCAACCAAGCAAGGGACGTAGTAGTAAATAGAAAACCACATTTACTATATTACCTTTCCCAATGTTTTTTAAAACATCCTTATTTCTGTTCATTTCATGTGTGCTGGCTTTTGCGCAGTTTGCCGATATGCCTTTAAACATCTCGGAAGATAACCGAGTTGGCAGTATAAGCATAGAAGGGACTTTATATACTAGCCCATCCACGCTAAAACCACGCATATCTTTGAAAGAAAACACAAGCTATTCACCGTCTATTTTGGCAGAACAGATAAAAAAGACCATTGAGTCCCTATACGAAACCGGAATGTTTGATGATATTAAAGCCTCTGCAAGATACAGCGAAGACGGTGAGGTTCATTTGGTTTTTGAAGTAGTTGAGCAGCCGGCCTTGGACACCTTGCTCATAGAAGGCTATGATGAGGTTACAGAAGAAGAACTCAGGTTAAAAACCCGAATAACAGCAGGCGCAGTTTATAGCAAAAGCGATTTGGAACGCGACAGGCAGGCAATTTTGAGCCACTACCGCTCCCAAGGGTACCTGCTCGCTGAGGCGTGGGTGCAGGAAATTCCCGTAGGAGAGCACAAAAATAGGGTTATTATATATGTAAGCGAGGGCAATAAGGTAAAGGTGGATTCTATTTTTATTTCCGGCAACGATAACGTGCCTAAGGAAGAAATTTTAGGGCGCATGCAAACAAAAACCGACTCCTGGTGGGGAGGAGGCGACTTTAAAGCGGATGTTTTTAATACAGACAGAGATTCCGTTATAAATTCTGCGAGAAGCCATGGTTTTTTAGATGCGGAACTTTTGGAATATAAAGCAACCTATTTGCCCGATTCCAGTGGCCGTTTTTATTTGGGACGCATGGTGCGTAAAGGCTCTGCCTTGCCGCTTCTTTACTCCCAGTTGAACAAAAATTTACAGGACAAAGAAAGTCCCTTGCATTACCTGGCCGGTAAATCCATTGCGATATCTTCGCATTATTATAGGGAATACAGGGCAAAAATGGAAGACCATCAGGCTTTCCCCGTTCCGAACGTTCAAAGCGAAAAATTGGCTGCGGATATTTTGAACAACGTAATAACTTTCAGTTCAATTAGGAAAGAATGGATAAAAAGCTTGAAGGGCAAGACTTGGAAAAATCCTCGCATAGATAGTTTGCTCGCAAAAAAGAAGCGTACGGTTTATGAAGACAAACTTTTAACCCGTTATTCCTTGGAAGAAACAATACCTGCGCTCATGCAATATGATAGCGTTAATACGGCAAGTTATGTTCGAATAGACATAAACATTAAAGAAGGCAGAAAATATTATGCCGGATGGGTGCATTTCAAGGGTAACGAGGTTTTGCCGACTGTGTTTTTGCAAGCACAGGTTCGCTTGGATAGCGGCAAGGTTTTTGACTACTACCAGTATGACTCAACAAAAAAAGCAATTTTGAACTCTTATAGAGAAGATGGTTATTTATTTGTGCAAATGGAGGAGACAAGGATTTTCACAAATGATTCGGTTGTCAATTTGAGCTTTGCCATGCGTGAGGGCTTGCCTGCGCAAATACACAAGGTGCATATAAGGGGCAATACAAAAACAAAAGACAAAGTTATTCGCAGGGAAATAAAACTCTACCCCGGCGATACTTATAGGCAATCCCTTTTGGAACGCAGTTTCAGGGATATAATGCAGTTGAATTATTTTGACAACGTTTTGCCGGATATTCAGCCCGTGGGCGAGCAGGATGTTGATTTGGTTTTTGCGGTGTCCGAGCGTGAAGCCGGTACCGGGCAGTTCGGCGCAGGAGCCGCATACAGCCAAGCAGACGGTTTGGTGTTTACGCTTAACCTATCAATTCCGAATTGCTGCATGGGAGATGGCCAAGTGGCAAATATGAGCGCCGAATACGGAGTTGGCAAAAAGAGCATAGGACTTGGCTTTGCCGAACCCTGGCTTTTTGATACACCCGTGAAAGTCGGAGCGTCTGTGAACTACACTTGGTGGAACGGCTATTCAGTCCATGATATAACCCGCTATGGCGGCAGTGTTTATGTGGGGCGCAGATTAACATGGCCGGATGATTATTTCTATGCGCAAACAGGAGTTAGCTGGCAGAGAAACGAGCAAGGCCCAAATATAGAAGGCAGCCTTGTTCGCTTTACCGGAAACGAAGCCACTCTCGATTTTGTCATAATAAGAGATGATAAAAACTTGCCTATTTTCCCAACTGAGGGTTCCCGTTATGTGCTATCTACATCTTGGGCAATATCACGCCTCTCGGGGGAAAATTCCCCGCGTTTCTTAGGAGGAGATTTTAGTTTTTTGCAAACGGAACTCAGCATAAAATGGTGGTTCCCGGTTTATTCCGATAAACTGGCTCTTGGTTTAACAAATGAATTCGGCGTTATTACCGGAAGTTCCTTGCAATACCGCAATCTTTACCAAATGGGCGGGGCGCTTGGCTACAAGGGTTTAATGCGTGGCTATAGCGCAGGTTCTCTTGGCGCATATAGGCTTGGGCGCAGCTATCAGTATTTTGGCGCAGAATTAACTTGGCCTATTTCTCCCAACCTCTTTTATTTACTGCCGCTCTTCTTTGATGCCGGAAATGTGTTTGGCGATGTTTATTCGCCAAATCAAAAGGTTAGCAAAAATATCGGTTCTCCACTTCGAGATTGGGATATTTCTTCGCTTAAGCGTGATTTTGGCTTTGGTTTCCGTGTTATGGTTCCAATGCTTGGCATTATAGGTTTTGACTTTGCATGGCCTCTTGACCCCGGTGAATATGGAGGCTACGATGGTCCGAGCATTGGCACAATGGAATTTAACTTCATAATATCCCAAGGATTTTAGCATATGAAAATTGCCGTTATAGGAGGAGCCGGCTATATAGGTTCGCATGTTTCAAGAGAGCTTCTTGATTTTGGCTACAGAGTTTTTGTTTACGATAATTTGAGCAGCGGGTTAAGGCAAAATCTATTTAAAGAGGCCGATTTTACCCACGGCGATATTTTAGACGTGCAGAGGTTAAACGATTTTTTTGATAATGCAAGGCCGGACGGCATTGTGCATTTGGCGGCATTGAAAGCCGCTGGCGAGTCTATGTTGTTACCGGAAAAATACAGTGTTCATAATATAACCGGCTCTTTAAACATTTTGAATGCGGCTTCAAAGCATGGCATTGAATACATCGTGTTTTCCAGTTCTGCAGCCGTATATGGCAACCCCCGGTACCTTCCAATGGACGAAAAGCATCCGACAGAGCCGGAAAATTATTATGGCTACACAAAACTCGCCATTGAGCAGTATTTGCAGTGGTATTGGAGATTAAAAAGCATAAAATATGCCGCACTCCGCTATTTTAATGCAGCCGGCTACGATATAAAGGGCAGGATCAGCGGGCTGGAGCAAAATCCGGCAAATTTGATACCCATTGTTATGGAAGCTGCTATAGGCAAAAGGGCCTGTGTTAGCGTTTTTGGGAATGATTACGAAACCGAAGACGGCACTGGGGTAAGGGATTATATCCATGTGAGCGACTTGGCTAGAGCACACAGGATGGCTTTTGATAAGTTGCAAAGCAGCAATAGTTTTACGGTGAATTTGGGTGTGAACAGCGGAAACAGTGTTTTAGAGGTGATAAAGGCAACGGAGCGCATTTCCGGCAAAAAGATAAACTACCAAATAACGGGCAGGCGTGCCGGCGACCCGGCTGTTGTTCTGGCAAATCCCGCTTTGGCGAAGAATTTTCTGGGCTGGCAAGCAGAATGCTCCGATTTGGACACTTTATTGGAGACAACGTGGAAGGCGTACTTGACAAATACTTAAAAATTTGCTATATTTTAACACCCTTGGCTCTGTAGCTCAGTTGGTAGAGCAACGGACTGAAAATCCGTGTGTCAGCGGTTCAACCCCGCTTGGAGCCACTAAACAACCCTTATCATGACTTTTGAATTTCTGCCATTGTTGTATTTATCCCTTTTTGATTTCGGCAGGTCATCCGCAGAACCGTCTTTAAAGCCTAGAGAGTAGAACCAATCGGAGGCTTGGGTTGTTAAAAGGAAGAGTTTTTTCGCTTTTAATTTCTTTGCCTTCTCTATCAAAAAATTGACAACCGCTTCGCCAATACCGGCATCTTTGTAATTTGCGCCAACGGCAATAGCGGCAATTTCAAAACAGGATTTTTCAAAAGCATGCAATGCGCCGCAGCCGTGAATTGCATTATCCACCGCATATACCACGTAATCATCCAGTTTTTCCTCAATGTCTTCTTGGCTTCTCGCTATCAAAAGCCCACGCTCCACATAATTCTGCATAATGCCGAGCATATCCGGAATATCCTCTATGGTTGCTGTGCGCAAATTCAAATAATCATTTGCATAAACCATTGTTCCATTGCCCCGGCTGGAAAAAACTTCTTGCAAAATGCTTCCCTGCCCAATGCCATGGAGCAAATGAATTCGCTTTACTCCGGCACGGCAAGCCTTTATCGCATTTTCCAAGTAATCACGTTGCGCAAAGGGAAGCTGCCGGTTTAATTCCAAAATTTCCGTAGCCTGATTTATATCCAGCGCAGAGATCAAGCCGTGGTTGGAGAGTTCAAGTCTCTTTGTGAGTTTGCCCCGTGCAAGCCCTTCGGTTTTTATCCCTCCCTCTTCCCCTATAAAAAATAGTTTCCCAACGGATATATAACGGCTAAACTCTGTCGCCAATTCCGTGCTGGAAATATTATAGGCATGTCCGAGTTTGTTCCACCCGATGGGCGGCAAAATAGGGATAAACCCTTCGTGCAAAAGCTTTTCTATAATGGCTTTCTCTATGCGCTCTATTTTACCGGTACGCATATAATCAACTCCATCCACAACGCCAAGGCTCCGTGCCTGAACCCAGTTTCCTTGAATACCGTTAATTCCGTTTGCCGTTAAGTGCGAAAGTATGCGTTGCGCAGCTCCGAGCGAAGCTTGCTCCACCAATGGCAATGCTTCTTCCGAGGTCAATCTTATTCCGTTTTTAAAATCGGGTTTTAGCCCATAAGTCCTGAGTTTATGGTCTATGCTATTCCTTGTGCCGGGCACAATCAAAATTTTTATACCTACGTTGTGAAGCTGCGCAATATCCCTTACCAGCACGGGAAATGCCGGGTTGTCTAGGAGCGAGTCCTCTATTTTCAATATAAATAATTGCCCTTTGAACCTAGAAATATAGGAAAATACTTCACGTATTGCGCTCGCAAGGACATTATTCAAGTTGTTATGTGCTATTGGCATTTCGAGGAAAGTAGAAAAATTTTCTATCTTCCCCTCATGTCTTACTCTTGGTGGAATACAATTCCGGAAAATTTAGACCCAACGGCCATTACCATTTTTGGTTTTCCTTTGCGGTGGTATGGGCTTATGTACCTAGTAGCTTTCTTTTTGGGCTATCACTTGGTTCGGTACTTTACAAATAAGCATAAAATTCAACCGATAAAGCACGATCAGTTGGATAGCGTAGTTACCTGGCTGATTGCGGGAATTTTGCTTGGGGCGCGCTTGGGCTATGTGTTTTTTTACAACTTCGGCTATTATGCAAACCATCTTTCCGAAATTATTTTGCCGTTCAGCTTTAGCGGCGGGCTACACTTTACCGGGATTTCCGGAATGAGCTACCACGGCGGGCTTATAGGATCTTTTTTGCTCGCTTCCTACGCCATAAAAAAAGAAAAGCTGGACTACTGGAAAACCGTAAATACTATTTTTCTCGTTGTGCCTTTGGTCTATACCTTCGGGCGGCTCGGCAACTTTATAAACGGCGAGCTTTACGGCAGGGTTACGGACTCCCCTATTGGAATGCTATTCCCTCATGCACCGGAAAACCCATCGGTTCTCAGGCATCCAAGCCAGCTTTATGAAATGTGCTTTGAGGGATTTATTTTATTCGGAATTCTTTACGCCTTGTGGAGGCTATTCCCCAAAACCAGAGACCATGTTATGGCTCTTTACTTAATTGGCTACGGCATAGCGAGATTTTTCATTGAGTTTTTCAGAGAACCCGATGCTCATATAGGCCTAAACACCTTTGATATGAGCCGCGGGCAGATACTGTGCTCCGCCATGATTTTAAGCGGAGTAGCATTGTGGGCAATAAGGGCCTACAAGAAAAATCATTCCCGGTAATACAAATCCAAATTGTTCACAATCTTCGCATTGGCTTCCAAGTTGCGCATATAATCGCTAAAAGCGCTAAAAGAACCGAATTGCCAAGACATTGAAAGGTCATTTTTTACAGCAGCATTTACGGCTTCTTTATCAGGAACTTTTTTCTCAAGAACCTTTATCAATACCGCATTTTGCTCGCTTGTGTATGGCCCACTCCACACGCCCTCTTTTGCCGTTGACAAGGCCTTGTAAAGAGCCGGATTCGCATAACCAAGGCCGGGCAAATATCCTTCAAAAGAAACAGAAGCGGAATCTATCGTAACATTTTCAGCTTCATCAATTTTGTCAATATTTGCTTTTAAATAATCCGCAATCGCATTGATTTTCGCCCTTGATTTAAGATTTTGCTCAATTTTTGATTTTGCAAAATCCAAATTTCTTGAACCCGCAGATAAATAGTCCGCTTTTTGAAATATAACAACCCATTTTGAATTTTGCATAATATCAGAAGTTTTGGATTCTTCTTTGGGGCGCAAAGGATTGAAAAACGCATAAGAAGAAAGCCCGGGCGTATGCCCCAATTCCGGTATTTCACCGCCTTTTTTGAACCAATCGGAAAGCTTTGCTTCCAAACCCTTGGCTTTTGCCGCCTCTTCAAAACTTTTTCCGGCATCTACATCGGTTTTTACAATATTCAAAATCGCTTCCAAACTATCTATGGTTTCCGATGTTGCAACAACCGCAAGGAGCAGGTGCCTTGCTTTAACCTGTTCCTCATCATTCTCAATTCTTTTTCCAAGGCTTTGTATTATATGGTAGCCAAATTGAGTGCGAACAGGGGTGCTAATTTCACCGGAATCCAGCGCAAAAGCTGCGCTGTCAAATTCCGCGACCCATCTCCCGCGCGGACCGTAATCGCCAAGTTCGCCGCCTTGCGCAGCGGAACCCGGATCATCGGAACTGTTGCGAGCTATTTCCGCAAAGTCTGCGCCGTCTTTTATTTGAGCGAGCAACATATTAGCGTATTCCAAAGTGCTCTCTTTGTCTCTTATGCTGGCTTCAACAGGAATTGCGATATAATTAACTTTTGCCAAATCTTCCGCAACAAAAAAACTGTCCGGTTCGGCTTTGAAAACGGAATCTATTGAGTTTTGAGAAACGGAAACTTCTTCAAACGCATGAGCTTTGCCCTGCGCATTTAAAACTTCAAATTTTGTTTCTCTGTTTAAAACATTGTACTTTGCCTCTAAGCTGGACGGGTGAAAACCTGCGCCAACGAGAGCACGGAGTTGTTTTTCCGGAATTTTTGCCATTTTCAGCATATTTTCGTATTCAAGCATAAAGGGAATATCATAAGTGGCAGGGTCGGCGAGCCACGCCTCGTATTTCGCGAAATCAAAAACTCCATCGGTTTGAAAGGTCGGTTCGCGGTTTATGCCCTGCGGAGGGTCAGCACGCAAATCCCTAGACATTTCATAAACAGAGGCTTTTGTTTTTGTTTCTGCGATTACATTTTCCATCAGGTGCTGCTGAACAAATGAACGGAACAATTCATCTCGCATTTGAGCGGATTGTTCACTTGAAAGCCCCGGCTGCTGGCTTTGTATTTGACGCAGACGACTGTCAAACAAATCATTTGAAAGTTTTTCGCCGTTCACTGTTCCCACAGGAGGTCTGTTATCTATTCGCAGGGCGGATGTGTCCATGAACAACAAACCTGCGACAATTCCTATTATGAAAATGTAGATTACCCATTTTGCGTTTTCGCTTATCCAAGTTAACATTTTATTTCCTCACTAATGTTGCAAGCAGTTTTGACGCATCTGCGGCTTTTTGTGAATCCCCGTAAATTTTCAAAAGCTTCTCGGCAGTTTGCGCTGTTTTTTCATTGTCGCCGGTTTCTAGGTAGCAAAGGGTTAATTTCCATAGAGCGTCCGGCACAGTCGGAACTTTATCCACAGGCTCGGTTTTTGCGTATCTCTTTGCGAGGTCCCCGGTGCGTTTTCCGTATTTATTTATAAATGCGTTCAAAAGGGAGATGGCTTCGGGGTAGTTTTGCCTTTCCATAGCCACCACTGCAAGCCCATGCTCTGCCGCAGAAGATATTATTTCAACGCCGGAAGCATTGGAAACGGCTTGCCTGTATAATGCTTCCGCACTGTCAAGATTGCTGTTTTGCAGGTGGAGGTTGCCGGCCAGGAGCGTAGCTTTTGCAAGGGACAAGCCTTTCAAATTTCCGTTTTGGATTGCGCCTTCAAGAGCCGCAAGAGCAGAGTCTCCTTTACCTGCATATATATAGGCAAAGCCTTTGCCAAGTTCCTCTGCCATCGCAACTTCTTCCACTTCGGAAGATTTCAGTTTTTGGACAATAAGAGAAGCCCCGACCCCTAAAAGCAACAGAATAATCAAGACTTTTGTTCCATGCCGGGGCCAAAAATCATTTTTCAAGTGTTCAAACAAAGACTCCGCCGAATTTGGCGCAGCTTTGCTGTTTTGGCTGTTTTTTTCGTTCATAGCGGGGTAATGTAGAAAAATCAAACCTTAAACTGGCTCACAGCTTGCTTTAATTCACCTGCAATTTGAGCCAAATCACCTGCGCTTTGGCTAACTTGGGCTGCGCCTTGCGCGCTATCTTTGGCTACCTGGCTCATCCCCGCAACATTGCCGCTTACGTTTTGAGCTCCCTTTGCCGCCTCACCCGCATTTTTTGAAACATCATTGGAACCTCTGGCTACTTCGCCAATAGCGGAAGCAACCCTTTTTGCGCCGGTGTTCGCTTGTGCTACATTGCTGGCTATTTCGTTGCTTGCCTTGGTTTGTTGCTCAACATGGCCTACTATGGCTTCTACGCTTTGGTTTATTTTGGTGATGATGTCACTCACATCGCCTATCACAGTTACCGCATCGCCGGTGCCCTGCTGGATGCCTTCTATGCGGCGGGCAATGTCATCTGCGCTTTGCGCGCTCTGGTTGGCCAGCTCTTTGATTTCACTGGCAACCACCGCAAAACCCTTACCGGCTTCACCGGCACTCGCCGCTTCTATGGTTGCGTTTAATGCAAGCAAGTTCGTTTTGTCGGCTATCTTTTTTATTACGTCGGTCACTTGGCCTATTTCTTTGGCCGCCATGCCAAGCGTGCTCATGGCCTTGGTAGCATCGCTTGATTTTACCGTTGCCGCTTCTGAAATTTTGCGAGCATCGTTTGCGTTGACGGATATTTGGCTTATGCTTGCGCTCATCTCTTCTATTGCTGCGGCTATGGTGTTCATGTTGGTGCTCATTTGCTCTGCCGCGCCGGCTACCTCATTGGCATTTACGCTTGCCTCTTCTGCGCCGCTCGCCATTGCATTTATGTTCACCGCCATTTGCTCGGTTGTGCTTGCAACCGTGCTGCTCTGGTTAACTGTTTCTTCGCTGCCGCTTGCAAGCTGCCTGCTCACTGAAGAAAGTTCTTCGGCAGCTCCGGCTAAAGTATCCGAATTATTGCGCAAACCTATAAGAATACTCCGTAATTTGGCAGACAAATTATCTTGCGCCTCTCCAAGCGTTCCAAGTTCGTCTTTGCGATTTAAAGCGATGCAAGTGGTCATATCACCTGATTCCATTGCTTTAATATCGTTGACTAAGATATTTATAGGGGTAGTGATGGAAAATGTGAGATACAAACCAAAGCCTATGGAAAACAAGAAAATTACGGCTATCGCAATTTTTGAGATATATTCGGCATGATGAGCCACAGCATCATTTTCTTTTGCCAGTTTTCCGGTCATTTCAATTTTATCTACTATGGCTATGTTTCCTGCTTTAAAAATTTCCAGCCCGGCATTTTGTATTGACTTTGGCAAGGGATTCAGATTCATTCCTGTGTTTGGGCATGGTATAATGGGCACTTTTGCAAAAGCGTGCATTTCTTTTACATAGTTGTCAACCGTAGGCATCAAATTCTTTAACTTCTGTTTTCCGGCTTCGGTTATTGCCAACTCAATCTGTTGACCAATAACGTCTTTTAAAATGGCATGAGCCTCATCTGTAGACTTTAGAGCGTTTTTGCGTCCTTCGTCATTTGTAGCTAATTGATAGTCTCGCGTATATACTTGCAGCAACATTGCCTGCTCGGCGGTTTTTACCAGCAAGCTTAGGGGGACGGCTCCTTTTTCATAGAGCATATTATCGCGGTCATTGATATTTTTTAGGTTTATTTCTATGTATATGCCCATAACAGTCGCTAAAACTGCGATAATTACAAATGCGGTTATCAGTTTTGGCCCGATTTTGATGTTTTTCATAGCTTTACCTCTTTGTTGATGAAAAATTAGATTCATAATATATAAATTTTTTCTATATTATTTTCATTTTCAACAAGGAGAAAACAAAATGGCTAAAGCACCACTTATTAATGAAGAGCATATTAATATGTACAATGCAGAGGCTGCCTATCGCAGCAGTGCTTACTGGGATTCCGTGGGAGATACAAACCCGATTGTGCAGGGATTCCGCTACATAATGAAAAATTACGACATATCCTTTGAGAAACAGGAAAAGTTGGGGAAACAAGGCGAAGGCTACCGTATATGCGTTAATAAGAAAAAGCGACCGAGGAACGATTTATAAGCGTATTTTCGCTTGTTAGGCTTTTGAGCCTGCTTGAGCTTGGCGCATTACGTATTTGCAGCCGGCTGGACTACGCCGGAAGCATTGGAATGCGGGATATTATTGAGATTATGAAATAGTAGTGATATTTCCGCCTTTAAGATTTTTGCTAAATTGGAAAAGCTCGGGCAGCTTCTGTCCTCTGATGTTATGGCGATTTCTGTGTGGGATACAAGGCATTCCAAGAATTAGGAGAAATTTCTATTTTATCCATAATGCTCCGCAAACTTCCATTTTCTGGCGTTCAAACATTTTCCGATGTGATAAATGATTTTGCCGTATATGTGGATAAAACAGCATATATCCATAGTTTTATCAGC
>LIUG01000211.1 GCA_001462245.1 Candidatus Fibrimonas termitidis
CTCCGAAGCGGAGAACGTGCCTCTAAGGGGCTTAGAAACGCATCTAAAGCGATTTCTGTATAGGTCTTGGGGGGGGGTAAATGGCGTTTATTTGGGCTGTAATGGCCCTAAAATCACGATACGTGCCCTGGGAATGGTTTTTCGACCCCTGAACGTAACGTGCCACAGAGCCTCTGTATGAGGGTCTGGCGAGAGACGTTATTTTGCGAGAAAGGGTCATATTGGGGGTAATATAGAAAATATATCCGCATCTTAGGGGCAATCCCTTGCGGTTGACTCATTTGCGGCGATATTTGTCACATTTACCGTAAAATTCGCATATTTTGCCGTGAAATGGGGGATGTCGGGGTTCAGACAAAATATTACTGCACGGGTTCAAAATTTAGTAAATTCCCACCATGTTCAATGCTTTTCCGCACATTGCTTCCATAGATATAGGCAGCCACAGCACAATTCTTTTAGTTGCAAAAAAAGATGAAGGTGGCATAAAAGCCTTGGTACAAAAGATCGAAGTTTGCAGACTTGGCGAAGATATTCATGTAAATGGCGAAATATCAAAAGATAGGCTGGAAACACTTTGCGATATTTTGACTAACTTTAGAGGATTGGCACATTCGTTGGGGGCGGAGCTAAAGGCGGTTGCCATGACGGAGGCTATGCGCAAGGCTAAGAACCAAGAAGAAGCACTGCAGGCTGCGGAGCGTGTTCTTTGGATAAAACCCCGCATAGTGAGCGGCGAAGAAGAAGCCGAACTCTCTTATAAAGCGGTCTCACAGGTTTATGGGCAGGGAATTTTAACTGTTGATGCGGGTGGCAGTTCAACGGAATTATCAACCGGGAAAAATTTTTTGAGCATACCTATAGGAGCCTTAGAACTTTTTGAAAACATGGGTGCCATACCGGGACCCGAGTACAAAAAATGGGCAAAGGATTTTTTCAAAACCGTCAACTTAAAACCTTTCGCAAAAAGAGATACATATTTTGTCGGCGGAACGGCTGTAGCCCTTGGAATGCTGGCAAAAGAGATGAAGCATTTTGACGCAGACGCTTTGGAGGGGCAAACTATTTTTGCCGCCGATATTGAACGGGTTATAATACATCTGAGCAATTTGTCCAAGGAACTCAGAAATGCAATGCCAGGTTTGGAGCAGGGCAGGGGGGATGTTATTATATGCGGGCTTTATTGGCTTCGTTCTCTTTGCGAAAAATTAAGAGTGGATTCCATAAAGATTTCAACTTTGGGTTTAAGATTCGGGTTGTTGTGTGACTGATCCAGTTAGCGAATGGATATTAAAAGCTTCGCAGCTTAAAGACCCGCTTGCAGAGGTTGCAGACAAGGCGGAGAATTTGCCCGTAAAAATAAGTTGGCTGCTTTTGGGCTGTGCTTTGCAGCAGGGTATAAAACTGGCGGAATTGCAAAATTTTTTACTTGAATTGCAAAAAAATATCAACGATGTTGCGGAACTTCCGGCTCCTGCTGAAGATTTGATTTTGAACGCAATTTCAAAATGCGAACTCAAAGACTGGAATCTCGCTCCACAGGTTGCGGGCATAATTTGGAGTGTGGGCCGGTTTGCACGCATCAGGAAAAATCGCCTTGATTTGTGGGCCAAGAACCATTCCCCATCTGATATTTGGAGGGAGTGCAGCGAGATTTTTTATATGGGAAGAACCAGCGCGCTTCGCCCGAAGATTTTAAATTTTTTGCATAGATTGAAAATATTTTCTCAGATGGGTGCCGGAGCATTGCCGCCGCTTCCGAGCTCCGCCGGAGCAAGACGCTGGCTCATTCAAACAAAAGTTTACGACCCGGAAGAAAATCCAAAAGAAAAATTGAGAACAGTGAATTCCATTTACAAAGAATTATTTCCAAAAAAACCGGCCTTTGCCTGCCACGCTCTGCAATTTTTTGCCGAACCGTTGAAAGGTAATGCTTATTTTTGCCAAAAAATTTTCCCGTGCAATGCGTGCCCTATAGCGGAATATTGCAGATGGGGTGCATCTATTTCCACCTAAAGTGGTATTCCAAGCCTGCGGCTACGTAAACATCCGTTGTGGAACTGCCAATGACATTTTCCGTGACCATTGAAGTACCCCTGCTCGCTATGCCGGTGCGTACATTAATGGCATAATTTTTGAAAAATGCCGTTCTTAACCCAAGATTTAAACCTACACCTGTGTAATAAGATTGAAAATCAAAGCGAGTTTTATAAAAACCTGAACCGAATTCACCGTCCTTAAACGCAATATCTTCCGTGAAAAAACTGTAAATGAAGCTTGCCGAGGCATACGGTTCAATTTCAATTTGCGGGATCGGTGTAAAAACTCTCATAAAAATGAGCGAAAGCATAAGTTCATATCGGTTAAAAGTCCAATGGTCAAGTTCTTCGTAAGTTGCATCGCTTTTATCAATTTTTGCCTTATGGCTGGAGCGGTGGAGTTCAAATTCCAAGCCTATAAAATCGTACAAAGAGCCACCAACATATGCACTGTAAAACGGCGAAGAATCCTCCACAAAGCTCCATGCGCTTGTGGAATCCCTTACGTCTCGGTAATTTTTGATTCTTGAATTTAATGTGCGTTTATACCAAGAATTTGGAGTCAAGGGAACTTTTGCCCTGCTCCAACCTGTGCCTATGCCAAACCATACATCATACATGGGTTGCTCGGCAAAGTATTCATCGGGTTCTCTTTGCTTTGCTGCTCGCTCGGAATCCGAAAGCCTTATTTGCGGCGTACTGCCAAACCAGTCGTTTGCTATTTTTCTAGCTATTTTGGCTGAGTCCATGCTCAAAGGAAAAAGCGCTATTTCTCTGGGTTCCACACTCGTTTCGTCAAAAAGCAAAAACCAAATCTGATTACCTTTAACCGTGCTGAACAATAAATTTCTGTCTCTCAAAGATTGCAGCCTTTCAACTACATACGGATTGCGAGGCCGCAAATCTTCCGGCGCAAGACGGGTATCCAAATTTGTGTTCAGCCACTTTGCATATAAAGAAGCTACGGTATCACGTTCCAAATCACCCGCCTCATAGCAGCCGGGGTTCCCTATTTTTTCATTTTCATAGCGAAGCGCAAAACAAAAATCCGCAGCAGAAATATAGCGCTTGCCATAACTCCAAAGCAAAAACTCCCCGTCTTTCCAAACATTGGATGCAGCGTGGGAACTCAGAATCAGGAAAATAGCCAATATTATAATTTTTTTAAACATTCCCCTACCACCGCTTTTGTTGCGTTTATATATAAATCTCTATCAATGGAATCATTCTTTAGCGGTTTTTGGACGCTTACTATGCCGCTTTTCAGCGGGAGTTGTTTTTTATTATCCCAAAGCGTGAATGTCGCTATTATTGAAAGATTTTTAAACTTATTTCTTGATGCGAGTTCTACATTCGCTTTTGTGTAATCGTAAAAATTTTCGGCTTCCAAATCTCCGCCAATGGTGTATTCGTGGATTATAAATAGGTAATTCGGAATATTGCCTTTATTGTTTGAAATTTCTGCGCCCTGCTGGGGAAATTTCGTTTTTATAAAAACAGTTTTATCCATTTTCAAGGTTTCTTTTAAAAAATTCCCTCTCTCTTTTTCCGAAACAACAGAGAGTCCCCAGCTTTTTTGAAGTTCGCCGGAAATAATGGAATCCGTCAATGTTTCCAATTTAGAGTAAATGGAATCGCCATGTATATTCAATTTTTTCGCAAACCAATCGGCACGAGTGAGCATGAAACCTTCGCCAAGTTCAACATAGCCAATGCTTTCGCTCTTAGGCGGTGAACCGTGATACATTTTGTGTGAGTTTGTGAAGTTAGGGGAGCAGGAGGTGAAGAAAAAGAAGGCGGCAATTAAAATGAATTTCAATTTTCTACCCCCCATTCCAGGCGGTATCTCTCAATGCTCTCTTTATATTCTTCCGGCGCAAATTTCAAAACATTGTCTATAGAGGCTATTGAATACGCTTCTATATTGTATTTTTCTTTGACTTGTTGCAATGCGCTTTTGCCGTCACCTAGTTTTTCTTTTCTGTCCATTGCCACTATTAAGCCTACTACCTTTGCATTTGGAATAATGGACATTATCCGCATTGTATCTTCTATGGAAGTGCCTGCGGTAATAACATCTTCTATTATCACAATATTTCTTTTTTCCTGATAAACATCGCCTATTAGAACTCCGCCCTCGCCGTGGTCTTTTGCCTCTTTGCGGTTATAGGTGAAGCTTACGTTTATGCCGTGCTCCTTGTATAAAGCAGCGGAGGTTGCTGCGCAAAGCGGGATGCCTTTATATGCGGGTCCAAAAAGATTATCCGCTTTTTCTGCGAAATATTCCTTGAAAATTTTTGCATAGCTGCTAGCCAAGAGCGAAAGCCCTTCACCGCTGCAAACCGTTCCCATATTCACAAAATAGGGGCTAACCCGGCCGCTCTTTGTCACAAAGCTGCCGAATTTTAGCGCTCCGCATTTAGCTAAAAACGGAATGAATTCATTTTCGTTTATCAACATCGTCATCTGCCGGTTTATCTTCCCATAGCTTTTTAACAGGGTCAAATCCTTCTATCTCGGACTGTTTTTTTTCGTACCAATTCGGATCTCGTTTGGTTTTATTGTATAAAATCAAGTTGTAAACAAGGCATATGCTGAGCATAACCACTACGCCCTTGAAGTTCTTTTTGGAACCAAAGAATGCGGCTAAGAGCAGCATAAGGACTGCTATTATGCCAAAGTTGTAATGATTGGTATAAAACTCGGAAAGAATTTCTATCATTATTTTACCTCCTTCTTTTTACGGAAACCGATAGAGTATATGGGTTGGGGCGTGAAAACGGTTCTTCAGCTCGAACTTTTATATAGGATACCATCATTGTGTCAATCGGGTAGCCCTGTTTCAGATGAGCAGTTGAGATTACTGTTTTCAGAGTATTGGAATTCCCTTTTTTTACGTTCATCAGTGTACTGCTGGGATCTATAAATTGAACCGACAGAGGGCTGCGAAAATTCCCCACTGTTATTTCTATGGTATCTTCTGCGCTCAGATTCAGCTTGAAGTTGTCTTCCAGATCAAGTTGGGATGGAATATGGTCTAAAACGCCGGCGAAGATAACTCCGTTTCTCAATGATTCTGCGAAAGAATCTATATCGTCTGCTCCATCTATTGTATTATTTTGCGGGCCGTCAAATATAGGATGGGTATAAAATGTAAGAGTTTCTGTTTTTTTTGTGTCTCCGTTTTCGTTTTTGATATTTCCAAATACAATGGAGTCTAGAGAGCCGGGTCTTAAATACGGCAATCCTCCGGGTGTGGTACCGTATGTTCCAATAAAGTGCAATGTTTTTTTTGAAGGTCTTGGCGGGCTTACCTTATCTGCATTTGCTGTGCTTATTTTTATTTCATTTATGTTCGCAATCTCAGAATCAAATTCCGCCTTAATGGTATCAAACGGCGATATAACTATAGAACTTTTTTTTAGCTTGGGAGGGGAACCTTTCTCGTCAGATGGGTAATCTTGGTCGCCGCAAGCAAAAAGCATTGCGGAAAGGGCAAAAAGAAAGAAAATCTTTGTTTTGTTCATAAAATAAATATAGAATTTTCCACAATTAAGCTACCTTCCATTCCCAATGCAAAGCCTCTATTAATGACTAGCGGTCAGCCTTGTGTCCGCCTTAAAATAGCACGAGTTTCAATGTCCGCAGCTGGGGGCATATCTAACATACTGTAAATTTAGATATTTTTTGAATAAATCAAGAGAATATGTTAAAATTTAGCGGGAAATTTAACATATTTTTGCGTTTTGTGTCTAGCAAGCATTTTCTTTGACATTTTCTCAAAAAAAAGCTATATTTATATACATAATGGTGTATAATACCCAAAACACAGGAGCTTGCGGTGCAGGCTACGCCTGTTGCTTATGACATAAAAGTTAACAATGTCATCAAATTAAATGTATATTCTGTCCCGTTTTTTCCATACATAAGTCCAAAATTCCCAATTAAATCAAGGAGTTCGTTATGAACAAGTTCAGAATAGTGCTTAAAAGCATTTTCCTAGCCTCGACTTTTGTCATAAACGCATTTGCAGAGGACAAGGATACGGCATTTGTGCCGTTCACGGTTAACGTTGACGCTGTTGCTACGGCACGGCTTGACGGTAGCAAAAAATTTGAACAGCCGGTGCGGGCGGGTTATACGGATACCCTGCACATTATTGTTGAAGGGGATCCCCTTTTGGCTAGGCCGGGCAAGACGCCAAATCCGGTGATAATGCATAGCTCCCGAGGGAAAATATCATTGGAGTTGTCCCAGCAGTTTAGGAGTGCGGATATTGCTTTGTATTCGCTGAACGGTAAGCAGGTTTTGCGTGGCAGCGGTGAACACCCTAACCTTGCTATGGGTGTTTATTTGCTTTCGGTGAGGGGGGAGAATGGGAGTGCCTTTACTGCCCGCTTTGCCCATAGCGGCGGGGGATTGAATATTGATGTTGGGTTTGGGAATGGGAATTCCGGTTCGTTGTTGGAGAAAGCGATTTCCGGAAATTGGACCATTACCGTTTCGGCGGAGGGGTATTTGGATACTGTGTATGCGTTTTTTCCTGAGACGGGGTGGGGGAGTACGCCGGTGCAGGAGATAAGTTTGCGGCAGATATTAGCGTCATCGTCTTCCTCTTCTGAAGTTGTTACGTCTTCTTCCTCCTCAGTGCAAACTGAACCGCTCGCTTGTGCCACGGTGCCAGCCTCCGGCTATGCAACCCAGCCAATAACCCCGCCTGCTTTGACTTGCGGCAATGGGGCAACAGCAACCGGCATAAGCTGGTTGGGGTCGCCTACTATTAACTGGAACAATCCAAAAGAAGGAACATACAGCAACATAAGCGCAATGGCAACTTGCGGCACGGCTACTAATTTAATTGCTTCCTGCCCCGGCACATTGGTAGTGCAGCCAATGGTTTCTTGCAGCATGGCTGGTATTGGATATGAAGGCACAGCAATAACTCCTGTGCTTGCTTGCAGTGATGGTTCTGTGCCTTTTGATATTGTTTTTAGCGGTTATTTGCCGGATTTTGACAATCCTGCTCCCGGAAGTTATGCAGTGTTTGCGGAAGCGGATTGCGGACAGGGAACTGTGCCGAAAATTTCTTGCGGCTTACTGACGGTTAATCCGGTTACGCTCACCTGCGGCAGTGTTCCGGCTTCCGGATACGAGGGCACAGGAATAAACTCGCCTGCTTTAGCCTGCAGCCACGGTACTCTGGGTACTCCGGCTTGGACAAATGCGCCGGATTGGAGCAACCCGGCACCCGGTACATACAGCAATATAAGTGCAACTGCGACTTGCGGTTTGGCTGCCAAGACGGCAGATTGCAGCGGCTCAGTTACGGTTAACCCGGTTACGCTCACCTGCGGCAGTGTTCCAACGAGCGGGTTTTCCGGTTTTACAATAACCCCGCCTACTTTAACCTGCAGCTACGGTACTCGTGGTACTCCGGCTTGGATAAATGCTCCTAATTGGAACAATCCTGCACGTGGCACATACAGCGATATAAATGCAACTGTAACTTGTGGTAAGGCAACCAAAACGGTCAATTGCAACGGCACATTGAACGTCTCTTGCTCTGGAAACGACAATACTTCAACGCATTATTGTTCTGAAGGTACAATGAAAGCATACGGCTCTGTAACTTACAGCGGACAAACATACAAAACCGTAGTTATAGGCGAGCAAACGTGGATGGCAGAGAATTTGAATTACAACCCCGGCACTGGCAATTCTACTTGCTATGACAATCAGCCAAGCAACTGCACTGCTTACGGCAGGTTGTACAATTGGGCAACGGCTATGGGTGTTTGTCCCACTGGTTGGCATTTGCCAAGTGATGCAGAATGGACAACATTAACGGACTACGCTGGCGGTTCGAGTACGGCGGGAACTAAATTGAAGGCAACAACAGGCTGGTACAGCAATAGTGGTACGGACACATACGGATTTTCGGCCCTCCCGGGCGGCTACGGCTACTCTGATGGCTATTTCTACTTTGCCGGCAGCCGCGGCTACTGGTGGAGTGCCACGGAGTACAATAGCTACGGCGCTTGGCGCCGGGACATGCTCTACTACTACAGCTTCGTGGGCAGGGGCAACAGCGATAAGAGTTATTTGTTTTCAGTTCGTTGTCTCAAGGACTAAGCACGGAGTGCCGCCGCTAGCCGAAGGCAAGCGGTGAATACAAAGAATTGTGCCATGGTGGCACGAACTTGCCAAGCTCTAACTTTCCCCAGAGTTTGGTGGGGTAAAATGAACCATGGGAAATGAAGAAGTTTAGAATGTTTGATATGTTAGAAATTAAAAATAATCAGATTGATGAAAGTTCATCAAAAGATATTGGCGATGAAACTGCCAATCGCTTTCGGTATCAGTGGATTATATCCGCTATTACATGCTGTATGTTACTAGATGAGAATGAGGATGTGCAAGAAGTGCTTTGTGAATATCATGAGGATATTTTAATAAAACATTCTGATGGCTTATTTACTGGCGTACAGATAAAAACAAAAGCAAGCGATCAGCCCCTTTGGAAAGCAGGTGATGAATCGATTATAAATGCTTTTGCTAAATTTGTAACACTGGATAAACAATATCCAGAACAATTTAGAGCTTTCAAATTTATTACAAATCATCCAATACAATCTTCTAAGAATGGACAAGATATCATATTTATACTTAATAAGATAAGTGAAAGTATAAATTATAATTCATTGTGTGACGTTGCTAAATCTTTTATAAAAAAGGTATCTAAGAAAGTGTGTATTACGGAAGAACAAATATTTTTTTCACTTAAAAAGACGTCAATAAGCCATAAATATCCAAAGTTAGAAGATGCTAGAATACGACTTATAAATACAGTATCTTTAGTTTGGGATAAAGCAAATAAAGTTTCATATGAAGGAATAAATCGTGCGTCAATCAATTTGATTAACGCGTGCTTTCATGCATCATCATTAGCAAGTCAAGATTTGTTACCAGCATATTTACCTATTTCATCCGAAAGAGTTGAAAAAGAAATTAAGGAACGTGTTGCTGGAAAAACATTCAATAGGCAACGTGTTTATGATGTTCTTTTACAAGGTTTAGACGAAAAAAATACTAATTTTGAATCATGTGATTCATTTGCTTCAAAATACAACAATCCTTTATTCTTAGAGGATAAGGATACAAAGGTTAAATTGTCAGATGTATATATTGAACAAGATTATGATTTTATATTCACATCTTCCACAGTTTCTCAAAAATATGAAAATCTATTGCAGCTAATTCAAAATTTTGCTACGAAAAGCGATAATAACCAACGAACTATGATTATTCTTGCCAATGCTGGAATGGGGAAAAGCTGCCTATTACAAAAACTTGCATACGATAAAGACAAAATATTTAATAAAAATTGCCAAGTATTTTGTTTATCGTTCTTTGCACTTGGAGAATTGACTTTAGAAAACTCTAAAGATCCAATATCTAATATTTGTGAACATCTTAATATAGAAAAATCTGAACTTAACAATTCTGTGTTACTTTTAGATGCTTGTGACGAAATACAAACAGCGGATGATACTTTAAGGATGAATGGGAAAAAATCTTATATGGTATCTCTTTTTAATGCTTTGAAATCATACCCAAAACTAAAAGTTATAATAACATCAAGACCTAATTATATAAATCGACATTACTATCCTAATTTTGCAATAGTTATTCAACTTAAGCCTTTTGATATAAAAAGAATTAACGACTGGATTAATCTTTATAATAAAATTCAGACAGAAGAAAAAGTAAACAGTACTATATTGGATCTCAATAATGCTGCGGCTCGAAATTTTTATGGAGTTCCACTATTCCTTTATATGATTGTTAAAACCAAAACTAAAATTTTTGAACAAAATATCGTTCATGAACGAATAGAAAAGGAAGTCCGTTTGGCAAGTATGTTAAGTTCAAATGCAGGCAAGAATACTTTATCCAGATTAAAACGTTATGAAGAGTCTCGTAAATTTACGCTTTATAATGACCTTTTTGGAATACGAGGTATTCAAAGATTATCTTATGATGAAAAACATTCTGTATTTTGGATAAATTGGGAGCCTTTATATATTTTGCTTCTAAAAGTGGCTTACGATATGTTTTTAAATAATAATTCCCATAGTATTTCAATAAAACAAGTTAAAGATATTATTGACGGTAGCGACAGCGATTTTAATCGTTTATCAAATGGAAATTTTAGCTTTAGCGAAGATAAAATGTCATATTCCGGCTGTCTCGAACTAAATGATTTTAAAGATTTGATGATGCAATATTACGGTGTATCATGTCACTTTGAATCTGAAAATAACAATATATTAAAATTTGTACACCCTTCAATTGCCGAGTTCTACTGCGCACAATACCTATATGAAATATTTTTTTCATTGTTTGATTCTTTAAAGGAATTAAAGAAAGAACAATTTATAGAGAATGTTAAAAGATTTGCTTCGAAGATAACTGGTATCATTACAACAGAAATACAAGACTTTTTACTTCAAAAAATAGAATATAATAATTATTTTAATCTTTCCAGCGAATACAAAAATACTTTAGAATCCATAATGGTAGATTATCTCAATTACTTATCTGATGTTATACCCGAAAAAGAATATGATAAAAAATACATTTTAATTTTCAATGTTTTCTCAGCGATTCTTAGCGGATGTTCTAACGAGAGAATTGATATTTTTCATAATAATCCTAATGCATTAAAATTATTTAAAATATTTTGTGCGAAAAAATGGGGCTTTGGATTGTATTTACTTAAATATGATTTTAAAAATCTTGATCTTACATCATCAATACTATCGAATTCTGATTTAAGCGGATGTGATTTTACTAATGCTACTCTCAACAATGTTGATATGACAAATGCATTATTGTACAAAGCCATATTAAATGGATGTAATCTCGAAAATTCTCATTTGAATTATGCAAAAATAGTTAATTCTGAAGCAAAAGAATGTAAAATAATTAGCTCTGATTTAACAGGCGTAGATCTTACAAACACAAATTTTGTTGGAGCTGATTTATCTAAATCTGATTTTAGTAATGCAATTTTAGTACTTACTGATATGCGTTTTGCAATCTTGACAGAAACTAAATCGCTATGTAACACTGTTTTGGACAATGAGGAAAAAGATATAGATTCGAGTAACACAGATTGTTTTTCGCTGGCTTTTGGAGGTTCATTAGCAATTACTCTTTCTCAAATTCCATATTTTGCTCATCATCCTCAATTTGAAGAATTGAGTATATTTACCAATGACGGAATAAAGTACGCAACATTAGAAGAACAGATTCAAGAGTATGAAAATATCTTGGGTTTAGAAAATGAAGAATTAATGTATATTTATTTAAAAGCAATAAATTATTCCAAAAATGGATATTTGTATATAGAGAAATCTGTTAAACTAGCTAATTATTTATATGAAAAACATGCCGTTTCAGCAAATGCTTTGGAAATATTGGCAACGATTCTTTCAAGATTAATAACTCCCGATTATGAAAATTCGTTTCATTTTCTTAACTTAGCTTTCAAAATGATAGAATCTGAGGAGGGTACTTCAAAACTGGAAAGAGCAAATATTCTAAAAAACATGGGCGATGTATTATGTAAAATGGAAAGATTATCAGAGTCTGCTGAAAAATATGAAGAAGCTAAAATAACTTTTGCCTCTTTGTCAGATTATTTTGATGAATTTATGCAAATTCTAATTTCACTTGCAAAAGTATATCGCATGGATGACAAACGTGCGCTTGCCGAAGAAAGACTTAGTGAGCTTTGCAGTATTTGCAGCAATTGTGACTTTAATATTGACAAAGCCATCGCAATTGAATATTGTAATCTTGGTATGCTTGACAAGGCTATTCCATGGTTTGATTCCTCTTTATCTAAAATTGTTAGCAATGATAGCGATAGTAAAAAAAGCAAGGCAATAATATTAGCTTGTTACGGAGACGCATTATTTCAGATGGAACATAATCATGATCTAAAAAAAGCGTTAAAATATTATAACGATTCTTTAAATATTTACCTATCTAATATTTCAAATCATCCAGACACAGCAGAGATATATTATAAAATTGCTTTCGTTTACTACAAAGAGGAAAAATATCAGGAAGCTCTTGATAATTTAGCAAATGCTATTTCTATATATTTTGATAATATGAATCCTAATTATATGGAATCATTCAAAAAAGCTTATGATTTAGTGGAAGATATCTGTCTCAAAATGGGAAACTATTCTGATTTGAATTTCTTGTATGATATAGGAGCAAAATATCTTGAAACTGCAAAGTTAAATGAACAAAGAGATAATGAGTACGAACATTTCCTTATAGTGGCATTTGCATTCATTTATTATTCTAAAGAGGAAGTCGATGATGAAGTTATCAAACTATTCTCAATGCTTGAAAATATCCACAATAATAAACCCCATTCTTCAATTCCATTTGTACCATTG